>NZ_LT906465.1:0-307208 GCF_900187185.1 Chryseobacterium taklimakanense
ATGGATCAAGATTTATCATTGATATGGGAAAAGTGTCTCCTCTTCATGAGGGACAACCTTAATGCTGCAGAAGACAATGATGATCTTAAGAAGCTGGAGAAATCATTTGATCTTTTGTTCGACAAGGTACAGCCTTTATCATTGGTAAACCATAACCTTACGTTGCTGGTTCCCAGTGATTTCTACAAAGAATATATCGAGGACAATTACCTGTCACTGCTTTCAGCTGCCTTAAGAAAAAATATTGGCAAGGGCGTTAAGCTTTGGTATTCGGTTATGGAAAACAAACCTGCCGGAAAAGAAAAACCTATTACCCAAAAAGTGAAAGGTATTTCCACGCCTGCTCCAAAAATTCAGGAGGCGATGCCGAAAGCCAAAAACCTTGTGAATCCGCTTGTTGCCCCGGGCATCAGAAAAGTAAATATTGAGTCGAACCTGATCCCGCACCTGTCTTTTGATAATTTTGTGGAAGGCGAAAGCAACAAGTTTGCCTCTACCGTTGCAAAATCCATTGCGAAAAGGCCGGGAGCTACTGCTTTCAACCCGCTGTTCATTCACGGTGGTGTTGGTGTCGGGAAGACACATCTTGCGCACGCAATCGGTCTTGAAGTAAAAAATAACTTCCCCGAAAAAGTTGTTCTTTACCTTTCGTCAGAAAAATTCATACAGCAGTTTGTATCTGCAGCCAAGGCGCAGAACAAGACCGATTTCCAGAACTACTACCAAATGGTGGATGTTTTGGTGATTGATGATATTCAGTTCCTTTCCGGTAAAGCGGCGACCCAGGATTCATTCTTCCACATTTTCGATTACCTGCACCAAAACGGCAAGCAGATCGTTTTGACCTCTGATAAGGCGCCGGTGGATATCCAGGATATTCAGGAGCGTATTGTTTCCCGTTTCAAATGGGGGCTTTCTGCAGAAGTGAAGTCGCCGGATTTCGATACCAGGAGAAAAATTATTGTAGACAAACTGAGCCGCGACGGCATTGTGCTTACCGATGATATGGTAGATTACCTTGCCGGTGAAGTGAAATCAAACGTTCGTGAACTGATTGGTGTCATCAATTCGGTTATCGCATACTCAACGATTTACAAGTCTGAACTGAGCCTTGAACTTCTGAAAGATACCATCAACAAGATCGCTTCTACACAGAAAAAGGTCATCAATATTCCTTATATTCAGGAAGTGGTTTGCGAGTATTTCGGACTGAACCGTGAGCAGCTGCTTTCAAAATCAAGAAAAAGAGATATCGCACTTCCGCGTCAGTTGGCGATGTACTTCTCCAAGGAATTAACCAACGCAACCTTCTCTAAAATTGGAGAGGAAATGGGCGGTAAAGACCACTCGACAGTAATGTACGCCGTGGAAACCATTAAAGACGTTTCTAAAATTGATAAAGAAATCAAGAAGTACGTAAAAGACCTTTCTGAAAGGATGAAACAGTAATAATATCACCTACATAATTTGAAAGTGAAGAGTAGAAATATTCTTCATTTTTTGTTTATATTTAATCACTGAAATTCCAAAAAAAGCTATGAAAATTTTGATGCTCTGCCTCGGAAACATTTGTAGAAGCCCGCTTGCTGAAGGTATTCTGCGCTCCAAACTGCCTGAAGATTTTGAAATCGACAGCGCCGGCACTATTTCATACCACGAAGGCAAGAAAGCTGATCACCGCTCCATAAAAATTGCCCAGCAGTACGGCATCGACATCAGTAATCACCGAGCCAGAATTATAACGCCAAAAGATTTGGAGGATTACGACAGGATTTTCTGTATGGATCTGGAAAACTATAAGGATGCAGTTTCGATGGCGAGTACTGAAGAGCAGTGGCAAAAAATAGGGTTGATTTTAAATGAAGCCGGAAATCATGGCGACCAAATCGAAGTACCGGATCCGTACTGGAGTGAGATGGACGCCTTCGACAATGTTTACAAAATGCTGGATGCAGCCTGTGACAGCATCGCCAAAAATTTGACATCCAAATAATTATATTTTTCAGTATTATTAGTAATTAAAATGCTTTTCCTTATTCCTGCTTACCTCTCTGAAGATTCGCCTTCAGAATATTTTGCGCCAGCTGTCAAAGAATATATTTTGAAGACCGATTATTTTTTTGTGGAAAATGAAAAGACAGCACGGAAAGTCATCAAATTTTTCTGCCCAGAAAAGAAACAGCCGGATTTGAAGCTTTTTATTCTTGATAAATATTCCGAAAATTCTGATCTGAAAGAGGCACAAAATCTGATGAAAGCCGGCCAGGACTTTGGTTTACTTTCAGAAGCCGGACTTCCGTGCATTGCTGATCCGGGAAACATCATAGTGAAATGGTGCCACGAAAACGACATCCAAGTTGTGCCGGTTAACGGACCAAGTTCCATCATTTTAGCATTGGTTTCCAGTGGTTTTAATGGTCAGGAATTTACTTTTCATGGTTACTTGCCGATCGATAAATCCCAGAAATCTCAAAAGATTAAATTTTTGGAAACTCAGGTTCAGAAAACGGGATATTCACAGATTTTTATGGAAACGCCCTATCGCAACAACCAGCTTTTTGAAGATTTGCTGAAGTCGCTTTCACCCAATACAAGACTGTGTATCGCCGCAAATATCAATCATCCTACTGATGAATTCATCAAAACTTTAAGCATTAAAGACTGGCAAAAAAACAAGCCCGAGTTGCATAAGATTCCGGCGGTTTTTGTTCTGGGAAAATAGTGCGCTGTAGTACACACACATTAAAGTTTAACATCCATTAACACGCCGTTTGCACCATTATTGAAGTTTGTCATCCAACTAAAAAATAAGTTATGACAAACAAGAAACTTGCAGGCATTTGGCTTGACACGGAAAAAGCGATTATCGCTAAGAACCACGACGGACAGGAAACTTCAGAATTTACCGTTTGCGGAACCGCAAAACACGAAAAGCAACACGGCAATTCCAGCGAAAATACGGCCAACAATTCTGAAATTACGACCAAGACAAAGTTTTTCAAAGAAATCGATAAAATGCTCGAAAACACCGAGGAACTTTATATTACAGGTCCGGGTACTGTTCAGGAAGAATTGAAATCCTATCTTTTGGATACCGCACAGTTCAAAAATCTGAAAATCAGTCTGGATACCGCACAGCAAATGGGTGAAAACCAATTGCTGGACGCTGTAAATTCACATTTTGGACTTTAAGATTCGCTCAGGAATCAAATTAAATCCTTTCAGTTTCTGAAGGGATTTTTTGTTAGGATTTACTAATTTTAGAAAATGAAAAAGCTCACAATCCTTTCCGTTTTATTTTCGGTGGTTCTGTCCGCTCAAACCATGCCGACACTGTCGGATGAAATGGCGGTGAAACTCTCAAAAATGCCGCTTCATTGCATCAATACCGAATATCCGAACAAAACCGGCCATATCATCAACAACGAAAAAGATGCGGTAATGACGCCGAAACAGCTGCATCCAAGTTTTTATGGATGTTTAGATTGGCACAGCTCTGTGCACGGACACTGGATGCTGGTTCGGCTGCTTAAAACCAAGCCGCATCTCGAAAATGCGCAGGAAATTGAAGCTGTTTTAGAAAATTCTTTTCAGAAAGAAAAACTGAAGGAAGAGGCGCTCTATTTTTCAAAATACCAGTTAGCGGGAACTTTTGAACGCACTTATGGCTGGGCCTGGCTGCTGAAATTGAACGAGGAGCTCATCACCTGGGACGATGCAAGAGCAAAACGCTGGCACGAAAATTTAAAACCGCTCACTCAAGAAATCATAAACAAATGGAAACTTTATTTACCAAAACAAACTTACCCTAACAGAACCGGAGTGCACCCTAACACGGCTTTTGCAATGGCTTTTGCACTCGATTGGGCTCGTGCCGCTAACGATAAAGATTTTGAAAATCAAATAATTGAAAAATCAAAGTATTTCTACCTGAAAGACAAAAAGGCACCGGCTTATATGGAGCCCGACGGTTCAGATTTCTTTTCACCAAGCCTGAATATATCTTACCTTATGAGCAGGATTCTCCCACAAAAAGAATTTGTGATTTGGCTGAATAATTTCTATGATAAGCGTAGCCTGAACAACATTAAACAAATCCCCGTCGTGAGTGATTTATCTGATTACCAGACCGTTCATTTGGTTGGCCTGTCCTTCAACCGGGCTTGGGATATGAAAGGAATTGCCAAAGCACTGCCAAAAAATCACAGGCTGAAAAAAGATTTTGAACACACTGCTAATAAATTTATATCCAATGCTTTACCGCTTCTGTTTCAGGGTAACTATGGTGGCGATCACTGGCTGGCCAGTTTTGCGGTGTATTCTATGAAAGATTGATTTTTTAGGAATCTGCTGCGCACTTTCCCTTAGCGTAAATTCGTTATATTTGAAATAAAAAGCATCATAATGAAAAGTACTTTTTCAGTTCTCATATTATCTTCACAATTATTTTTTGCTCAGAATATCGCTCAAAAACTCGAGGCAGCAACCAAGGATTTACTGAATTCTGCACCGGCGTATTCCGCAAATCTTTCATTTTATGTAGCGGATGAAGCCGGGAATTTTGTCTACGAATATCAGGGGAACAAAGGGCTGTCTACTGCTTCAACCCAGAAAATTTTTACTGCGGCGACAGCTTTGGAAGCTTTAGGAAAAAATTATCAGTGGACCACCACAGCGTCGCATTCCGGAAATATCTCAGATGGAAACCTGAACGGGAATCTTTTCATCAGTTCGAACGGTGACCCCACTTTAGGTAGCTGGCGCTATGAAGGTTATAAACCAGAAAACTTCAGGGATAAACTTATTGCTGCACTTAAAACGAAAGGGATTTCAAAAATTTCTGGCGATCTGGTGATTGATGATTCTTACTTCGATTTTCAAACGGTTCCGGGCGGCTGGCCCTGGGATGATATGGGGAATTATTACGGTGCGGGTGTGTGGAGCGTCAACTGGCGGGAAAATCAGTTCGACATCCATACTACCGGAAAAGACATCAAAAACTTCAACATCGAACTTCAAAATGTAAAATGGGTTAACGATCTGAAAACGGCCGGATCATCAGACCAAAGCCTGATTTTCACCGCGCCGCATTCCGAAGTGGCGCATATCACAGGAACTTTGCCGGCAAAAAATATGACCGTTTCGGGAGCAACGCCAAACCCACCGGTACAACTTGGAGCGGAGATCAAAAAATGGCTGAAAGACAGCGGAATTGCCTTTAACGGTAAAATTATTACCGCTTCCGCACAAAGAATAAATGGTGAATCGGTGGCACAATACCCAAAAAACAATACTTTTTTTGAGTACAAATCTCCAACTCTTGACAAAGTGGTTTATTGGTTTTTGAAAAAAAGTGTCAATCTATACGGCGAAACCCTGGTGAAAACCATCGGTAAGGAGAAGAAAGGCGAAGGCAGTTTCAAAGCTGGTGTAAGTTATATGCAGGATTTCTGGAGAGGAAAAGGCATCAATCAGTATATGATTAATTTTGCCGATGGCAGCGGGCTTTCACCTCAAAATTACGTGTCGGCGAGGGCAGAAGTGCAGGCATTGCTTTGGGCAAGAAAGCAGCCCTGGTTCAATGAGTTTTTTGAAGGATTTCCTACACAGGGTAACCAGATGGTGATGAAAAGCGGTACGATGAGGGATACCAAGTCCTTTGCGGGCTATCACACTTCATCCACCGGGAGAAAATATGTTTTCTCAATCATTATCAACAATTATCAGGGTTCTGATGTGAGCAGCGCGCTGTACAAAGTCCTTAATGTACTGAAATAATGCTTCAGAAAAACCTTTTGTCGAAACTCAACAACTGGATTATTTTCATTCTGTTTACCCTCGTTATCGGCGGCGTGGTAGCCGCTTCCTATTTCCTGATCGATTATTTGAGGAAGGAAGAAATCAAACGGATCGAGCTTTTCGCCACTGCCATGAAATACCAGCAGGAAACCTTTATCGAAGATCCTGTGGCACTGGACCTTATTTTGCAGATTTCGGAAAGTAATACTTCGGTGCCGGTCATTATCACAGATTCCAAAGGCCGAATTATCGGTCCGGAATTTATGCGGAATATTCCCGAAGAGGTGATGAAAAGTCCTGAAAAGCTGCAGAGAACGCTGGGCGAAATGAAATCGGCCTACCAACCGTTTGAAATAAAACTTCCCGGTGGTAATCAGTACGTTTACTTTAATAACTCTCAGTTGCTGAATGATTTAAGATATTCGCCTTTGTTTTTGGGACTTTTGGTTTTGGCCTATATTATTTTTTCTTTTTGGTTTTTACGAACGATTAAAAAAACAGATGAAGGCTTCCTGTGGGCAGGTTTGGCAAAAGAAACAGCGCACCAGATCGGAACTCCTTTGTCATCAATGATCGGCTGGGTTGAAATTCTGCGGATGGAAAACGAAAACAGCGTTGGCGTTGCCGAAATAGAAAAAGACATTAAACGGCTGAAAACCATATCGGAACGGTTCTCCAAAATCGGTTCGGTTCCGGAGCTTAATGATTTGAATTTAAATGAAACCGTGCAGCAGAATTACGATTACCTCAGATCCAGAATTTCCAGAAAAGTTGATTTTAAACTTTCCCTTCCAACCGGGGAAATTTTAATTCCACATAACAGAATCCTGATGAGCTGGGTGATTGAAAATTTGGTGAAAAATGCCGTAGACGCAATGAAGGGCAGCGGAAAACTTGATATTTCCGTTTATGAGAAAAACGCAAATATTTTTATTGATTTCAAAGATACCGGCAGCGGCATGACCTCCCGCAATGCTGCTCGCGCCTTCAAACCAGGATTTTCGACCAAGAAAAGAGGCTGGGGGTTGGGTTTGTCTCTAGCCAAAAGAGTAATCAGTGAATATCACAAAGGTGATATCCGAATTGCGCAGACCGAAGTCGGAAAAGGAAGTACGTTCAGGATTATTTTGAAATCTGATTAGCGGATTTTACCGGGTCATCAAGTTTTATGATTTGGTCACGGCTCACAGAAGTCACACCCTTTTGCTTTCTGAGATAGGTCATAGCATCATTAATGTTTTTGCCTGAAGGGATCTTGACGGCGAAGCCACCTAACGCATTGTATTCGCTTGAGATCTCAAGGCCGTATTTCAAAATGGCTTTTTTCACCGCTTCTTTTTTGCCTTTATCGTAAAATAAAATTAGCTTGTCGCTAACAAATTTTTCCTCCGGCAACGCTTTCTTCATAGAAATCTGGCGATATTCAACATAATAATTTTTGTTAAACCTTACCGGTTCTGAACTGTTCAGGGCAACGGTTTGCCATTCCTGTGTTGGGGCAATGGTTTGACTGTCATTGATTCTTAAAGGTAAATTCAAATCTTTAACAGTTTCCGTATATCTGAATTTCAAAATGTTACCATCCTGAGAGTATTCCAGAACCGGGATTTTTGTTGTCCTTAAATATTGGTTAAACACAGACGAAAAATCAATGCCCGATTTTTGGGAAATATAATCTTCAACCTGTTTTGTGGTCACGGTCTGGTGATAGAAATCTTTATTGAGCCCGCGCAGAATCTGTCTGAATTTTTCATCATCATTCATCACAGTTCTGATCGTATGCAACATATTTGCGCCTTTGTAGTACATGTCACCGCTGCCGGATTTTGCCACGCCGTAGGTCCCGATGATCGGGATGTCGTTGCTGACCGCTTTTCTGGTTCCGATGACGTACGTGTCTGCCGAATTTCTGTCCAGGTAATTTTCTGTAAACAGCGTCTCGGAATATGCCGTGAAACTCTCATGAATCCACATATCTGCTTTATCGGCGGCAGTAATATTGTTGGCAAACCATTCGTGGCCGGTTTCGTGGATGATGATGAAATCCCACTTTAATCCAACGCCGGTTCCGGAAAGATCCCTGCCGAGGTATCCGTTTTTGTAGCCGTTACCGTATGCAACGTTGCTCTGGTGTTCCATTCCCAAATAAGGCGTTTCCACGAGCTTATAGGAATCTTCGTAAAATGGGTAAGGGCCGAACCAGTATTCAAAGGCTTTCATCATTGGTTTTACCTGTTCGAACTGTTTTTTGGCTTTGTCAATGTTATAGTCCAAAACCCAGTAATCAAGGTCGAGTTTTCCTTTCTCGCCATTGTAGGTATCCTTAAAATTCACATATTTCCCAACGCTTGGCACGATGGAGTAGCCGTTGATGGGGTTTTTTACCTGCCATGTCCACGCCAGTTTTCCGTTTTCTTCTTTTTTCGCAATCAGCCTTCCGTTGCCAACTCCCACCATATCTTTTGAAGTGATGATTTTCATGGTAATGCCGTTGTCAGGCTCGTCATACCAAATATCCTTGGTCGGTAGCCAGTGTGAAACGCCAAGCCCTTCCTGGGCAACGCTCATGAACGGATTGCCGTTATCATCTTTCTTGAACACCCAGCCGCCGTCCCAGGGTGCATTTTTAGCGATTTGCGGATTCCCGGCGAAAGTGATGTCTATGCTGTATTTTTCACCTTTTTTAAAATGCTTTTTGGATTGGATGAAAATGAAGTCGCCGTCGCGTTTATAGTTGTCAATTTTCGGGAACGAGGTTTTCAGCGCAACGATGTTCATTGGCTGATGAAAATCAATCTGAAACACGGGGTTCAGGATATCTTTGGTGATTTCGAAGGAAATTTTATTGCTTCCTGATACTGATTTTTTATCAAAATCCGGCTCTACGGAAAGTTCGTATTTTTTTACGTCCCAGTAGTTCCTGAATTCTGTATCGGAACCTCTTAGGGTATCAATTTTCGTAAAATTCTGCCCGAAAGCCAGTCCGGACGAAGCAAGAAAAAGTGCGGCAATTATTTTCATAATGCCAAATTTAGAAAAAATAACTTTAGGGAAATTAGCGGCGCGAGCGCAGCGAGCGCCAAAGGAGTCGAAAAATTTTATTGTGTTTTAAAACATGAACACAATGAAGCTACTAGAAAATGCAGCGATTTTGTATGGGAAATTTTTCTTGTGACGCTTTCGGATGTTGAGGCTCATCTCTTAAATGAAGCTCAACATTAAATAAATTTGCATTTAAAAGATCAGGAAGTTTTCACAAGTGCGGCTGCTTCTTCCTTCTGAATTCTCTTGTAGGTTCTGCCACACAAAGCCACACTGAATTCGTAAAGCACCACCAGCGGAATGGCAGCCATCATCATACTTAAAACATCAGCCGGCGTAATTACCGCGGCGATCACTGCGATAAGGACAATGGAGTGGCGGCGGTAGGTTTTCAGGAATTGCGGCGTGAGGATGCCAATCGTTGTAAGGAAATAAACAATAATCGGAAAAAGGAATACGATTCCCATCCCTAAGACGACCTGAAAGAATAGTGCGGTATAATCCGATAAATCATAAAGCGGCTCGATGACGTCTGAAATTTTAAACATCACCCCAAAGTTGATGGCAAAAGGGAGAATAAGAAAATAACCGCTTAAAATTCCCAGCAAAAACAAAATCCAGACAGAATTGATCAGCATCGCAGAATTTTTCTTTTCTTTTGGATGCAGGGCGGGAGAGACGAAACGCCAAAGTTCCCAAATGATGTACGGAAATGCCAAAACAATTCCCCCAATCACAGAAACCGACATCATCACGTTAAACTGCTGCATCAGTTTCTGTGTACGCACCGGAAAATCCTTCGGGATATCGATCGCATTGGTCTGAAAAAACTCCTGAGAAAGATTATTGATCAGCTTAAACGTTGGAAAATCATTGCGAACGGGCCCAAAGAAGATTTTATCCATAATCCACTCAATATTGTACCCCACGATAAAGCCACAGATAATAACCGCAATAATGCAGCGGATCAGATGCGCGCGCAGTTCGCCAATGTGTCCGATGAGGGACATTTCTTTATCGTCATTCACAATTTTTGCTGTTGTTTTTTGAGTTTGCGAAATTAAGAAAAATTTGCATCAAAGTTTGAATTGCAGGAATTAATAAACTCAAATGATGCCTTCATCCAAAAGCCTGTGCAGATCGATAATCCCAAAATATTTGCCTTCGTCGGTTACAATCAGCTGGCCGATGTTTTTTTCTTTCAGAATTTTCATGGCGTCTTTAGCAAGCTCATTTTTCTCGATGCTTTTCGGTTTTCTGCTCATAATGTCTTTAGCTAAAATTCCCGAAATATTTTCAGTATTCATCAACATTCGACGCAAATCACCATCGGTAATTACGCCGAGGATTTTATCATTTTCAGTAACTACCGTAACACCGTGTGTGGAGCTGCTTACCGAAATAATCACATCTTTAACGGGAGAATTTTCAGAAACCTGCGGTTTTTGTGAAGAAAGAAACTGTTCCACTTTGGCTGTAAGATTTTTCCCCAGCGTTCCGCCCGGATGAAATTTTGCAAAATCACGGTCTCTAAAGCCTTTCATTTCCATCAGGCAAACCGCCATAGCATCGCCCAAAGCCATTTGTACCGTCGTTGAGCTTGTCGGCGCCAGTTTGTTGGGGCAGGCTTCTTTTTCAACAAAAGTGTTTAAGACCACATCTGAAAATTCTGCCAGTTTTGAATTTAAATTCCCCGTCATCCCGATTAATGCAGAAGAATAATCTTTCAGAAACGGAACCAAATTCACGATCTCCGGCGAGTTCCCCGAATTTGAAATACACAGAACCACATCCTGTTTCTGGATCACGCCCAAATCTCCGTGAATGGCTTCCGCAGCATGTAGGAACTGCGCCGGCGTTCCGGTAGAATTCAGCGTAGCCACAATTTTATTTCCAACGTGCGCAGATTTGCCGATTCCGACTACGATCAGCTTTCCTACAGCATTGTTTATAATTTCTACAGCCTTTGCAAAATCTTCTCCGATTCTGTTTTTCAGGTGATTAAGTTCTGCGATTTCGATTTCCAGGGACTGTTTTGCAAGGCTTATGAGAGCAGATTTTTCCAAAACGTTTTTAATTTTAAAGAAATTTAACCAAAGAATTGATTGACTTATACTGATTAATTTATTAACTTTGGTTGATATGCAAATTTAGCAAACATAATAAGAAGAAGTATAAATGAAGACTAAAAACGCCGATTTATCAGATCAATTAAAAAAATATTTCGGTTTTTCTACGTTCAAAGGCCAGCAGCAAGAGATTATACAGACTTTGCTGGAAGGCAACGATGTTTTTGTGCTGATGCCCACCGGGGGCGGAAAATCTCTTTGCTACCAGCTTCCGGCACTTATTTCGGAAGGTACAGCGATTGTGGTGTCGCCGCTTATTGCCCTGATGAAAAATCAGGTGGATGCCGTCAACGGGCTTTCATCCGATGAAGGTGTGGCACACGTCCTCAATTCGTCTCTCAATAAAACACAGACCAATCAGGTTTTCAGTGATATAAAAAGTGGTAAAACCAAGCTGCTTTACGTGGCACCGGAATCGTTAATTAAGGAAGAATATCTGGATTTTCTTAAGGAGGTTAAAATTTCCTTTGTTGCGATAGATGAAGCACACTGTATTTCGGAGTGGGGACACGATTTTCGCCCGGAATACAGAAACCTCAAACTGATCATCGATAAAATTGCCGAAGTTCCGGTCATTGCACTTACAGCCACCGCAACACCTAAAGTTCAGGACGATATCCAGAAAACTTTGGGAATGAATAATGCACAGGTTTTCAAGTCCAGTTTCAACAGGCCGAATCTCTACTACGAAATCCGCCCGAAAATAAACATCGATAAAGAAATTGTAAAATTCATCAACCAAAGAAAAGGGAAATCGGGAATTGTGTATTGCCTGAGCCGCAGAAAAGTGGAAGAATTTGCCCAGCTGCTGCAGGTGAACGGAATCAATGCCCTGCCTTATCACGCCGGCCTCGACCAAAAAACGCGCGTCGCAAATCAGGATAAATTTTTGATGGAAGAATGCGATGTGATTGTTGCAACAATCGCTTTTGGAATGGGAATCGATAAACCGGATGTGCGCTTTGTGATTCATTACGATTTCCCAAAATCCCTCGAAAGTTATTATCAGGAAACGGGTCGCGCCGGCAGAGACGGCGGCGAAGGCTATTGTCTGGCTTTTTACGATCCGAAAGATATTGAAAAACTCGAAAAATTCCTGGCTCAAAAACCGGTCTCAGAACGGGAAATCGGCCTTCAGTTGCTGAATGAAGTGGTTGGTTATGCCGAAACTTCGATGAGCCGCCGCCAGTATCTTTTATATTATTTTGGTGAGGAATTCGATCCCCTGAATGGCGATGGCGCCAAAATGGACGACAATTCCGTTAATCCGCCAAAGCTTCGCGATGCTACCGCTGATTTGAAATCAGTCCTTAAAATGGTAAAAACCTTGGATGAAAAATTTAAATCCAAAGACCTGATCAGCGTCGTAATGGGCAAGGAAACCTCTGTGACCAAGTCTTATAAACTGGAAACCACAGAGTTTTTCGGAATCGGTAAAAATGAATCCGACAATTACTGGAAATCAATTATCCGTCAGGCCACCGTGCAGGATTTCCTTACAAAAGACATTGAAACCTATGGCGTTCTGAAAATTTCAGAAAAAGGGCAGAAAGTTATTGACGGAAATTATAAAGAATCCTTCCTCATTGCTGAAGACAAAGAATATGACCTTGAGCAGATAAAATCTGATTCTGAAAAAGTTGAAATACAGTCCGGTGGCGGTCTCGACCAAACTCTGTTTAACCAACTGAAAGAACTGCGAAAGAAAGTGGCAAAAAAACACGGAATACCGCCTTACACAGTGTTTATGGATCCCAGTCTGGAAGATATGACCACGCAGTACCCCATCACGGTGGAAGAAATTGGAAAGGTTTATGGCGTTGGTGAAGGAAAAGCAAAAAAATACGGAAAGGAATTTGCGGATTTTATTTCGAAATACGTAGCGGAAAACAATATCGAGCGTACACAGGATATGGTGCTGAAACAGGTAGCCAACAAATCTAGCCACAAGGTTTTCATCATCCAGAGTACAGACAAAAAAATTGACCTGGAAGATATTGCCAAAGCAAAAAATCTTTCGATGGAAGAACTGCTCAAAGAAATGGAACGCATTGTTTATCAGGGAACTAAACTGAATATCGATTATTATATTGAAGATAATTTTGATGAGGATATTGTAGAAGAATTCATGGAATTCATGGGAGAAAGTGAAAGCGACAGTATGAAAGTTCTGACTTCAGAATTTGGCGACGAGCTGAGCGATGAGGAACTGCGGATGCTTCGGATAAAATTCATTTCGGATGTTGCCAATTAATGTTTTCATATTCTGATTTATTCAATGAAAATTTTCCTCAAATTTTTAAATTGAATCTGTGAAATTCTGTGCTATCTGTGGGAAACATTGAAAAAATCTCCATCATTTTTATTCTTCCCGATCTCAATGCCGGCGGCGCAGAGCGCATTGTTACCACGATCGCCAATCATCTTCCCCGCGAAAAGTTTGACCCCAAAATCATGCTCTTGCGCAAAGAAGGCGGTTATCTGGAAATTTTAAAAGACGATGTGGAAGTTATTGATTTAAAGACGGAAAGGATCCGCAATGGCCTGAAACCGATTTTAAGTGAAATCCGCAGACGGAAACCTGATATTGTTTTCAGCGGTTTTGGTGAGGTCAATGCATACCTCTCTATGTTTTTAAAGTTGTTTCCGAAAACAAAATTCGTCGCTCGCGAAACCAATGTTGTTTCCAAACACGTTACCAGAAGGGAAATCCGTTTTTTCTATAAATTTTACAACAGTTACGATAAAATCATTTGTCAGAGCGATGATATGATGAATGACCTGCTCGAAAATTTTAAAATTAAAAAAGAAAAAATCGTTAAAATTAACAATCCGGTTGATTTTGATTTTATTGAAAGCAAACTGGCTGATTCTGAAAAACCAAAATCTTTTAAAAGTGATTTTAAAAACGTCGTGGCCATCGGGAACCTGTCTCAAAGAAAAGGTTTCGACAATTTAATGAAGGTTTTTTCGCACGTGAAAAATGAAAAAATTCTGCTGCATATTTTGGGCGATGGCCGCGATAAAGAAATGCTGTATCAAATGAAATCTGATTTGGCATTGGAAAATGTCATCTTCCACGGACAGCAGAAAAATCCGTATCAGTTTCTGAAATTTGCGGATTTATTCGTCCTTTCCTCGCGCTACGAAGGTTTCCCGAACGTTTTGCTGGAAGCCGGCGCGTGCGGCGTGTACGCATTGGCGAACAGTTGTCCGGGCGGAATTGATGAAATCATTCAGCACAATATCAACGGTGAAATTTCAGATATTGAAAATCACAAAAAATTTGCCGGTAAAATCATTGAGGTTTTACAGGCTCCTCACCATTCGGAAGCGATTAAAAACTCGATTAAAACGAGATTTTCAAAAGATATTATTTTAAAAAAATATGAAGATTTGCTGGTGTCTTTTTAAAATCAGTTAAAAAACGTGGTTTCTCTACGCAAAAATCCGTAATTTTGTGCGATTCAATTTCCGGGAAAAAACCTGGATATTTAAACCTTAAACTTTAAACAAAAATTATAATGAGTCAATTCGATGTTACAGTTATCGGTTCCGGTCCCGGTGGTTATGTGGCGGCGATCCGTGCGGCACAGTTGGGTTTCAAAACTGCAATTATTGAGAAATATCCTACGATGGGCGGTACTTGCCTCAATGTAGGCTGCATCCCTTCCAAAGCGCTTCTGGACAGTTCGGAGCATTACCACAACGCGGTGCACAGTTTCGCAAACCACGGAATTTTGGTGGATGCGCCAAAAGCCGACATCGCCAGAATGGTGGAACGCAAAAACGAAGTGGTAGACCAAATTACTACGGGAATCCAGTTCCTGATGGACAAAAACAAGATCACCGTTTACCAGGGCGTGGGAAGTTTCGAGGACGCCACGCACGTAAAAGTGACGAAAGAAGACGGCTCCTCCGAAGTTTTAGAATCCAAATATGTTATCATCGCGACGGGTTCCAAACCTTCTTCGCTGCCGTTCATCAACATCGATAAAGAAAGAATCATCACTTCGACAGAGGCTTTGAATTTAAAAGAAATTCCAAAGAAATTTTTAGTGATCGGCGGTGGTGTGATCGGCCTTGAACTGGGTTCGGTGATGCTGAGACTGGGCTCCGAAGTGACGGTGATTGAATATATGGACAAAATCATCCCGGGAATGGACGGTGCTTTGTCGAAAGAGCTTCAAAAAGTACTTAAAAAACAGGGAATGACATTCGAACTTTCTACCGCGGTTTCCGCAGTGGAAAGAAACGGCGATACCGTCAAAGTTACCGCTAAAAACAAAAAAGGCGAGGAAGTTTCTTTTGAAGGCGATTATGTACTGGTTTCTGTGGGCAGAAAACCTTACACAGACGGGCTTGGCCTTGAAAAAGCGGGCGTTGACCTTGACGAAAGAGGAAGAGTAAAAGTGAATGAGCATCTGCAGACAAATGTTCAGAATATTTATGCCATCGGTGATGTAATCCAGGGTGCAATGTTGGCGCACAAAGCGTCTGAAGAAGGAGTTTTGGTAGCAGAACAACTGGCCGGGCAAAAACCTCACATCAATTATAATTTAATTCCGGGTGTGGTTTATACTTGGCCTGAAGTTGCAGGAGTTGGTAAAACGGAAGAGCAGCTGAAAGCAGAAGGCACAGCGATAAAAGTAGGGAATTTCCCAATGAGAGCTTTGGGAAGAAGCCGTGCTTCAGGCGATATCGACGGTTTCATCAAAATTATTGCTGATGAAAAAACCGACGAAGTATTGGGCGTACACATGATCGGAGCAAGAGCTGCAGACATGATTGCCGCTGCCGTAACTGCAATGGAGTTCCGTGCTTCTGCCGAAGACATCGCAAGAATGTCGCACGCTCACCCAACTTTCGCTGAAGCAATCAAGGAGGCCGCATTGGATGCTACCGGGAAAATTGCGATACACATGTAGAATCCGCAGGATTCAATTTGAATATCCGTAGGCGAAACCCGCGGTAAAAGATAAAAGAGAAGTCTCGGCTTCTCTTTTTTTTTACTTTCTCCTCACAAACTCAAATTTCCCCTTGATATGTTTATTTAAAAATGTGCCTTTGGAAAAAGCGCCTCGAAATTCATCATAAACCATTTTCGGAACATCCAGATAATCATATATAAATCCCGATAAATATTCTATCGTTAGAACCTTTCTCTCAGGATGGTATTCGTATTTTTTGATGACGGTGGAAGGCATAAAGACATTTCTGCAATTTCCGTTCCGCGCAATTGTCTTACCTTTGCACCATGAATATTGGTAAAACACAGGCTTTAAAGGTTTCAGAGAAAAATTCATCAGGTTATATGCTCACTAATGATATGGACTGGAAGGCGTTCCTTCCCAAAATATTCGTGCGTGAAGAACTGGAAGAAGGTGATGAAATCGAGGTTTTTGTTTATCAGGACGATAACAAACTGAAAGCAACGACAGAAACTCCGCTTGCCGAGGTGGGAGAATTTGCCGTGATGAGCTGTGTTCAAAGCCTTCCGAGCGGCGCGTTTATGGATTGGGGAATCATTAAAGATTTATTCATTCCTTACAAACAGCAAAAAGCCAAAATTGTGGAAGGAAAGCGCTATTTGGTTTATGTTTATATTGATGAGCCTACCGGACTCATCACCGGAACCACAAAATTTAAGAGAAATCCGCAGTACGAAAATTTGCCGTTCGGAAATGGCGATAAGGTAGATTTGATTTTGATGGGCGAGAGCGAACTCGGCTGGAATGTGATTATCAACAAAAAATATATCGGACTGATTTATGCTTCCGATGTTTACAAAAAACTCTATCCCCTGTCCGAAGAAACCGGCTATATAAAAGCCATTCGCGAAGACGGGAAAATTGATGTCACACTTCAGCCTGAAGGTTACGCGCATATTGACGAGTTTCAAAAAATTATTCTTGAAAAACTGGAAGAAAATTACGGGCTGCTCTATCTTTCCGACAATTCTTCACCCGAGGAAATAAAGGATGAACTGCAGATGAGTAAGAAGAATTTCAAGAAGGCAATCGGAGGACTTTACAAGGATAAAAAGATTGAGATTTTGGATGACAAAATAAGATTATTATAAAAAATTAAAGAGCGGTTTAAACTGCTCTTTTTTTTTGTCGGGATGACTGGATTCGAACCAGCGACCACTTGCACCCCATGCAAGTACGCTACCGGGCTGCGCTACATCCCGCTTGGAACTGCAAAAATAAGAATTTTCCGAAAATTCTGAAAGCCTGCAGACTAATCTTTTCGAACCAGCAAAATCCAGTCATCTTCCAAATATTTATAACCGATATCATAGACGAAACGGTATTCTGCGCCGTTTTTGTAAACCCGTAAATTGGTGAAGTAATCGAAATTGAAACCTTCGGAAGTGAGCTTGTTTTTCGTGGTTTTGGCTTTTCCCTCAATATAATTTTGTTCGGACAGTATCCGGTGATTTTTGCGCAACTTGTTGTTGATGTTGCGCATCAGATTGGTAGTATCACGGTTGTTTTTATTGTTAAAAGCGTTGCGGCAGCCGTCGCTGCAGAACTTTTTATCGCTTCTTCCGTGGATTTCATCACCACATTCAAGACAGTTCATAGCAGTTTATTTAATTCAAATATAATTAATTATCCAATTGCAAACGACTACAAATGAAAATAAATGATTTAAAACCGAATAAATTTTCATCACCGCCGAATCTTTGCATCAGAGATTTGAGCTCCAACGAACGGCTCGGACGAAGTACAACAATTTAAAATTTAATTATTATGTCAATCAGAAACAGTGTTAACCTTATTGGTAGAGCAGGTGGCGATGTAGAAGTTTTTAATTTCGAAAAAGGGATGAAGGCAACTTTATCACTCGCTACAAATGATTATTACACCAACGCAATGGGCGAAAAAATCGAAGAAACCCAATGGCACAACATCATTGCGTTTGGTAAAACTGCCGAAATTTTGCAGAAGTATGTCACCAAAGGCAAAGAGATCGCCATTGAAGGCAAACTGACCTACAGAAGCTATGAAGGAAATGACGGCCAAAAGCGCTATGTCACCGAAATCCGCGTGAATGAAGTGGTACTGCTTAATTAGATATTTTAATGTAAAGTTTTGGTAGACTCCACATTTACCAGACTCCTAAAAATCACAAACTATGAAAATTAAGGTTCTAAAAATACGCCTGTCTGAAGACTTTCAGGCTGATGATGAAAAATTTGTAAATGATTTCCTGCAAAACCATGAAGTTGTAAAAATGGCTTCAAGCCTGGTTGCAGGCACGGAAAATTACTGGTCCGTCATGGTATATTTCGAAGAGGCAAAACAGCATCTCAAAGAGAGCAAATCTTCAAAATATTCCGCAGATGCGGATACAGAATTGAGTTCTGATGAAGTGAAGATTCTCGATTGCCTGCGGCTTTGGCGGAACGAAAAAGCAAAAGAGCAAAACCTGCCGTCGTATTTCATTGCAACGAACAAGGAGTTGGTTTCCATCGCAAAATTCAAACCGGTAAAAGTCGAAGAACTAAAAGAGATTAAGGGATTCGGAAAACACAAGATTGAAAACTACGGAGAGGAAATTATCGAAATTCTGGAAACCGTCTGAGTTTCGTGAGCAAAGAACTCCGTTTTGAAGCCGTCTCACTGCTGGTGAGAACGGCTTTTTTGCGTTTTTCATCAATTCCTGATGGAAAGACGTCGTCCTTTAGCCGTTTCTCAACCTTCATCATTTGGCTATGAGACGTTTTCTTTTTTTATCTTTGTTTTAAAAGTTTTACAATGCTTATCAGAAAAATAGAGGAGAGAGACAATGCTGATATCGCTACCGTAATCCGCAGCTGTTTTGCAGATTTCAATGCGCCGACGAAAGGAACGGTCTTCGAGGATCCTACGACCGATGATCTTTACAACGTCTTTAAAAAGGAAAAATCAGTACTCTACATCGCTGAGGAAAACGGAGAAATTGTGGGCTCTTGCGGTATCTACCCAACCGAAAATCTTCCTGAAGATACTGCTGAAATGGTAAAATTTTATTTGACTAAAAATTCACGCGGAAAGGGAACCGGGCGCGCACTGATGGAAACAGCACTGGAAACAGCCAGAAAAATGGGCTACAGAAAAATATATATCGAAAGCCTCCCGGAATTCACCAAAGCGCTTTCTATGTATGAGAAACAGGGATTTAAGCTTTTGGAAAAACCTTTGGTCAATTCCTGCCACACCGGCTGCAATATTTGGATGCTGAAAGATATTGCAGAATAACAGCAGCCAATTCCCGGAAAACACAACTTAAAAAATCCTTATTTTTGTCGTCTTGATGAGCGTTGCTCACCATTAATTACCTTTTACCATATCCAATGAAGCCAAGTTTAGCGAAAGGAACCCGCGATTTTACCGCCGATGAGGTGGTGAAACGCCGTTTTATCATCAATACGTTACAGAAAAATTTTGAACTCTTCGGTTACCAGCCACTGGAAACGCCTAGTTTTGAAAACCTCTCAACCCTCACCGGAAAATACGGTGAAGAAGGCGACAGGCTGATTTTCAAGATTTTAAATTCAGGTGATTTTGCAGCTAAAACCAATAACGAAAACTGGCAGAATAAAGATTCGCAGAAACTTACTTCACAAATATCAGAAAAAGCACTTCGTTATGACCTTACGGTGCCATTTGCACGTTTCGTTGCGATGAACCACGGCCAGTTGAACTTTCCTTTTAAAAGATATCAAATTCAGCCGGTTTGGCGTGCGGACCGCCCGCAGAAAGGGCGTTTCAGGGAATTTTATCAGTGCGATGCCGATGTCGTAGGCAGCGAAAGCTTTTGGCAGGAAGTAGAGTTGGTGCAGCTTTATTTAACATCATTTCAGGATTTAAAAGTTCCTGTGAAACTGCATATTAATAACCGTAAAATACTTTCCGGGCTTGCCGAATTTGCAGGAATCCCGGATAAACTGATTGATTTCACTGTTGCGCTGGATAAACTTGATAAAATCGGGAAAGAAGGCGTAGTAAAAGAAATGTACCAAAAAGGAATTTCAGAAGAAGCGATTGCAAAAGTGGACTTCCTTTTCAACCGGGACTTAAAAACCGGTGAAGTCCTCAATATTTTGAAAGAAAACTTTGCGGATACTGAAACCGGTAGAAAAGGCGTTGAAGATCTGGAGTTCGTGGTTCAAAAATGTAAGGAAATCGGCATTGAAAACCAGTTGGTTTTCGATATCACCCTGGCCCGCGGGCTGGATTATTACACAGGAGCAATCTTCGAAGTTAAAGCGGAAGGCGTAGAAATGGGTTCCGTAGGCGGCGGCGGAAGATATGATAACCTCACCGAAGTTTTCGGTGTGAAGAACGTTCCGGGAATTGGTATTTCTTTCGGGCTCGACAGGATTTACCTCGTGATGGAAGAACTGAATCTATTTCCGCAAAACTCAGGAAATGGCGTGCAGTTTCTTTTTGCTAACTACGGAGAAAAAGAAGCTCTCGAAGCTACAAAAGTCATTGCAAAACTTAGGGAAAAAGGAATTTCCGCAGAACTTTATCCTGATAATGCGAAACTGAAAAAACAGTTTACGTACGCCGAGAAAAAAGGAATCCCAAATCTCGTTTTCTATGGTGAACAGGAAATAGCAGATGGCAATATCACGTTCAAGAATCTGGAGAAGGGCGACCAGCAAACGGTTCCGCTTTCCGAATTTTTAAATTAGGTACTTGAACATGTGGTGGATTTTCGCATTACTTTCAGCACTGTTTGCTGCACTGACGGCGGTCTTTGCTAAAATCGGGGTTGAGAATGTTAATTCCAATCTCGCCACGGCAATCCGTACGGTTGTGGTTTTGGTAATCATCTGGCTTATTGTATTCACAAGGGGCGAAGCCAAAGCAGTTTCTGAACTATCGACCAGAAACTGGATTTTCCTTGGGATTTCCGGGGTAGCCACGGGACTTTCCTGGATTTTTTATTTCAAAGCATTGCAAATGGGAGAGGTGTCCACAGTTGCCGGTATCGACAAACTCAGTCTTGCACTGACAGTAATTTTCGCAGTGACCTTCCTTGGTGAAACTCTTACCTGGAAATCCGCTGTCGGTGCTGGATTAATCATCGTTGGAACACTTTTTTTAATCTGGAAGTAATTTTACAGCACAAAATATTTAAAAATTTTCATTTCGAAAACAAAAAAATCCGGCAGATAAATTAATTACCTGCCGGATTTACTGTAATATGAATGTGAAAATTAATCCTTTAGATTTAGATTAGTTGAAAGACTGTTTAGCGTCTGTAGCTACGTCTTCAGCTTTGTTTTCAGCTTTCTTTGCGAACTCATTCGCTTTGTCCTGAACCTGAGAAGCGACGTTGTTAGCCTTGTCTTTCAGTTCGTTGCCATACTTAGTAAGGTTGTCCTTAGCTGCGTTGATCTTGTCTTTTACTGCCTGTTGCTGCTCTGGAGTAGAGTTTTTGTATTTCCAAAAAGCCAGTGCACCTAGTCCTAATAAAGCTAATAAGCCATTTGTTTTATTGCCCATAATTTCTGTTTTTTAATTAATAATTTGTTTTTATAAATTTATCTGATGTCTCTGTTAATGTAAAATACGTGCCAACTACAGCGCCCAACTATTAAAATTTTGTTAAAAATAAGAAGCAGAAAGTTTAGACCTCTGATTTTACGAACGGGCCCGCTTTCCGCACTCGCTTTTTTTGCTGTCTTCGCGAGCTCAGCCACCAAAAAAGAGCTCAAACAGTTGCTGCAATCGGGTCTATAAAAACGTTTCGGTCCTTCATCAGCCGATTTTTAAACCCGTCTTTAAAACAAAAAAATCCCGCCAGAATTCCGGTGGGACTTTGAAGTTTTATTTACCTGTTCGCTTAGTAATCCGCGTTTGAAGATTCTTCACCAATATTCCAGGTCAAACCAAATCTTAAGGTATTATCCAAAGCGGTATTTACCTTTGAAGTGTTGATCAGGTAAGAAAGATCCAAACCAAATGACTGGTATTTTAGCCCAACACCAACGGTTGCATACTGTCTTGCCCCTTGTTGCGCACTCTCATGAAAGTAACCGGCACGCACCGCAAAAGCATTGTCGTAAGAATATTCCATCGCACCGCTCAACATTACACTTTTCGGGTTGTTGAATGATTTGCCGATACCTTCAATCACACCAACATTTGGGACATCGTAAATAGGATTTCCGTTGGTATCAGTTCCGGATACTTCAGGCCCCGGCACCAAAAGCTTGGAGGCTTCAGCAGAAACACCAATTTTATTCAGATCATCAATATAGAGGTCATAACCGGCACCCAGTCTTGCCATGGTAGGCAGATAAGAGCGGGATTCCTCATCACCCGTATAATCCAGTCTGGGCCCCAGGTTCTGAATAGCCCAACCTGCGCGCGCCTGTCCTTCGTACTCACCGAATGACTGGTGTTTTTCACTTTGATAATATCCGGCAACATCCACAGCAAAAGTATTCGCGGCCTTTAAAGTATTGTCCGAATTAAAACCGCCGGACAAATCTGAACGGATGAAACGTCCTGTAACCGCCATGGAGTAAGTATCAGCCAGTTTCAGTCCGTATGCAACGTCGATTGCAAATTCATTTGGTTTTGCAGTACCTTCAGATACTACTTCGCTTCCAACAATTTTAGTAAGGTCTACATCACCCATATTGAAATAATAGATGCTGGCTGAAATGGTCGCACGCTCTTCCTGCCCCAGAAACTGATGGTATGCCCCGTATAGAAGGAAAACATCGTTCGTAAGCTTGCCCATATAAGGTGTATAGTTTACACCGATTGCCGACGTTGTTTTGCTGAACGGGTATTTGGCGGCATTCCAAAACTGTGAAAAAGCATCTGTAGAGGTAGAAACACCCTGATCTCCCATTGCTCCTGCTCTTGCGTCCGGTCCAATTCTTAAAAATGGAGCTCCTGTAAGCACTGGCGGTACTTCCTGTGCTGTAAGATTTACGGCGATGCCCAGCGAAAGGCCTAAAAAAAGTTTTGATTTTAATTTCATATACTAGTTTTATTATTTTTACTTTAAAAGTACCATTTTTTCAACTGAAGAAGCGGTTCCCTTGCATTTGTCCTGATTTTGGCTTTTCACGAAAACTTTGTAAATGTAGGTTCCCTTGCCTGCGGTATCGCCAAAATCATCCTTTCCGTCCCATTCAATGGCCTGTCGCGGCGTTCTGTAACCCTGCATGAAAGGCTCCGAACTTACCGGCAGAGAAATCGTCCTTACCAGTTTTCCGGTTATGGTGTAGATCTGCACATTCACCTCGAGCACATCATCGCAGTTATGCTCAAAATGGATGTAAGTTTTATCCGTGAAAGGATTCGGCCAATTTAGCAATTTATTAATACTCAGTTTTTGCTCGCTTTCGTCCTTTACTACAAAGTTTAACGTTGCGGTGGTTGAATTATTGTTTATGTCCCAAACTTTAAAGGTAAGCTGGTGCGGCCCCGGCGCCAGATTGCGGAAAGGATAGCTTACAGTGCCTTTCTGATATTCTGCCAATGAGAGGTTTACACATCCGTTTCCTTCACCGGCAGCAAAGAAATCATTCAAAACCACCGTATTGACGATCTGTCCGTCGAGGATCACCGTGATGTCGTGGCCAACGCCCGAACCTGTGGAATTGATTCCGGTATTATCTGTAATGCAGGCCAGAAGCGTTGGGTTCTGGTCGGTAATACCGCCGTCAGCAAAGTTGGTATTGTTCATGAAAAGGCTAACCTTAGGTGGTTCGTTATCATCAATTCCATTTTCATTGATGCCGCCAACCTTATAGGGCTGATTGCTGTAAACGTCATGTGCATTTGATTTTGCTGTTGCAAAGTTATCAGCGTAAAGAAGTATCCTCCCGTCCCCAACTTCGTAATTAATGTCTTTAGGCACATAAAACTCTACTGTATATAGACCGTTTACCGCTTTCCCCGCTGCTTTTACGATGGCGCTGCCTTCTTCTGTATATTTTAAAAGTGGCAGCATACCACCGGCTTTGTCGTTGTTAAGTGTGGTTTTGTTAAGCCTCTTGTCAAAAATATTCGCTACAACGCGACCATTGAATCCGGTATCGACAGAACCGTCTTCTTTCAGGATTGTGCCCGAGATTTTAACAAAATCAAGTGCCCTGATTTGCCCGTCAACCGGAGTTTTTATTTCAGATGTAATTAATTCTTTCGGGCGACTCAGTTTCGTGGCAGGATCGCCCAGAAAATTAACTTTAAGGTGATTACTGTCGAAACCTTTTTCCCGTTTCGCCCTCAGGTGTGCATCACCCAATCTGTAAAAGTCATTGTTTGAATTCAGTTCAAAAATAAACTTGGTGAACAGTTTGGTAAACTCCCTTCCATAGGGTACACCAATAGCGCGGCTGGACGTGATCATTACGGATGCGCCGCCACTTTTAATCTTTATAACCTGCTCACCGGCAGAACTCACTTCCGGATTGTCCCATAATGTAAACTCGCAGGTGATGGTTGAAATCAAAGGAAATCTGCTGTAAACGCTGCTAAAATTGTTGAAATTTCTTATTTCATCTAAAGTTAGAACCCGTTCCTGTGCCCAGCCGTTTATACCTCCGTGTCCAAAATAGAACAGATAAAGGCTGTTTCCCACATCGTTTGAAATGGCTTGGTTTACCTGTGGATATCTTTGTCCGCCGGCCGTGGTCTGCGCTTCAAAGGCATCAAGGTAGAGTTTTCTGATGTGATATTCTTTTCTTTCTGTGGTGGATTCGAAATTACCAGCAATCGTTTCATCCATGATGTTATGGAACGGCCCGCCGCCTTCATAATCATCATCCGCTACAAAATCAAGGTTCATCCGCCACTCTCCGAAAGGTGAAGACTGGCCCGGAAGCGCATTGTTATAGGCCAAAGTTTTATCAGTTAAAAGTTTAGCTTCTGCAAGGTTGGATGCGGGCAGTCTCCCAATTGGTAAATCGGGAAGCATAGAGATAAGAAAGGAGTTCGTTTGTGGCGCAGTCATTACAAAGTAATCATCCGTCACATAGCTGCTGGTGACATTACTGCTGTCCTCGCTTTGATATGAAGGTACAATATTATCATTTCCCGAAGTTTTGTCTTTGTAATCAAAGCTGGTGTCGCCAAGCAGTAGGACGTATTTTAAAGCAGCGCCATTTTCGTTTTTAAGTTTGCTCACGAAATCGCGGATGGCAGTAATGTCTTTCCCGCCACTGCTGAATTCGTTATAAATTTTTTCCACGTCCACGACCGCTGTGCTGAAACCGTTATTTTTGCTGTGATAATCTGCAAGTCTTTGCGCTTCACCCAAGAAGTTCCTGTTGGTGATGATTAAGTAATCGATATTTTGCAGCCCGCTTAAATCCTGGTTTTCAATTTTTGAAACAAATGCTGGGGAATAGGCCGCAGAATTTTTGAAAGCTACAAATTCATTATTGAAAGTTGGTGAATCTGCAGTATATGCGGCACTAAAGACGGCACTGTTGCCAGATTTATTAACCTTTCTGGAGACATTCGCAATATCAGAAACATCCCAGACCTGCTCAGCTGTAGAGCTGTTTGCAAGTGAAAAACCGTACGTGCTTCCAGTGTTTTCAACCCAGTCATAAAACCTGAAATTCATCTGGGAATCGTTGAACGTTAAATCTTCCTTGTAAATCACTTCGGCATAATCAAAATAGAAAATTCCGTTGGGATTTGCGGAAGTATTTGGAGCGATGTTTATGGTGATGTCATTTCCTGTTATGTTGGTTGCTGTGCCGCTGTAATTGTTATATTTTAAAAAAACAGCATCTGGATTATTGGGTACAGTTTGGGTAAAATCATTTTGATCGTTAATATTAAATTTTATGTTATTGTTCTGCGCCTTGTACGCAACTACGGAAGCACGGTAATAAATTTCATCCTCGGCTCTTGCAGGGGAACGTTTGGTGAATTTTACTGCTAAATCTTTGGTTATTGGATCACCTACCCAAATGCGTCCCAGCTTAAGCAAATTGCTTTTTTCTTCGTTGATGAATTTATAATCATCAAACCGGGTCTCCGGCGGGGTTTCCGGAAAGGCGGTGTCTTTAGTTAAAATTCTTTTGCCGGGTCCCAGATCGAAATTAATGAAGTAATAAGCAAAATCATCATAAATATTAATATGATTATTACTTCTGTCGTTGCGCGTTTCTGTTCTGCCGTTTCGGTTGTAGCCTTTGTATCCGCTGCTGTAAAGGTTGAAACCATGGGGACCCTGCGCATAAAAAAGTGCGTAGTCATCATCATTCCACACGCCGTCTTCTTCACCAATAACCTGTATCGCATTTTCCTGCAACGCTGCATACTTTGTGTCCTTATTAAATTCCGGCAAAGTTGTCCCACCGTTACCGTAAATTCTGAAATTTTTTGGATTTATAGCAGCTGTATTGATGCCGTTATCAGTCAGGAATTTTTTGGTGATTTTAAAAACGCCGCTCTTATCAACTTTAATTTTGTAGAATGTCCCGGATTTCAAAGGATTTTCTGAAGTGCCTATTCTTTCAGTAACTGATGCAGTTCGTGCTGTTGTCCCGTCTGACACGATATCAAAAGAAACCAGCCTGTAAATCTGATTATTCTCAAATTTCAGTGCTGAAATTTTAGCATTAAAAAAGTAACTGTTTTCTTTTGTGTCATAAAAATAGGAAATGCCTGTACGGTCATATTCTGGAAGTTTCGCATCAATTAAACCGTAGATTTCCTTTCGTGAAACTTTCTCCCAAAGCAAATTGGTAATTCTGTAATTCGTGCTGTTTGCTTTTGCTTTATAATTGATGTAAACCGTGTTGTCGCCAGCTTCGTAACTGCTGTTGCTGAATTTCGGATAGGTGATTTTTTCAAGCCCGTAATCGACCGTTTCGCTGCCTTCCCAGTTAAGTGATATGGTTTGGGAGTGAAGATGTATGCAGAGCAGGCTGAAAAACAAAAACAGTAAGCTTTTTCTCATCATTTCTAATCGATTGCAAATTAAACGAAATTTTTAAAAATTTAATATGAAACAAAATAAAATTAAGTAAACAACGTTTCCTAAAAAAGTTAAAACTTGTTTGATTTTATATAGAATTTATATTTTCTTTGTGCATTGAAATTTTTTTTATAAATATGAAAAGATTTAAACTGTTTTCCATGTTGGCTATGAGTTCAGCAGTAATGCTGATAAGCTGTGGCGGAGGCAATACCAAAAGCGGCGGCGGAACAAAACGCTTCGTTAGCAAAACAGGCTGGAAACCAAACGATTCCAAAGGTTGGTTTTTTACCGGAAAACAAGAAAAACAGAAGGGTTGGCCAGGGATGGTTTATGTGGAAGGTGGTACCTTTACCATGGGTTTGGTGAAGGATGACGTGATGCACGACTGGAACAATACCCCGAGAAGAATGCAGGTAAGCTCATTCTTCATAGGCGAAACCGAGATCACAAATTATGAGTACAGAGAATATGTCACCTGGCTTAAGTATGTGTTTCCACCATCAGATCCTAGTTTGAAGGATGTGTATACGGGGGCTTTGCCAGATACGCTGGTTTGGAACAATAAACTTTCAAGAAACGATTTTGCAGAAACATATTTCCGTTCTCCTGAATACGATTTTTACCCGGTAGTAGGGGTTTCATGGCTTCAGGCCTCAAGATATTGTGAATGGCTAACTGACCGTGCCAACGAAAAAGCTTTGATGGATAAAGGCGTGATTTCAAAAGATCTTTATGTAAACGATGCCAACAATCAGGGACAAAGCTCCTTTACACTGGATAAATACAAAGGCAATGACCCTGCAATGCAGGATTATATTAACCAGCAGAGAGCACAACGGGCAACCGGAATTAAGACCACCAACCAGAGAATCCTTGCTGCAAACAGAAACGCTACTTCCGGTGTTGTAGAAAAATTCAGACTTCCTACAGAAGTGGAGTGGGAGTTTGCCGCACTTGGGTTACAAAAGAAAAGGGAGTATAACAACTATACCGAGAAAAAACCTGCTATTGAAGAACTGCGAGGGAAAAAAGGCAGAAACAGGGGGATGTTCCTGGAAAACTTCAAGTTTGGAAGAGGTGACTATTCCGGGACTTCCGGCTGGAAGAATGACGGCGCCGCGATCACTGCGGATGTAAGGCAATATCCTTCCAATGACTTAGGAATTTATGGTATGTTTGGTAATGTGGCTGAGTGGACCGCAGATGTTTACAGACCAATCATCGATCAGGAAGGAAATGACTTTAATTACTACAGAGGAAATAAAGCTCAGCAAAAGGTTAAAGGTGCAGATGGCAAGTATCAGATTATAGACGGAACAAATATTAAATACGACACACTTGCTGACGGAAGGTTGGTTTACAGAGGATTGCCTGGGCAGTACCAGAGAGAAACTGTTGAGGATAACAGCAATTACAGAGACGGTGATTTTATGTCATCTCTTGAGGCTGGCTACGGCAGGGATGCAGACAGTTCTACTTTAAATTATTCCATGTACAATTCGCCGGTAAAACAGTTTGTGGTTGACGATAGAGGCCGTGTTAGAATTCAAAAAGATACTAGGCAGAGAACATCTCAAATTTCTAACGAAGTTAGAGTAATTAAGGGTGGTTCCTGGTTAGACACAGCTTATTGGCTGGATCCGGGACAAAGAAGGTTCAAAGATGAGTCTAAAGCCTACGGTTGGGTCGGTTTCCGTGTTGCACAGGATGCCAAATCACAGGGCAAAGGCAGATCAAAAAGATAGAATTCTTTCTTTATATTCATAAATCCTTCCAGTACTTCGGAAGGATTTTTTTATTTTTGACCTATGAATGTACAGGATTTTTACAGCATTTATCAAAATGCAGGCAAAGTAGTGATCGATAACCGAAAAATAGAGAAAGGCGATATATTCTTTGCGTTTTCCGGAGAAAATTTTAATGCTGCAACTTTAGCTGAGAAAGCGGTTGAAGATGGTGCTTCAGCAGTTATTGTAGAGCAGAAGGAGTTTGAAAATCCTGACAAAAATATTTTCTGCGTTCCATCCACATTAGAATTCCTTCAGGACCTGTCGAGATACCACCGCAGCAAGATTGCTGTGCCGGTTATTGGCCTTACAGGCAGCAACGGTAAAACAACGACCAAGGAGCTCATCAGTGCTGTACTTTCTGAAAAATATAATGTTCAGTACACTTATGGCAATCTTAATAATCATATCGGCGTTCCTTTGACATTACTTTCAATAAAACCTGAGCACGATATTGCCGTCGTGGAAATGGGGGCAAACCATCAGAAAGAAATAGAATTTCTTTGTTCAGTGGCCCGACCAAATTTTGGCTATATCACCAATTTTGGAAAGGCGCACCTTGAAGGTTTTGGTGGTTTTGAAGGTGTCGTTAAGGGAAAATCTGAACTTTATGATTATCTTATCGCGAATCAGCAGACGGTTTTGGTGAATAAAAATGACGGGTTGCAGGTTGAGAAAACCAAGAATTATGAGAAGACAATCACGTTTGGCAGCAGTGATGCAGACTATAATTTTGAAAAGTTTTCTGAAGATAATTTTGTTGGATTAATTTATCAAGGTGAACGGGTGCAAACCAGGCTGACCGGCGATTACAATTTCACAAACCTTTGTGCCGCTGCAGCTTTGGGATTTCATTTCGGTTTGGATTTTAAACAAATAAAATCAGCTCTTGAAAGTTATACGCCAACCAATATGCGGTCACAAGTGATGGAAAGAGACGGTAAAACTTTGGTCTTGGATACTTATAATGCCAATCCGAGCAGCATGTCGGCATCGCTTCAGAATTTTAAAGCTTTTGAGGGCACAAAAACGATAATTATCGGCGATATGCTGGAGCTGGGCGAAGAAAGCAAAGCTGAACATCAGAATATACTGGAACTGGCAAAATCACTGGGTTTTGAAAATCTTATTACGGTAGGAAATTCCTTTAAAGAAGTACATCCTGAAAGCGCGTTTGCGAATACAGCCGAGCTGACTGAATACCTTAAAACCAACAAAATAACAAGTAAAAATATCCTGCTGAAAGGCTCTCGCGGAGTAGCCTTAGAAAAAATTATTGATTTTCTTTAGAATCTTCATCTTCCCCATGCATCACAGTGCCGGAGGTCTTCAGGATCAGTTTGATGTTCTGAAATGTTTTCGGAAAAACTTCCTGCTGAATTTCGTCCTGATTTTTCCAAGAAACTTCAGTAATGCCTTCTTCCGTTTGTGGAACTGGATCTTTTTCTCCCACATAAGACATTTTAAACCAGTAAGTTGTCTTCAAAATTCTGTCGCCGTTACGCTCTTTGTAAACGTGAAAGGTGTTGTTGACAAATTCTTCCAGAATCAGCTCCTGTAAAGCGGTTTCTTCTTCAACCTCGCGCAGTGCAGCCTGTTCCAGCGACTCATCTTTTTCAATTTTTCCTTTAGGCAAATCCCATTTCCCGAGCCGGTGAATGAACAGAATTTTACCTTCTTTGTTGGAAACAATTCCCCCCGCAGCCTCCACCACACGGAACATATGCGTGAAATCTTCCCAAATTTCCTCAATCTCTTCACCATACACATTCATTTGGGGACAGGAAGTATTTTCTAAAAGGTCAATGGCAATTTCAAGTGTAGCAAAGCCTTCGTAACGAAGATTTTTTTCAATATCCGCGGGATATTTACTGATGGTTAATTTTTTCTCGTTCACAAAAACTTTATACATTTGCAGGGCATTTAATAATTACAAAAATATAAAAAATGAATTTAGAAGGAAGAAAAATACTTGTAAATAAATCAGTGGGTGAACTGACGCAAATGCTGAAAAATTCTCAGGATTATGAGCATTTGATGCCGGAGGGTCTTCAGAAATTCGAAGCGCGGGAAGACGGTTTCAAATTCGCTTTAAAAGGGATGCCCGAAATCGCTCTTAAAATCGATGAGGTTTCGGATCAGCAGGTAGTTTTGAAATCAGCCAGCTCAAGCCTCGAATTTGAGTTGAAAGGTTTGATGAATGCCGTAAATGAAAATCAGACAGAAGTTCAGTTGGTTTTCGACGGGAAATTCAATCCGTTCATCAAAATGATGGTTGAAAAGCCTTTGAAGAATTTCATCGATTCGCTTACGGACAAGATCGAGCAGCTGTAGTCGCCCAAACAAAAAAATTAACCTTTCAGATTTGAGTCTGAAAGGTTTTTTTATGCATTTTCTAAATGATTTTAAAGCAAAATTCCGGTACAGTGATCTGTTGAGCTTCCCGTCGCTGAGCTCAACACATTAATCTCATTTTTAATCCTTAGAACGCCCATAAAGGCAAAAATTAAAGCTTCTTTAAAATCAACCAAAACAGGATCGGGTATAATGACGTTTGTTTCTGTTTTCTCTCTGATTTTTGAAATTAAATGCGTGTTGTAAGCACCCCCACCGGTCACCAAAACGTTTTTTAAATGATAGAACCTGAAAACTTCTGCAATTTTTTCTGCTGAATGTTCGGCAACCGTTGCCAGTGCGTCCTCAGTTTTCATTTGATCCAGTAAAGGGAAAACTTCTTTTACCACCCATTCTCTGCCCAGCGATTTGGGACCTGTGATTTTGTAGAATTCCAGATTGTTCAGTGTTTCCAAAATCTCAACATTGACATTTCCGGACCTTGCCAAATCACCGTTCGAATCAAATTTTTTGTTTAGTTTTTCCGCGTAATGGTTTTGAACAATATTCACCGGGCAAATATCAAACGCAATTCTCTTTCCCTTAAAACTTAACGAAATATTTGAAAATCCGCCCATATTCAAACAGGCATCATACTCCGGAAAGAGCAACTGGTCGCCAATGGGGACCAGCGGCGCGCCGTTGCCGCCCAACAGGACGTCTTGGCTGCGGAAGTCATACACCACCGGAATGTCTGTAACAATTTTTATTGCCCTGCCGTCACCAATCTGGGTCGTAAATCTCTTTTGTGGCTGATGAAAAACCGTGTGGCCTTGGGAAGCAACCACATCAACTTGTTGGATTGAATTTTCTCTGATAAATTTCTGAACTTGCTCGCCAAGATAAAATCCGTAATCTGAATTTAATTCCATTAATTCCGTTGCGGTCGCATTGATAGAATTGAGCAGCTTATCTTCCCACTCCTCAGGATAGGCATAAGTTTCAGTCTTTAGAATTTCAAAATTCCAAACATTGTGTTCTGTTTTGGTAAATGCAGAATAGCAAAGATCCAGGCCGTCCACGCTGGTGCCGGACATCAGGCCGATGGCAGATATTTTTTCCAGAATTAAAAATTTAGATCAACTAAGTTACGAATTTATTTTCCTGCTGCAGGAATCTGCTTCGAGGGAAAACTGCCGGAATTGTTGTAAAACATATATTCAGAGAAATCGTCTTTGGCAGTCATGCCGTTAGCGCCAACCAGGACGGAGCCGTCTTTATCGGTCACATAAACCGTGTCCTGGGTGAACATCCTTCTGTTTCTTTTGTCCCAATAGATGGTTTGCGTGGCAAAAGTCTGGCCTTCGTTCGTCAGGATTTTCACATTTCCCTTTGCGGTATAAAATTCGCGCAGTTCATTCATCCTAGCATAATTTGCCCAGATTTTACCGGGGAGCTTCGGCTTTTTCTTGTCGAAATATTCCATATAAATTCCTTTCTTGGCTTCCACATAGGGCGAGTCAATCAATTCATACTTTTCGATGATGGGCGCTTTGAAACGAAGCGTCACAAAACCGGAATCCCTTCTTACAATATCGGCCTTGTACACCACCTGCGATGCAAAGTTGGTGTTCTTTTTGGCATTCGCCTGCGCAAGGTCCTCTTCACACGAGGTACAGGCAAAAAATATAGCACATCCCAAAAGGGTGGCTATATTTAATCTGTATGTTGCAGCGCAAAGCTTCATTAATCTTAGTCGTACTGGCGTTTCATAAACCATTTGTCGGCAAAGTTAAGGCCTATTTTCACATTGATGAAGTTTTGGTTTATCATATTGTTTTCCTTTGTCCCTCTCTTGCCGAGTTCAAGCCCAAGATCGATACCGCTCATTCTGTTAATATTGGCATTGGCAAACGGAAGCGTCATCCCGGCGGTAATAGCAAACTGGTTAACATTTGTAGATGTTGTTGAATTCAGCGGTGCCAAATTCACGTTTCCTTTCTCATAATAAGCTCCGAAACGGTAAATCACTCTGGAGAAGTAATTTCTGAAGTTGTTGTAATTTGGAAGATACCACCCACCTGCAGAAACGCGGTACGCATTTTCGTATTTGAATGGCTTTCCTAAAAATTCGCTGTTTTCACCTTTTTTAAAGTCAAACTGTGATCCGTAGAACCATTTTCCTTCGTGGCCGAAACCTACACCAATTGATGCTTCCTGTGGAATCAGATTTTTATCCTCGAAACTCTTTTCTTCGAGAACGGTTTCGTTCTGGTGCTCTTCGGCTGCGGAAAGGTAGTAAGTACTGGCTTTATACGCCGTTGTCATATTTCCTGTTGTACCGAAAGTATAGGTTGCACCCAAAGTGAGCTTTCGGTCATTTTCGAATTTCTTTTGGTACGTGGTACCAGCGGTAAAATTGAAAGATTTTATCTTATGAGACGTCTCATAGCCGCTGATGAGTTCAGCATTAGAGTAAGTTAGCTCTTCGATGTCGTACAGTTTCCCGAAATAGAAATTTGAACGCAGGCCGAGTGCAAAATCTTTAGTTAAATTATAAGATATTGCCGCCTGAACTGTGGAAAGTGTTCCTTTGCCGTGGAATCTGTTGGCCTGGCGGGTGTCATTGCCCAAATCTTTGCTTACCAAAATATCATAAGTTTTGGAGCTGTAAGGCTGGTAACCCAAACCAAATTTTACTTTTTGGGAAATAGGGAAGGCCAATGAAATGTTCGACAGATAGTTCGAGTGTTTTGTAGACTTCATATCCTGATAATCAGAAGAGTAGAAGTTGTTTTCGTTGTTAGCCTCAATATTGAAGGTTGTAAGCCCTAAATTGGCGTTGGCAGCAGGGTTGCTGAAATTAAATTTATTGTTGAAATCGTTGATATACGCTGTAGAAACACCTCCCATTGATGTAATATCAACCGTGTTATCATATTTCACATCACCAATTCCGTAGGCTGCATAAGGAGAGTTACCGATAGATTGAGCTTTGAGCAGGGCGCCTAAAGCGATAAATGACATCAAAGAGATTCTTTTCATCTAATAAAAATTGAATTCGCAAATATCCTAATTATTACTGAAACCTAAAAATTTAGTGCCGTTAAAGTTTGTTAAGTACGCACACTTTTATTAATCGCAGTTTACCGCCAGCTTATGCCGGTTCAATACTTTTGAGCGTAGAGATTGCTTATACCATAAAAGTCTTACAATTATAAAATATTTTTAACCCACTTGTGTTTATTGCCGTTGTAAAAGAGAGAAGCTTTGATCTTTTAAACTCCTCTTGGGTACAGATACATTGAATATCGGTTGTATTCTCATTTTATTGAGCGCAATTTTTTATCTTTGAAAATATGAATTGGGAAGACATCACAGGACAGGAAAACCTTATAAAGCAGCTGAAAGACAGCGTTGCCAACAACAGGGTGAGCCACGCGCAGCTTTTCATCGGGAAAGAAGGTTACGGGACGTTGCCTTTAGCTCTGGCATATGCGCAGGAAATTCTGAAAAATGAAAACGAAGCCGCAGTATCGAAAGTCCAGCATCTCAATCATTTGGATCTGCATTTGAGTTTTCCGGTCTTTAGTGAGAAAAGTAAATCACTGAGTAAACGTTTTTACGAGGACTTCCGAAATATGATTCTCGAAAATCCATATTCAAGCTTTGATGACTGGACGACTATTCTGGAATCGGAAAACAAACAGTTCTTTATTTCGGTAGATGAAATAGAAGATATTGGCGGAAAATTCTTGCTGAAAAGCTTTGAAGGCGGTACAAAAATCCTCATCATGTGGTGCGCCAACAAAATGAGTGATGCGGCGTCCAACAAATTTTTAAAATTTCTGGAAGAACCGCCTAAGAATACATTGATTATCCTCACCGCCGATTCGGATCAGGATTTTCTGCAAACCATACTTTCCCGAACGCAGATTGTGGAAGTGCCAAGGCTGGGTGATGAAGATGTAAAACAATATCTTTCAGAAAAATACAGTTTTGATCAGGAAAAGATTTCGGAAATTGCCATTCAGTCCCAGGGGGATTTAAATGTTGCCATAAAACTGGCAGAAAGCGGAGGGATTTCCACAGAATTTGAAGAACTGTTTGTGCAATGGGTTCGCGAAGCGTTTCAGGTAAAAAAGAAGCCTGAAATGCTAAAGAATATTATTGACTGGGCCAGAGATATTGCCGGCTGGAGCCGAGAAAAACAGAAAAGTTTCCTTGATTATTGTGCAGAAATGTTCCGTATGGCACTTCTGCAAAACTATGGAACGCCGGATTTGGTTTATAAGAAAATCAATGTAAGCAACTTCAATTGGGAAAAATTTTCAGAATATATCCACGGGGCGAATATCGAAGACATACTGCAGGAAATCACCGATTCCGATTACCATTTACAGCGTAACGCCAACGCAAAAATTGTTTGGACGGATATGGGAATTAAGTTATCGAGATATATTCACCGAAGTGCTTGATTTTAAACATAATTAAATAAAAAAAGAAAACCGACTCTCATGAATCGGTTTTCTTTTTTTTATGGTGACGCTTCGGCTGGCTCAGCGTTCCATTTAAAAAAATTAAGCTTCTTCCGCATTTGCTTCTTCAGTAGCAGCTGGCTTGGTTTCTGCTTTTGGAGCAGGCGCCGCTTCTACTGGAGCGTCAGATACTACATCGAATTCGTAGTTATATTCCACATCTCTGTGCAATCTTACAAGAGCAGTAAATTTACCTGTTCTCTTGATGTTGTTACCAGGAATTTTGATGTATTTTCTGTCGATTTCAACACCAGCTTTCGCCAATTCTTCAGATAGGTTAGCATTGTTGATAGAACCGAATAGTTTATCACCAGTACCCACTTTAGCAGCGATAGTAAGCGGAGTTTTCTTCAGCTGTTCTACTTTAGCCTGTGCATCAGCAACTAATTTTGCTTCTTCCTCTTTTCTTGCTTCAAGCGTTGCAGCAAGGTTGGCTCTGTTTTTTGGAGTTGCCAAAACTGCATATCCCTGTGGAATAAGGAAGTTTCTTGCGTAACCCGGCTTTACGTTCACGGTATCAAACTCAAGCCCTAAGTTTTCAACGTCTTTTTTTAGAATAATGTCCATTGTTGTTGTCCTTTTTTAGATTCTAGATTTCAGATTTCAGATTTCAGATTTTATCTTCGTCATCTTCCGATTTCTAAAAGCAGTTAGAATTTTGATTATTTAATTCAGCAACAAAAATTGCCTGTTTATTTTTTTTGTCTGATGTCTGATGTCTGAATTATTACTTCAGCATATCCGCAACATACGGCATCAAAGCCAAATGTCTTGCTCTCTTGATCGCTGCAGATACTTTTCTCTGATATTTCAAAGAAGTTCCTGTGTATCTTCTTGGAAGGATTTTCCCTTGCTCGTTTACGAACTGAAGAAGGAAATCAGCATCTTTATAATCTACATGCTTGATTCCGTATTTTTTGAATCTGCAGTATTTTTTTTCAGATTTTGTATTGATATCAAGCGGGGTAAGGAATTTTACTTCGGATTCACCACCGGCTGAGGCTTGTTTTGCCATTTCGTCTATTGCCATTGTCTTGTTTTTTTTTGTGGGATTAAAAATTAAGCTTTTGCAGTTTTGTTTTTCGCTCTTCTGGTTACGGCGTAATCTACTGCGTGTTTGTCAAGTTTTGTAGTCAGGTAACGGATTACTCTTTCGTCACGCTTGTAAGCAGTTTCCAGATCTGCCACTACAGTACCTTCACCTTTGAATTCGATCAAAGTGTAGAACCCATTCTTTTTCAGTTGGATAGGGTAAGCAAGTTTTTTTAGTCCCCAATTTTCTTTGGCAACGATTTCGCAACCTCTTTCTTTTAAAAGGTCTTCAAATTTTTTCACTGCTTCCTCCACCTGTGCGTCAGATAGAACGGGAGTTAAAATGAAAACAGTTTCGTAATTGTTCATGTTAATAAATATTTGTTAATTATTTCGAGGTGCAAAAGTAAAAATATTTTATTGAATACACAATGTTTCAAGAAATTAACTTCGTGGAATATTTTTAAAAGTTTTTTTTCAAATTTAATTAAAATCTAAAGACGGAAATTAGTCCGCTTTATTTCCCAGATCTTCCAGTTTAATTTTGATCCTTTTGGTTTTTTCTTCAATTTCAGTCATATAGATTAATTTCAGTCTGTCGTACAGAGAATGTCGGCTCACGGTAAGCGATATCAGCGATGAAGCCATTCCCGCAACCATCAAATAAAATATGAGGGAATGTCTGTCCGTCATTTCCAGTACCAAAATCGCAGACGTGAACGGCGCACGGGTAATTCCGGTAAGAAACGCCACCATTCCCGCCAAAATCACCACATTGGTTTCATTGCTCTGCAGGTCCATAATTCCTGAGAAAAACGCACCGAAACTGGCCCCCGCACTCAAAGCCGGAGCGAAAATTCCACCGGCACCACCCGAAGTGAACGAAAGGGCAGGCCCAATCATCCGTAATAGCGGCACGTACCATTGTTCCTCTTTATTAGTGGTAAAAAGTACGCGCTCAATAATGCCTTTCCCGGAACCGACCGTCTCCCAGTTCACGAAATAGGCGAGTGATGCAATGATCCAGGCGCTGATGACCAGGAAAATGATATTTTGGGTATCGCTTTTAAGTCTTTTTTTCAAGCGGTTGATTCTGAGCATAATTATTGAAAGATTGCTGCTTAAAAGTCCGCAGGCCAGCGAAACCGCCAGAACCGGAAAAATAATACCGACTGAAACACCGGCCGTTTTTGGGTAACCCAAATACAGATACGAACCTGCCAACCACTGCGCGGTGAGACCCGCGACAATGACGGCGGTAAACAATGCGGTTTTAAAATGATTCAGGTGAACCTTTGCCAGTTCTTCCACTGCGAAAACAATTCCCCCGAGCGGTGTGTTGAATGCCGCTGAAAGCCCGGCCGCAGCACCGGTCATAATCATATTCTGAATTGAAATTTTCGGCCACCATTTCGGCAGCAGTTGATTGACGAACCTGAAAATCGAGCCTGCAATCTGAATCGTAGGCCCTTCGCGCCCCACAGCGCCGCCGCCAAGAACCAGCACGATACTCGAAATGATTTTGATGACTAAAATCTTATAACTTAAAAGGTATTTCAGTTTGTACCGGTCTCTCGGACCGGCGAGGTCTACGGAGGCCATCACCTGCGGAATTCCGCTGCCTTTGGCGTAAGGCGCATATTTTTTTACCAGCCACCAGGAAAGTATGAAACCAAGCGGCGCGACAATAAAAATGGCCAGCGCATTCCATCTGATGATGAACTGCAAGGCGTCTTCCGCCCACTGAAAGAGTTTGGCATACATGACCGCCGCAACTCCTGTGAGAAATGAGGCTACCCAAAACGGAACCGCCTGAAGCATGTTGTGCTTCAGCTGTTCGTTCCGGATGTTATCGAATGCGTGTTTCATCCGATAGCGTAAGTACCTCAGCGTTCTCTTCATTATAAAGCGGCTAAATCATTGATTTCCTGTTCGGTCATCCGGTAAACCGTCCATTCATCCATTGGTTTTGCGCCGAGAGATTTGTAAAACTCGATGGAGGGCGTGTTCCAGTTGAGGACGCTCCACTCCAAGCGGCCGCAGTTTCTTTCTTTAGCGATTCTGGCGAGTTCAGCCAGGAGATTTTTGCCGTAGCCTTTGCCGCGGTGCTCCACTTCCACGAAAAGATCTTCGAGGTAAATGCCCGGTTTTGAAAGAAAAGTAGAATAGTTGTGGAAAAATAAAGCGAAACCAACCGTTTGCCCGTCTTCTTCACCGATGATGACTTCGGCGTAATTCTGCACGAAAATGGTTTGTTTCAAGGTTTCTTCTGTTGCCACGACTTCGCGTTCCAGTTTTTCATAAATGGCTAGCTGGGTGATGAGATGAAGGATGGTCGGGATGTCGTTTTCGGTGGCTTTTCGAATGGTGAAGGACATATATAAATGTTATTGAACTTTTATTTTACCCAAAAATAGAAAAATATAGACAAATCCCATAGCCCCGAGTGCAGCGGCATCCTTTTGTGGAGCGCAGCGGAACAAAAGATACAGCGGAAAGCGGGAAAAAGCTCCTGAAAAAAATAAAGAAAAATACAAAAAAGATTACTGAGATTGCGTCGTGCCTTACCATGGTACTGCATAAAAAAACCTCCGAAAAATCGAAGGTTTTTACTTTCTGTCTGCGGACTATCGCCCTGGGACTTTCTAAATTTCTGTATTAAGATCCCAGTTTTCCAGGTAATCGTGAACGTGTTTCAGGAACATACCGCCAAGGGAGCCGTCCACCACACGGTGATCGTAGGAGTGAGACATAAACATCAACTGACGGATCGCAATGACATCGCCGTCCGCAGTTTCCAGAACTGCAGGCTTCTTCACGATGGCGCCAATCGCCAGAATTGCGACCTGCGGCTGCGGAATAATCGGCGTTCCCATCAGGTTTCCGAAACTTCCCACGTTGGAAATTGTGTAAGTTGCACCTTGGGTATCCTCCGGCTTCAGTTTTTTGTTTCTGGCTCTGTGCGCAAGGTCGTTGATGGCTTTTGCAAGTCCGGAAAGTGAGAGCTGGTCGGCATTTTTAATAACCGGAACGATAAGGTTGCCGTCCGGCAGAGCGGTTGCCATACCGATATTGATGTTTTTCTTTTTGATGATTTTGTCGCCGTCAACCGAAACGTTGATGAGCGGATAATCCTGGATGGCCTTCACCACGGCTTTAACGAAAATCGGCATGAAGGTGAGTTTTTCGCCTTCGCGTTTTTCGAAAATCGCTTTGTTTTTGGCGCGCCATTTCACCACGTTCGTTACATCGGTTTCGATGAAAGAAGTGACGTGGGGCGAAATGCGTTTTGAATTCACCATGGCATCGGCAATAATCTTGCGGACACGGTCCATCTGGATGATTTCGTCGCCTTCGCCTACCTGCACAGGAACCGCCTCCACGGGAGCGCTTTCAGCCTGAACCGGTTGTGCAGCGGGAGTTTGATCAACTTTAGGCTCCGCCTTCACCTGACCTCTGTTGGAAACGTATGCTAATATATCTTCTTTGGTAATTCTGCCTTCCAGTCCGCTGCCTTTGATGGATTTCAGTTCCGTTTCAGAAATGTTTTCCTGCTGCGCAATAGATTTTACGAGTGGTGATAAGTATAAATCTCCCGAAAACTCTGCTGCTGGTTGGTTCTGGAGCGGCTTTTCAAGTTCTCTGATGTCTTCGGCAGTTGGCTGTGGCAGCTCTGTTTTTACTTCTTCGGCAGTTTTCGGCTGCTGTGGTTGTTGGGCAACGGTTTCACCTTCGCCGGCAATTTCGAGGATGGCAATGGCTTCGCCCACTTTTGCCACTTCGTCTTTTTGTTTCAGGATTTTTACGATTTTCCCGGAAACCGGTGTCGGTACGTCGGAATCTACCTTGTCGGTGGCAATTTCTACCACGGAATCATCTTCTTTTACGGAATCGCCTTCGTTGAACAACCAGCTGATGATGGTTGCTTCCATCACGCCTTCTCCCATGCTTGGAAGTAATAGTTTATATTCTGCCATTTTTCTTTTTTTGGAATTTTACAAATATATAAATTTTTTGGCACTAAAATTATGAATTCAATAATTCGTAAATTATGGCACGTATTTTTAAATATGATGTAACACCCAAATCTAAACTGAAATGAAAAAATCGGCAGAAGAAATTAAAACCATGATTTTGAATTTTGCTCAATTAAATTCGAGCATCAGGGCGGTTTATCTGGAAGGTTCACGGGTAAATCCAAACTTTCCTCCCGATGAATTTCAGGATTATGATGTGGTTTTTGTAGTACAGGATTTCGAAAATTTCATAACAAATGATTCATGGACCAATATTTTTGGTGAAAAAATCATCGAGCAACAACCCGAAACATTTTCTTTTGGTGATAAACTGGATAATTTTTTCAGTTATCTTATTATTTATAAAGAAGGTTTTAGAATTGATTTTTCTATCATTCCGATTGAGAAAAGGACTGATTTTAATGACAGTTTAAGGGAAATTTGGCTCGATAAAGATGGACTTTACACCAATACACCTGCAAGTTCAGATCAGGATTATTGGGTGATAAAGCCGAACGAGAAGTGGTTTCAGGAGGTTTGCAATGAATTTTGGTGGGTTTCAACTTATGTCGCAAAAGGTTTGGCGAGAAACGAAATTCCGTATGCTATAAAACATCAGGAGGAAATTCTCCGCCCAATGTTGATGCAAATGCTCGACTGGAAGATAGGTATTGAACAAGATTTTCAGGTTTCTACTGGGAAATCGGGCAAGTTTTATCCCAAGTATTTGAGTGAAGAATATTATCAAAAATTCTTAAAAACCTATTCTGATTCTGAAAAAGAAAATATTTGGAAATCTCTGTCTATAATGATTGAAATTTTTTCCGAAACTGCAAAAAATATTGCTGAAACATTAAATTTTAATTACAACTTGGCAGAAGAATCCAATATTTTAAAATACTTAAAAGAAATACGACAAAAAGCTACACAAACTCAGCCCCAAACACTTCCTTAAAGTGCTCTTTGATTTTTTCTTTTACTTCTAAAACTTCTGTTTCAGTAAATTTTCTTTCAAGTTCTCTTGCTAAAGATGTCACCGATTTATCCTTAATTCCGCAGGGAATAATGTATTCAAAATAACGTAAATCTGTATTCACATTCAGGGCAAAACCGTGCATGGTTACCCATTTTGATGTTTTTACGCCCATGGCGCAGATTTTTCGTGCATAAGGTTTTCCCACATCCAGCCAAACGCCGGTTTCGCCTTCGCTGCGTTCGCCTTTCAGCCCGTATTCGGCAATCACGCGGATGATCACCTCCTCCAAATTGCGCATGTAAAGATGAATGTCCGATTTAAAATTATCCAGATCCAGAATCGGATAGCCCACAATCTGGCCAAAACCGTGATAGGTGATGTCGCCGCCGCGGTTCGTTTTTACAAAAGTTGCGCTGATCTGTTTGAGTTTTTCCTCGTTGGCGAGCATGTTATGTTCATCGCCGGATTTACCTAAGGTATAAACGTGCGGATGCTCTACAAACAAAAAATAATTCGGTGTTTCCTCATAAATTCCGTCGGTGCGGTCGCGGTTTTTCAGTTTTAAATCGATGATGGATTTCATCAGATTTTCCTGATATTCAAAGGCAGGGAGATAATCCATCAAACCCAGGTCGCGGAATTCTAAAGTTTTATTTTGGGTAATTAACATTTGAAAATTTTAACAAATTTATGAAAGAAAAAGTATAATGTATAGCATAATATTGATTATTTTAAGCCGTATTTTTCATAAGCAAAATCAATAACGTCGTCGATAACGCAAGCCATAACCTCACGATCATCTTTGTCGTGGATGTCAAGACCACAGAATTTACTGCCATTGGAATCTGCATGAATGTTCAAATAGTAAGTTGATGAAATAAGTAAAGCCAGTATAGCACGGTATTTTTTATGGTTTTCCTCGAAGTATGGATGCATGAATTTTTGAAACATTTCATCGCCAAGCCTTTCGCGGTGATCGCAAAGTTCTCGAAGGATATCGTTATACTCATACAGTTCCCAAACTATGATCTTTTGAAGTTCAGGGTTTGCGGATACGGCGCTGTACATTTCTTTCAAAAGATTTTTCGATAACGTTTTTCCGTTGTCTTTAAGGCCCTCTTCTTTATATTCAGAACTGTTCATGCTGCTGCCAAAATCCAGATTGCGCAGGTACTGATTGATAAGATTTTCAACCGAACCAAAATAGTTGTAGATTAATTTTTTATCAACAGAGGCTGTTCTTGCAATATTTGTTATTTTCAGACTGTGGAAACCTTTGGTGCTGATGATTTTCCCAACACTTTTAAGCAGTTTCTCTTTTGTCCTTTCCTTGTTCCTCACCGGGCCGCTTACGGTTTTTCTTGCCATATTTTATGCTGTATTTACTATTTCTTTTGACAAAAAGTATTCACATCTTTGTGAGTTATTCATTTTATTCTTAACTTTGCCATACACAAATGAGGAAAAAATTCCAACATTAAAGAGCGGTTGTTTATTCGACTGCTCTTTATTTTTTTAATTAAATTGAATTTGCGTATTTGACAGGTAAATTTACGGAAAATTCAATCGCGAAGATTTTTAATAAAACCTTCCGCCGCTTTTTCCCAGTTTTCATGCTCCAAAAGGATCTGCACGAAGCTTGTTCCTATTATTCCGCCTGCAGCACGTTGGGTCACCGTTTGAAAATCATGTTTATCCTTAATTCCAAAGCCGATGAATACAGGGTTTTTCAGTTTTAAATTTCCTATGCGGTTAAGATATTCTTCATTATTGATGGCTTTTGAAATGTTCCCGGTCGTAGAGGAAGAGCTCACCGCGTAAAGGAAACCTGAACTCAGGCTGTCGAGGTATAAAATGCGCTCATCAGGCGTTTCAGGCGTAATCAGAAAAATAAAATTAAGTCCGTATTTTTCGGTGATTGCTCTGTATTTTGTTTCAAATTCATAGGGCGGAAGATCAGGGATAATTAAGCCGTAAATGCCGTTTTCAGCACATTTTTCACAAAAATTTTCGAAGCCAAACTGCATCACAGGATTCAGATAACCCATCACAATTTTTGGAATGGTCACCGAGTCTTTGATTTCTGAAAGTTGCTGGAATAGAATTTTCAGATTCATGCCGTTCTGCAACGCTTTTAGATGCGCCTCCTGAATCACCGGCCCATCGGCAACCGGATCAGAATAGGGAATCCCGATTTCCATAAAATCAGCACCGCTGTCCTGGATGAGTTCGGCAATTTTTCCGGTATCATTCAGCTGTGGAATTCCGGCGGTGAAGTAGATATTCAGTTTTTTCATTTTGTTATTTCCTTTAATGCTTTCAAATAAGTTTCCATATCCTTGTCGCCGCGCCCGCTGAGGCAAATAACCACGGTATTGTTATTCTCAAATTTCAGCTTGTTCAAAACCGCTAATGCATGAGCACTTTCAAGCGCGGGAATGATTCCTTCAGCACGCGTGAGCTCGAAAGCGGCTTCCAAAGCCTCATCATCATTAATGCTAAAAAACTGGGCGCGTTTTTTAGCAAATAAATTCGCATGAAACGGACCGATTCCCGGATAATCAAGCCCGGCGGAAATAGAATGCGGTTCGGTAACCTGTCCGTCTGCATCCTGCATTACCAGGCTTTTGCTGCCGTGCAGAACGCCTGTTGTTCCTAGAAATGTAGTCGCTGCAGATTGACCGCTTTGCAGCCCGTGCCCGCCGGCTTCGGCTGCGATGATTTTCACCTTCTCTTCATCCACAAAATGGTAAAAAGCCCCTGCAGCATTGCTTCCGCCGCCAACGCAGGCAATGACGTAATCCGGATTTTCTGAACCGGAAATTTCTTTCAGTTGCGCCTTAATTTCCTCAGAAATTACACTTTGGAACCTCGCCACCAAATCCGGAAACGGGTGCGGGCCTACCACGCTGCCGATGATATAATGTGTGGTGGTGGCATTGTTAATCCAGTCGCGGAGGGCTTCATTTACCGCATCTTTTAAAGTCCTGGAGCCCGAAGTGGCGGGCACAACTTTCGCGCCGAGCATTTCCATTCTGGCAACGTTTGGCGCCTGGCGTGCGATGTCGATCTCGCCCATATAAACGATGCATTCAAGACCCAGAAGTGCGCAGGCAGTGGCGGTGGCTACGCCATGTTGGCCGGCGCCGGTTTCGGCAATGATTCTTTTTTTACCAAGGCGTTTTGCCAAAAGCGCCTGTCCCAGCGCATTGTTAATCTTATGCGCGCCGGTGTGGTTCAGGTCTTCACGTTTCAGGTAGATTTTTGCGCCGTATTTTTCACTTAAATTTTTGGCCAGATATAAAGGTGTTTCGCGGCCGACATAGTTTTCCAGCAGTCCGCGGAACTCGGTTTGGAACGCTTCGGAACCGATAATTTCAAGGTAATTTTCCTGAAGTTCTTTCACATTCGGATAGAGCATTTCGGGTATGAAAGCGCCGCCGAATTCACCGTAATATCCGTGTTCATCAGGGTTTTTAAAGGTCATGATTTCTTAAGGTATTTTGAAATGATTTTATTTTGTCTAAATTTTTAATGCCCGGTTCAATTTCGAATTTTGAATTGATGTCGAGGGCGAAAGGTTTTTGGATAATTGTTTTGATTTCCCCAATATTTTCCAACGAAATTCCGCCGCTCAGGAAAAAAGGTTTTGGAATTTCAATTTGGTTTAAAATTCGCCAGTCGAAGGTTTTTCCGGTGCCGCCAAATGCGGAAGAATCGGTATCGAAAAGGAAATAGTCCGGCGTTTCTGAAAAATGGCTTATAATATTTTGCAGTTCTTCCTGATTTTGATTCCCAATTCTGATGACTTTAATGATTTCTATATTTTTTCCTGATTTTGTTTTTAAATCAATAATAAACTGTCGGTCTTCGTCACCATGCAGTTGAATTAAATTTAACTGTGCGTCATGAGCGATTTCTACAATCTTGTCCAGTTCTTCGTTGACGAAAACACCAACTTTTTTCAAATGCGGGATTTCTGCGATTTCCTTTAGGCTTAAAGAGTTCAATACAAAACGGGGAGATTTCTCATAAAAGATAAAGCCAAGAAAATCAATGCCCGAATCCGTTAAACTGTGCGCCTGATAAGTTTGCGTCAGTCCGCAGACTTTTATTTTTGGTGAGGCATGGTTCATTTTAAAGTGATTTAACAAATTCGGCAAACGCATCGCCGGGATTTTCATTTTTCATAAAATATTCGCCCATCAGGAAACCGTCAAAGCCTTTTTCCTTTAAAAATGTAAAATTTTCTTTTGAATAAATGCCGCTTTCTGCGACGGACAGAACGTTTTCCGGAAGCAAATTTTTTAAATCCACCGAATGCTGCAAATCAACTTCAAAATTTTTCAGATTCCGGTTGTTGATGCCCACCAAATCTATAATTGGATTGAAATGTCTAAGTTCTTTTTCGGTATGAATTTCCAATAAAACTTCCAGGCCAAGCTCATGTGAAAGTTCCGTAAACTCATGAACCTGAGCCGGCGAGAGGCAAGCCGCGATAAGTAAAACTACGTCTGCTCCCATAGCTTTCGCTTCGTAAAACTGAAATTCATCCACCATGAAATCCTTTCGTAAGATTGGAATTTCAACAGAATTTCTCACAGCAAAAATATCTGTCGAACTTCCGCCAAAATATTCTTGGTCCGTCAAAATCGAGATCGCGCTGGCACCGTTGTTTTCGTAACTTCTAACAACATCTTTAATTTCAGAATGAGCATTAATGATGCCTTTCGACGGTGATTTTCTTTTAAACTCAGCGATGATACCGCTTTTGGTTTTTAAATTTTGTTTTAAAGAAAAAGTTTTTCGCCCAAAAAATTCTGAATCTTTCAGTTCAGAAAGGCTTTTCAGCTTTTGCGAGGCTGCAATTTCCTGTTTTTTGGTTGCAATAATTTTATCGAGGATGTTCATTTTAATCAATTAAAGATTGCAGGGTTTTTAATGCTTTTTTTCCGAACAAGCTGTCTTTTGCCATTTCCAGACAATCTGTATAACGGCCGTGTTTTCCGGTGTTTTGCAGGGCAAGAGCGGCATTGGCAAGTACGACGCTGTTCTGCGCTTCACTGCCTTTTCCTTCGAGGATTTTTACAAAAATGTCTGATGCAGCCTGCTGAGTCTTTCCCCCGAAAATTTCTTCAGCATCTATGTTTTTGAAATGAAGGTCTTCTGCTGAATAGATTTTTTCACCGTGTTTATCGATAATTTTGGTATCGGAAGTGAGGCTGATTTCGTCGTAGCCGTCCAATGAGTTTACGATCATAAAATTGGCGTTCCGGTTTTGAAGAAGATACTGATAAATACGCCCGATTTCGGGATTTGCCACGCCAATCATGCTGTATTTCGGCCTGGCGGGATTTATCAACGGTCCGAGGAGATTGAAAAACGTTTTCAAACCGAGATTTTTTCGCAAAGGCGCCACAGAGCGCAATGCCGTGTGAAAAACCGGTGCGTGGAGAAAGCAGAAATTAGCCTTTTTCAGATCATTTTTAAGGTCTTCTTCGTTGTTTTTGAATTTATAACCCAGATTTTCCAGAACATTGGAAGCGCCGCTTACGCTGGAAGCACCGTAATTTCCCTGTTTCGCAACTTTTTGTCCGGCACCTGCCACCACCAGGCTCGCCAACGTTGAAATATTGAATGTATCCTTGCCGTCGCCGCCGGTTCCTACGATATCAACAAGGTCATCCGTACCCAGATTTACGGGCTGAGCCAACTGCAGAAGCGCGCTGCTGAAACCCTCGAGTTCATCAAGCGTGATGCTCCGCATCAGAAATACCGTGACGAAAGAAGTGACTTCATTTTCGTTGAACTTGCTGTTGGCAATTTCAATCATGATCGATTTTGCTTCCGCCTTCGAAAGGGTCTGGTGATTAAAAAGGTATTGTAATATTTCCTTCATTTTTAGGGGCGTAAGAAGTTTTCCATTATTTTTTTTCCTTCCGGTGTCAGGATGCTTTCAGGATGGTACTGCACACCGTGCACATCGAATTTTTTGTGCTGCAGCGACATGATCATATTTTCTCTGTCAACGGAGGTGATTTCAAGTTCGTCGGGGAAGAACTCAGGATCCACAGCCCAGCTGTGATATCGGCCCACTTCGATGGTCTCAGGCAAACCACTCAGCAGTTTCACGTCCGTTTTTGTTTTTTTTGCTTCGGTGGCCACGCCGTGGTAAATTTCTTTTAAGTTGATAAGTTTTCCGCCAAAAGCTTCTGCAATTGCCTGCTGACCAAGGCATACGCCGAAAATGGATTTCGTGGGCGCATAAGTTTTTATCACGTCCAGTAAAATTCCGGCTTCGGAAGGTATTCCCGGACCGGGAGACAGGATGATTTTGTCGTATTCCGCGATTTTTTCAAGCGGAATTTCATCATTCCTGTAAACATCGACTTTATGCCCGACAATCTGCTCAATCATCTGAACGAGGTTGTAGGTGAAACTGTCGTAATTATCAAATACCAGTATTTTCATTGTTGTTTTTATTAAATTTTTTCAGCTTTCCTGATGGCTGATTTTAAGGCGTTGAGTTTGTTATTGACCTCCTGAAGTTCATTTTCCGGAGAAGATTTTGCTACAATACCGGCACCTGCCTGATAAAAAAGCGTATTGTTTTTGCTGAGAAATGTACGGATCATAATGGCCTGGTTGCAGCTCCCATCGAAGCCTACAAAACCGATGCAGCCGCCGTAGTAGCTGCGTGGGCTTTTCTCGTATTCGTCGATCAGCTGCATCGCACGGTATTTTGGCGCACCGCTTAAGGTTCCCTGTGGGAATGTAGCGGCAATCACCTCAAACGGATTCTGTTCTTCGGCTAGATCGGCCGTCACTTCACTGACCAAATGGATGACGTGAGAAAAGAAATGGATTTCCTTCAGTTTCGTAACCGTGGTATTTTTTCCGTAGATGCTTAAGTCGTTGCGCGCGAGATCTACAAGCATGGTATGTTCGGCGTTTTCTTTGGCATCTTTTTTTAGATTTTCGGCCGATGCAAGATCGGTTTCCGTATCGCCGGTTCTGGCAAAAGTCCCTGCGATTGGGTGGATCACCGCTTTTGAACTGTTGATGATGAGCTGGCTTTCCGGGCTGGAACCCATCAGTTTATAATCGCCGTAATCAAAATAAAAAAGGTATGGCGACGGATTGATATTTCTGAGTGCACGGTAGACATTGAAATCGTCACCACGGAATTTCTGTTCGAAACGCCTGCTCAAAACCAGCTGGAACACATCGCCGCGATAACAGTGGTACTTGGCTTTTTCCACCAAATTTTTATATTCTGCATCGCTTAGATTTGAAGTTTCTTCTTCAATGGTTTTGAAGGGAAAAACGGGCGCATTTTTTTGATAAATAATATTCTGAAGTTCGAGGGAGTCAGATTTTAGCCCCGGAATTTGGTTTTCAATCAGAAACATCTCATCATTGAAATGGTTGATTGCAATCACGTACTGGTAGAGCCTATAGCGCAGCAGTGGAATCTGGTTTCGGTCAGTCTTTTCTTTAAATTCGATATTCTCAAAAAACGGCACCGCATCATAAGCTGTGTAACCGAAAAGCCCCTGCGCAGTTTTTCCCAGCGGATGGTTTGGAACTTCACAGCTGAAATTTTTAGAAAAACTGTAAAGTAAATCCGTCAGTTTCACCTCTTTTAGCTTAATTTTTTCAGGATTTTCGAGCGGGAATTTTATTTCAGCTTCATTCTGGTTGCTGATTTCAATTCCGGCAATGGCATTCACGGCAATGTAGGAGAAATTGTTTTCGCTGTTTTGGTTTCCGGCACTCTCAAGCAGAACCGTGTCGCGGAATTTGTCGCGGAGTCTGAGGTAGATGCCCACCGGGGTGAAGAGGTCGCTCATCACCACTTTTACCGTGGTTTTTACGGAAATATTTTTTTGAGTTTTCATATCATTTTAAATAAAAAAAAGACTTCAACGCTATCGTCAAAGTCTTACTTATGCTATTGCAAACAGGATACACGGTTAGTGCGCCAGACCCGACGAGAGTTTGAGCGGCCACCACCAAGTATTGTTTGTGATTGCTTTCATTGGGACAAATATAAAAATGATTTTGGATTTTAAAAATAAAAATTAAAAGTTTTTTATTCCTCCTTTTTAAAATTCAGAATGATTTTAAAGTGATGACTGAGTCGGAAAAAAGAATAATGCTGCAATCTCCAATTATCACAGGGCAAAACATATTTTGCGATTTTTTAAAACTTTTATGTTCTTTAAGAGACAGAACTTTTCACTTTTTGTTTAAAATAACTTTTTGCGGTTAAAGAAAGGCAATAGGTTATTCTTTTCTGGCCTTTCTTTAAAAATCACTATTTTTGCAAGTCTAAAAATTTAAATAAAATGTCTTTATCCGAACAGGAAATCATCCGCCGCGAAAAGCTACAGAAACTTACGGCAATAGGAATCGACGCGTTCCCGGCAGCTGAATATAAGGTAACTAATACCACTAAAACCATCAGGGAAAATTTTGAAGAAGGAAAATCCGTGAAAATCGCGGGCAGACTCATGTCTAGAAGGATTCAGGGGAAGGCGAGTTTTGCAGAGCTGCAGGACTCTGAAGGCAAAATTCAGGTCTATTTCAACCGTGATGAGATTTGCCCGGGTGAGGATAAAGAACTGTACAACGAGGTTTACAAACACCTTTTGGATATTGGTGATATCATCGGAATTGAAGGCGAACTGTTCAAAACTCAGGTTGGCGAAATGACGGTAATGGTGAAGAATTTTACGCTATTAACCAAATCTTTAAGACCTCTTCCGCAGGCAAAAACCGATGAAAACGGCGTTGTTCACGATGCATTCAACGATCCGGAACTTAGATACAGACAGCGTTACGTAGATTTAACGGTAAATCCGCAGGTGAAAGAAGTTTTTGTGAAAAGAACAAAAATGTTCAACGCAATGCGCACGTTTTTCAATGATGCCGGTTATTTTGAAGTGGAAACCCCAATTCTGCAGTCTATTCCTGGAGGTGCTGCTGCAAGGCCGTTCATCACGCATCACAATGCGCTCGACATCCCGTTATACTTACGAATTGCGAATGAACTGTATTTGAAAAGACTGATCGTAGGGGGTTTTGATGGTGTTTATGAATTTTCCAAAAACTTCAGAAATGAAGGGATGGACAGAACCCACAATCCGGAATTTACGGCGATGGAAATTTACGTTGCCTACAAAGATTACAATTGGATGATGGATTTCACCGAGAAACTGCTCGAATTCGTGGCTGTTTCGGTAAACGGAGCCGCAGAATCAACATTCGGTGAACATAAAATCAACTGGAAAGCACCTTACCCGCGGATTTCCATGACGGAGGCCATACAGAAATATACAGGTTTCGATATCACCGGAAAAACAGAGCAGGAACTGTACGATTTTGCGAAATCAATTGGTATTGAAGTGGATGAAACCATGGGCAAAGGAAAACTCATTGATGAAATTTTCGGTGAAAAATGCGAAGGAAATTTCATTCAGCCGACTTTCATCACAGATTATCCGATAGAAATGTCGCCGCTTACCAAAAAGCACCGCAGCAAAGAAGGCCTGACCGAACGATTCGAGCTAATGGTTTGTGGTAAAGAAATCGCAAACGCATATTCCGAGTTGAACGATCCGATAGACCAGAGAGAACGTTTCGAAGCGCAGCTTGCGCTTTCCGAAAGAGGAGACGACGAGGCCATGTTTATCGACAACGATTTCCTTCGTGCTTTGGAATACGGAATGCCGCCAACGTCCGGATTGGGTATCGGAATGGACCGCCTGATTATGTTTTTAACCAACAGTGCCTCCATCCAGGAAGTGTTGTTCTTCCCGCAAATGAAACCTGAGAAAACCACGTCTCAAATAGATTTGGGCGAAGATGAAAAAGTAATCATCGAAATTCTGAATGCTCAGGAACAGCCGATGCAACTTTCAGAGGTAAAAGAAAAAAGCCAGCTTTCCGGCAAGAAATGGGATAAAGCCACGAAAAATTTAACCAAAAGTAATGTTGTGAAAGTGGAAAAAGTAGGCGAGGATCTGGTGATGGTGAAGATTTAAAAGAGAAAATTCCCCTCCTCTGGAGGGGTGGCAATCGCCTATAGCGATTGACGGGTGGTTTACAATAATATCTATCTGCAACAAAATGGAACAAAGAATTCAAACCCATATCAAGGGAATTTCTATCCAAAAGGAATTTTGTTGAAAATCTACCCTATAATCCCGAACTTAAAAAACTCCTTCCGGGAAAAAGAAAGGCAGGAATTCTTTCGGAAGTTCTTTTTTGGAAGCAAGTCAGAAACCGCCAGTTTCATAGTATTGATTTTGACCGACAGAATCATCGGTAATTACATTGTTGAATTTTATGTAAAAACCTTAGGATTAGTTATTGAAATCGACGGAACAAGTCATAATCTGAAAGAAGATTATGATCTCGCAAGGCAGGAATTTTTGGAGAATTTGGGTTTAAGGGTCTTCCCGATTACAGATTTCGATATAAAAATTGATCTTTCTGTTGTCATGCGAGATTTGGAAGATTTTATTGTGCAAAAATTTCTTTATAAACCATCACACCTTCGGCACCCCTCCAAAGGAGGGAAATGCCCCGCATAAAATTAAAGTCAGACATAACCAATTCACAGGCCGTTCACAAAACTGCGTATTTCTTTTTCCAGAATTTCCGGAACTTCCATCGCTGCAAAGTGGCCGCCTTTGCTGGGTTCGTTCCAATAAGTAACATTAAAAAACCGTTCCGCAAATTCGCGCGGCGGGTGGGAAATATCTTTCGGGAAAATTGAAAATCCTGTGGGTACCGTAACTTTCTCATCAGAATGGTTCACCGGATTTATTTTTTCCAGCGGGTTATATTTGTCGTTCATCATGTCTTTCATTGCGTTCAGGTAAATTCTTGATGCTGAGCCAAAAGTATTTGTAAACCAGTATATTGAAGCATTTGTAAGTAAATCGTCTTTACTGAAGCTGTTTTCAAAATCATCCGACCAAACTTTAAATTTTTCTAAAAGCCATGCGGCAAGACCTGCCGGCGAATCATTCATTGCCGGAGCAAGGGAATTTGGTTTTGTACTCTGGATCATCGCATAGGCACCTGCGGTCTGCTGCCATTTTTCAACTTTTTTAATAAATTTCTTTTCGGCTTCGGATGCGTCCTCAGGCTCCTCCATCGAGTGGCTGAACGGAACATCGGTTAAATGCAGCCCAACAAGATTTTCTCCGTGATACTGGGCGATTTTCTCACCGATGGAAGTGCCCCAGTCGCCGCCGTGTACCAAGTACTTTTTATAATTTAAAATATTGTGCATCAGCTCATTGAAAATTTTAGCAATTTTCAGAGGGCTGTTTTCATTGCGGTTTGTGGAAAAACCAAAACCTGGAACTGAAGGAATTACCAGCGTGAAGGACATTCCGTTTCCGTCGGCTTCCGTAAGAAGCGGAATCATTTTTTTAAACCTTAAAAAGCTGTCGGGCCAGCCGTGAATCAGCAGCAGCGGAATGTTATTATCACCCTTACCTTCTATTAAAATAAAATGAACCGCTTCGCCGCTGATCGGTGTAATATAGTTGGGAAATTGATTGATTTCCGTTTCATGTTTGCGCCAGTCGTAGGAATTTTGCCAGTAGCTGCAAATTTCTTTCAGGTAACTTTCGTCGGTTCCTGCTTTAAAATCGCTTTCCGGCAGATTTGCAAAGCGCGTTTTGGCAAGTCTTTGTTTTAAGTCTGAAATTTCTTCGTCGCTGATCTGAATTTTTAATTTTTCCATAATTTTGTCGGATTGGTCTACGGCGAATTTACAGTTTTTTTAAATTCTACCGTTACCAGAGCATCAGTTTAAAAAAAAATTAACACCAAAATCTAATACTTTTTAACTTTCATACCCCATTAAAATTTCGTATTTTTGTAGTATTTTAATTTAAGGCGATAAGCAAATGGCAACCGCCGAAAGCAACAGGTTTATGAGCAACAAACAGTATACAGCAAGTAGTATCCAGGCACTGGAAGGAATGGAGCATGTAAGGATGCGTCCGTCAATGTACATTGGAGATGTGGGTCTAAGAGGTTTGCACCATTTGGTTTATGAGGTGGTGGACAATTCCATTGACGAAGCATTGGCCGGGTATTGCGATACCATTACCGTAACCATCAAAGAAAGCAACGCCATAGAGGTGACCGACAACGGTCGCGGTATCCCGGTAGATTACCACGAAAAAGAGCAAAAATCCGCCCTTGAAGTTGTAATGACAAAAATCGGTGCCGGTGGTAAGTTCGATAAAGATTCTTATAAAGTATCAGGCGGGCTTCACGGTGTGGGAGTTTCATGTGTCAATGCGCTTTCAACCGAAATGGTGACTACGGTTTACAGAGACGGTAATGTTTACCAGCAAACCTATTCCAGAGGTAAAGCGCAAACCGATGTAAAAGAAGTTGGAAAAAGCGACCAAAGAGGGACAAAACAGTTCTTCCAGCCGGACGACACCATCTTCACGGAGCTCGTTTACAATTACGATACTTTGGCGAGCAGGCTTCGCGAACTTTCTTATCTGAATAAAGGTATAACGATTACTTTAACCGATGAAAGAGAGCGCCAGGAAGACGGAACTTTCAAATCTGAATCCTTCTATTCGGAAGGTGGTTTAAAGGAATTTGTAGAATATATTGACGGAAACCGCGAATCTATTATGGAAAATGTGATTTTCATGGAAGGCGAGCGCGACAATATTCCCGTTGAGGTAGCCATGCGCTACAACACGTCTTTCAACGAGAATTTACATTCCTACGTCAACAATATCAACACCCACGAAGGTGGAACGCACCTCGCAGGATTCAGAAGGGCTTTGACAAGAACTCTGAAAAAATTCGCCGATGAGCTCGGGCTTCCGGCTAAAGAAAAAGTGGAGGTTACCGGTGATGATTTCCGTGAAGGTTTGACCGCTGTGATTTCGGTAAAAGTAATGGAACCTCAGTTCGAAGGTCAGACGAAGACTAAATTAGGAAATTCCGAAGTTTCCGGTGCGGTGGATAAAATCGTTGGTGAAATGCTTACCAATTTCCTTGAGGAAAATCCCAACGAAGCAAAGCAGATTGTACAGAAAGTGGTTCTTGCCGCAAAAGCGAGACAGGCTGCGAAAAAGGCGAGAGAAATGGTACAGCGCAAATCGCCGATGGGCGGTTCCGGACTTCCGGGAAAACTGGCAGACTGCTCGTCTAAAGACCCGGAAATTTCTGAGATTTTTCTGGTAGAGGGGGATTCCGCGGGTGGAACTGCAAAACAGGGACGCGACCGTCATTTCCAGGCCATTCTTCCCTTAAGAGGTAAGATTTTGAACGTAGAAAAATCAATGCTTCACAAGGTTTACGATAACGAGGAGATCAAAAATATCTACACGGCACTGGGTGTTTCTGTAGGAACTGAAGAAGACAGCAAGGCCCTGAATTTAAGCAAATTAAGATATCATAAAGTGGTGATTATGACCGATGCCGATATCGACGGTTCGCACATTGCGACTTTGATTCTGACGTTCTTCTTCCGTTATATGAAAGAACTGATTGAGCATGGTTATGTGTATATCGCTTCGCCGCCGCTTTATTTGTTGAAAAAAGGCAACAAGAAAGTATATGCCTGGAATGAGAAAGAAAGAGAAGAAAAAACACTCGAAATGTCTCCTGACGGGAAAGGAGTAGAGGTGCAGCGTTACAAAGGTCTCGGCGAGATGAATGCGGAACAGCTCTGGGAAACTACCCTTAATCCGGATAACAGAACCCTGAAACAGGTAACCATTGATAGCCTTGCAGATGCAGATAATGTATTTTCGATGCTGATGGGTGATGAGGTGCCGCCAAGAAGGGATTTTATCGAGAAAAATGCAAAATACGCAAGAATTGATGCATAATAATTTAAATTAATATTAAAATGCTTCCAGAAACGGAGGCATTTTTTATTTTTGCAGACATGCTGCAGGTGGCCTTCATCATCAATCCGTTTTCAGCCAGGAAAAATTACCATCCTTTTTTGAATGAACTCAAAAAGAAGGTTGAAAATCCGAATTTCTATATTTCGGAATCCATTGAAGGTACCGATGAATTCATTAAAGACAATTTCGAGAATACCGAAATTTTTGTAGCCATTGGTGGTGACGGTACCATTTCAACGGTAGCAAAAAATATCATCCATACCGAAAAAATTCTCGCAATTTTTCCCGCGGGCTCTGGTAACGGTTTTTCAAATGAGACCAATTTTCACAAGAACCTGGATGAACTTCTGGAAAAAATCAAAACTAAAAACTCGCGGCAAATCGATACTTTTACCGTAAACGGCAGGCTTTCTATTAATGTCTCGGGGACCGGTTTCGACGGAAAAGTGGTGAAGGAATTCGAGAAAACTTCCCGCGGTTTTAAAAATTACATTAAAGTATCCATTCAGACTTTTTTTAATTATAAGCCGATTAAAGTAAAGTTTTCGGATGAAAAATACCATCAGTACAACGGCAAATATCTGATGCTGAATATTGCAAACACCCGTCAGTTTGGCAATAACGCTTACATTGCACCCAACGCGAGCAAAAGCGACGGTTTGGTGGATGTGGTTTTAGTAAAGAAATTTCCGCTGTCCTATTCACCTTTATTCGCCTTCAGAATGTTCACCAAAAAACTGAAGGACGACGACTATGTGACTTATCTTCCGGTCTCTGAAATTGAATTTGAAGTGAATACCAAAAACTGGCATCTCGACGGTGAATTCAATAAAATAAAATCTCCGGTCTCTATAAAAGTGTTGCCGAAAAGTTTAAGGATCTTGTTTTAATCCTTTTTAAGGAGCTTCCACAGCTACAGAATCATCACCTCTGCCGTCCGCCACGCCGATAATATTTCCCTTTTCATCAATCACGATCATTTCCGTTCTGCCGATTTGGGAAATTCTTTCGATTTTGTAATTCATTTTTTCAAGATCAGAAATCGTGGTTTCGGGGAAGTTCTTTTCTACCGAAACACTTTCGGGAAGCCATTGGTGATGGAATTTAGGCGCGTTAACTGCCATATTTGGTGATAATTTAAAATCTATCGTGTTCACGATGGACTGGTAAACCGAAGTCGGAATCGTCGTTCCACCGGGAGTTCCCACAATGATATAGGGTTTTCCTTTTTTCAGAACGATCGTTGGTGTCATCGACGAAAGCATCCTTTTTCCCGGCTCAATTTTATTCGCTTCGCCGCCTACTGCGCCAAACATATTCGGCACCCCTGGCTTTATGGAGAAATCGTCCATTTCATTATTAAGGAAGAATCCAGCGCCGGAAACAACAACCTTGCTGCCGTACAGCCCGTTGAGAGTGGTGGTAACTGCCGCAGCATTGCCGGCCTTGTCAACCACAGAAATGTGGGTCGTTTCTGTACTTTCTTTTGCAGGATTGATGATTTTTCCTACATCGCCGCTTCTTGTGGCCTGAGTTGGACTGTAGGATTTCCAGCGGTTTTTCAGGTAGTCATCAGAAATCAGCATAGCCGTTTTATCATTGATGAATGCCGGATCGCCCATGTATTCTGCACGGTCTGCAAAAGCGCGTCTTTCCGCCTCAATCATGATTTGGACGGCTTTTGCGGAATTGTGCTGGTATTTTTCAATATTCTCAAAGCTGCTCATTTTCAACATTTGAGCCAGAATAATCCCTCCGGAAGAAGGTAGAGGCATTGTTACAATTTCATGGCCTTTATAATCAAACTTCATCGGTTTTCTTTCAGCGACTTTGTAGTTTTTTAGGTCTTTTAAAGAAATAATTCCGTTCCCCCGTTTCATTTCGGCAACGATCAGTTCAGCGGTTTTACCTTCGTAGAAACCTTTCATACCGTCTTTTTGGATGCGTTTCAGCGTTTCCGCGAGTTCCTTTTGAACCAGAAGATCACCGGCTTTCCATTTCTCATTCTTTACGAAAGCTGTTTTGCTGATGTTGTGTTTCAGAAATTCATCCCGCAAAGAATTCAAAAGATTGGCCTCCCGCTCAGTAATCGCAAATCCCTGTTCTGCTAAGTCAATTGCCGGCTGAATCAATTGATTCATAGGTAGATTACAGTGTTTCAAAGTGGCATAAAAGCCTGCCACAGAGCCCGGAATTCCGACTGCGAGCCTGCCGTTTTGTGAAAGGTCGGTGTTTGCATTTCCTTTTTTATCGAGGTACATATCGCGGGACGCCTTTTCCGGTGCGGTCTCGCGGTAATCGAGCGTGAATTTTTCTCCGTTGTTTTTCACGCCAACCAAAAATCCGCCGCCACCGATATTTCCCGCCTGTGGATAAACGACAGTGAGTGCATACTGGGTCGCAACGATGGCGTCATAAGCATTTCCGCCCATTTTCAGGATTGTAGCACCGGCTTCACTCGCCAGCGGATGCGCCGAAACTACAACGCCTTTATTTTTTACCCTGACTTCTTTTACGGTATTGAAATTCGTAAACTGAGCAAAGGTAAGCTGCGAAATTAATATCAGAAGAAAGTGGAATTTTTTCATTAGTATACTTAAGTTCATTTTTTTGTAAAGTGCGTACAGGATCTTTTGTGCTTTGTTTTGTCCCTTTCAAAATTAAATAAATGTTTCCGAAACTTATTAATTTTTTTAAATTTGCTATACACACACTTAATTCAAAAAAAAATCAATCGCTACATATGGAATCTTCCACGGAAAAAATTTTGATTACCGGTGCTTTAGGACAGATCGGGACCGAACTTACCAACAGGTTAGTCGCTATTCATGGAAAGGAGAATGTCGTCGCTTCCGGGCTCGACCGGTTTGATAAAAACCTGACCTCGGCAGGCTATTACGAAAGGATGGATGTGACGAATACACAGTTGGTACGCCAGGTCATTAAGGAATATGAAATTACAACCGTGTACCATTTGGCGTCACTGCTTTCAGGAACTTCGGAAAAACAGCCGCTTTTCGCGTGGAAGCTGAACGTAGAGCCGCTGATCAATTTCTGTGAAATGGCCCGCGAAGGTTTGATTAAAAAGATTTTCTGGCCTAGTTCCATAGCTGTTTTCGGGAAAGGAATCCCCAAGGAAAACGTAGGACAGGACGTGGTTTTGAATCCCACAACCGTTTACGGAATCTCGAAACTGGCGGGTGAGAAATGGTGTGAATATTATTTTGACAAGCACGGCGTAGATGTAAGGAGCATTCGGTATCCTGGACTCATTTCCTGGAAAACGCCGGCGGGCGGCGGCACAACAGACTATGCCGTAGAGATTTATTACGAAGCCATTGAAGAAGGAAAATACACCAGTTTCATCTCAGAAAATACAGCAATGCCGATGCTTTATATGGATGATGCCATTAATGCGACTTTAAAATTAATGGAAGCCCCGAAAGAAAATATCACGGTTCGTTCATCTTACAACTTGGGCGGTATGTCATTTACGCCGGCAGAACTTGCAGCGGAAATAAGGAAGGAAATTCCGGAATTTAAAATTGATTATAAACCGGATTTCCGTCAGGCGATTGCAGATTCGTGGCCGGCATCAATTGATGATTCAGTGGCGAAAAAAGATTGGGGATTAACCTATGATTTTGACATTACGGAAATGACAAGGGATATGATTAAAAATCTTAAAACGAAATTAAAACCATGAACAATAGCTTTAAATAAAAATTTTAGCATTTTGTTCAACAGGTACTTATAAATTTTATATCAAAAAAAGGTTTAAATGATTCTTTTAACGTTCAATATCCTGAATAACTCCGGAATTTCCAGAAACGGAAGAGTATTGAGCGACACAGAACTTTTAGAAATTACGCACAGAAATACTTTTTCAATTCTCAGAACTTTAGAAAATCACGATGTGAAATCTACGTTTTTCATCGACATTTCTATCGCTGAAAAAAGCACAGAACTATTAAAAAAAATAGTTTCCAAAGGCCATGAAGTTGCGTTCTATAACAGGAATTCGTCGTTAAAAGAAATCGAAAATGCGAAAAAACATGTTGAAGCAATTCTGGAGAAACCAGTCCGCGGAATCCGGCAGAAAGACGTCACAATATCTGTAAATGAACTTAAACTGCTTGAGTTCACTTACATCTCTAATATCGAAAATTCAAACATACTATTTCCTTTTAAAAGGTTGCAGCGCAGCACTGATATTTTGGAAGATCAGGGGTTGAGCATCGTTCCGGAAAGTATTTCGCCATATTCGCAGTTGCCCTATAATGATTTTGTCTTTCAGGCAGTTCCGATGAAATATTATCAGGGAATGGTAACAGAAACGCTGAAGAATGACGAGTTCGTTTTAATCTATTTAAATACCTTTCAATTTACGGAAGGTCAGGATTTTAATATTAAAATGCCTTTCTACAGAAAATATAATTTAGGCAAAAAAATGGAGGATAAGCTTGAAGATTTTTTGGCGTGGACCAATGAAAATGAACTGGCGACAGCGCGTATGAAAGATTACATTTTATAGCTGGAATTCGATAAATGTGAAAAGCACTATCTTTGCCGCATGGATCCATATACTTTTGCTGAATTTGGTTTACCGGAGAAAATCCTTGATGTGCTGGCTGATTTAGAGCTTTTTGTGCCGACGCCTATCCAGGAGAAAAGCTTTAAACCTATTTTATCGGGACGAGATATCATGGGAATTGCACAGACGGGCACCGGAAAAACGTTGGCTTACCTTCTTCCTGTTTTGAAGCAGTGGAAGTATAACAAAAACGGGAATCCTACGGTTTTGGTGTTGGTTCCCACGCGCGAGCTTGTGGTGCAGGTCACCGAAATCCTTGAAAAACTTACCGAAAACATAACGGCAAGAGTGATCGGCGTTTATGGCGGTAAAAATATCAATACGCAGAAACTGCTTTTTAACGACGGCTGCGATATTTTGGTTGGCACGCCTGGCCGCGTGATGGATCTGGCGATTGACAATGCAATTTCCCTGAAAGAAGTTCAGAAACTAATCATCGATGAGTTTGATGAAATGCTGAATTTGGGCTTCCGTCCCCAGCTGACGCACATTTTTGAGATGATGCGTGAAAAACGCCAGAACATTCTCTTTTCCGCAACCATGACCGAAGCGGTGGATGATATGCTGGAGGACTATTTCGCCAGCCCCATAGAAATTTCCCTCGCAAAGTCCGGAACGCCTCTCGAAAAAATTGAACAGACCGGGTACAAAGTTGAAAATTTCAACACAAAAATAAATCTTTTAAAGCATCTTCTTGAGACTGAAAACGACCTTTCCAAAGTATTGATTTTCAATAATAACAAGCGTCACGCAGATTTGCTTTTTAATAAAATTGATGAGCTTTTCCCGGGGCAGTTCGATGTGATCCATTCCAATAAATCCCAGAACTACCGTCTGAAAGCGATGAAATCCTTTGAAAATGAGTTAATTCGCGGACTGATTACAACGGATGTGATGGCGAGGGGCCTTGATATTTCTGATATCACGCACGTCATCAATTTTGAGGTGCCTGAAGTGCCGGAACAGTATATTCACAGAATCGGCCGAACCGGACGTGCAGATAAAGATGGTAAGGCAATTACTTTTGTGACGAAAAAAGAAGAACCTTTACTGCTTGAGATTGAGGTTCTTATGGATAAGGAATTAACTTTCATTGATTTCCCTTCGGAAGTAAAAATCGATCCAAAGAAAATTGCTTCCGAGCAGGAAGACGTGAAGATGAAAAACGCCCATACCGTGAAACTGGAAGAAGGCGGCGGCGCATTCCACGAGAAAAAGGATAAGAATAAAAAAGTAAACCTCGGCGGACCGAAAGCGCGCTACAAACCAAAATCAAAACCCGGCGGTAACCGGGCTCAGGCAAAATCAAAATCTAAGGCAAAACGAAAAAAATAAACAGGCAAACTCCCGAAACCTGTTGGGATTTTTTCATTAACTCTTAAGCTGTCTTTTCATTTCATATAAGGTCTCATCGTTCGTGCCCAAATTTCATACCCTGCCGGGAGCATGTGCAGCATATCGCCGAGGAAGAGGTCTTTCCGCACGCTGCCGGTTCCATCTTCCATGGGTTTCACGATGTCTATATATTCCGAATTGGCTTTCCGGTTCATAAAACGCTCAATTTTAGCATTGGCTTTTTCTATTTCCGGCCAAAGGTGTTCACGGCTTGGTGAGCGCTTCATCGAAATATAATCAACTTCAATGTTCGGATATTTACTCCGTATGGTTCGGTAGAATTGTTTAAACCTTTTAAAAGCCGCTGATGCGGTGGTTTTCTCTTTGTCGTAAGCCATGTCGTTTTCACCACAGTAGATGATGATCTGTTTCGGGTGGTACGGGTTTAATAGATCTTCTGCATAAAAATTAAGATCAGCAATCCGCGATCCGCCAAAACCACGGTTGATAATGGGCCTATCAGGAAAATAACTGTATACATCGCGCCAATTCGTGAAAGATGAACTTCCGATCAGCAAAATAGCATCTTTCGGAGGTGGGTTCAGGCTGTCCTGTTTTTTAAATTCCTGGATGTCATTCCAGAAATCCGGTTTCTGCTGAGCAAACAGGCCCGAGAATATCAATATTGAAAAGAAGAACAGTAATTTTTTCACAGTTAAAGATCAAATTTTGAATTAAAAATAAAATCCGTTCCAGCTCGCGAAATGGATTTTTATTTACACACTTTTAATAACTCATTTCCACGATTTTGTAGGCATCCTGTGGCGTGAGCTTTCGGTATTCGCCTTGCCCAAGCCAGTTTCTGTCGGTAAATGCCTGCTCAACTTTTTTCGCGGTATCTTTATAATCGTCGGTATATTCCGAAAGTTTGGTTTTAATGCCTAAACTTTGGAAGAATTCTTCCATTTTCTGGATGCCTTTTTCGGCTTTTTCTTCCAGAGTGCCTTCAGTGATATTCCACACGCGTTCAGCATATTGCGCCAGTTTTTCTTTTTTGGAATTAAAATTATAACGGTAGTGGGACGGCGCGATGATAGCCAGCGTCCTTGCGTGGTCAATTCCGTACTGTGCCGTTAGTTCGTGTCCCATTCCATGAACAGCCCAATCGGTCGGAACGCCTTTGGCAATCAGTCCGTTAAGTGCCATTGTGCAGCACCACATAAAGTTGGCAGCAGCATCATAATCAAATTCTTCATTCATAACTTTTGGAGCGACTTCCTGCAAGGTTTGTAAAATGCTTTCAGAAAATCTGTCCTGTAAAGTCGCTGCAGTTTTATAAGTCATATACTGTTCCAGCACATGGGTGTAGGCGTCCGCAATCCCGTTTGCAATCTGGTTTTTCGGGATGGAGCGCACCACTTCCGGATCTAAAACTGAAACCACCGGAAAAAGCCCGGGTCCGCCGCTGGAAAGTTTTTCGCCGGTTCCTCGTCTTGAGATGACGTAGCCCGAATTCATTTCAGAGCCGGTTGCCGGCAAAGTAAGTACGGTTGCAAAAGGCATTCCCTGGCCTTCGAAAGTTCTTACAGGTTTTCTCAGGATATCCCACGGTTCGCCATCGTAGTTGGCTGCGGCTGACAAAAATTTGGTCCCGTCGATTACCGAACCGCCACCTACTGCAAGTAAATAATTGATATTCTTTTCTTTAATTATTTTTAAAGCCTCCATCAGAACTTCATATTCCGGATTGGCAGGGATACCGCCGAATTCTTCGATTTTATGGCCTTTCAGGGCATCTTTTACCTGATCGTAAACACCGTTTTTCATAATACTTCCGCCGCCGTATAGCATCAGGATATTGGCATCCTGTGGAATTTCTTTTGCAAGTTTTGCAATTTCACCTTTACCGAAAAGGATTTTGGTAGGATTTTTCAATTCAAAATTGAGCATAACTTTAATTTTTATCCAAATTTAAGGAATATTAAAGCGTTTAAACGGTTTGGGATTATAAATATTTCCTAAAATTAACTTAGATAAATGTTTAAAATCGCATAAATTTGTTAGATGCTAAACGAACAGTTAAAAGAAAAATTCCGGCAGGTAGTAGAGAATAAATTCCAGATTTATAACTCCCTTTTCATGAGCCTGCCATACGATAAAATGACCAATATCGGGATGCTGCTCCCATTTTTATACGAAGAAAGCAAAGCCGGTTACGAAGCCGGGAAAGATCCGCTGCAGATTGTGGAAGAATTCTTTACCAAACATACCGAACTGCGGACCGAGGAGCAGAAACTTGAACTTTTGTTTAAGATCATCCAGTACATCGAGAGACAGGTTGTGCTTTTTGACAGTATCGAGGATGCCGCTTTCTCAAAGCTGCATTCCGAAAGCGATGCCGGGACGGTGATGCAGCTCCACGAACGCAGTGTTCAGGAAAACAAGCTGGACGAAATTCGTGCAAAGATGAAGGATTTTGCGGTAAGAGTGGTTTTCACTGCGCACCCGACTCAGTTTTATCCTAATGCTGTTCAGGGGATTCTGCACGATCTGCGCGGCGCAATTATGGAAGATTCCGTCACTGAAATCGATACGCTTCTGCAGCAGTTAGGCAAAACGCCTTTCGTAAACAAGGAAAAGCCAACGCCATTGGACGAAGCCAGGAGCATCATTTATTATTTGCGCTATGTTTATTACGATACCATCGGCGAACTTTATAAGAAACTCAAAAACCGCTTCGGGACCAAAGATTATGTTCCAAATCCCAATATTGTGCAGCTTGGCTTCTGGCCCGGTGGCGACCGCGACGGAAATCCTTTTGTGACGGCTGATATTACGCTGAAAGTTGCAGAAGAGCTTCGGGGAAATATTCTTAAATGTTATTACGGACATCTCAAGAACCTGCGGAGAAGATTGAGTTTCCGGGGCATTACAGAAATTTTGGAAGAGCTGAGCCAGCAGCTTTACCACAGTATTTTTCATTCAGAAGAACTGATTTCTGCGGAGGAAATTCTTTCGAAAATCAATGCGGCTGAAAAAATTCTTGATGAGTATCACAATGGTCTGTTCAGGGAACTTCTGGATGATTTCCGCGACCGGGTGAAAATTTTCGGGACGCATTTCGCCACTTTGGATATTCGCCAGGACAGCCGGGTTCACCAGCAGGTTGTTGACAGCATCATTTCAAAAAAATCAGATTTAAATGTTGAAAATTTAAGTTCTGAAGACAAACTGAAATGGCTTCTGGAAACCGATATTGTTCTTGATCCTGCAGAATTTGAGAGCATTACCAAAGAAACACTGCAAAGCGTTATCAATGTAAAAGAAATCCAGAAAAAAAATGGGGAGCGCGGCATGCACAGGTACATCATTTCAAACTCGGATGAGATCAAGGATGTGCTGTATGTTTACGCCTTCTTCAAACTTTGCGGCTACAAAGTCGAAGATATCAATATAGACATTGTTCCGCTTTTTGAAACCATCGAAGGACTCGGGAATGCTCAGGACGTGATGCGGCAGCTTTATGAACTTCCACTTTATAAAAAACATATCGAAAAACGCGGAAATTATCAGACGATCATGCTCGGCTTTTCCGACGGAACCAAAGATGGCGGCTACCTGAAAGCAAACTGGGAAATCTACGAAACCAAGGAACACCTCACCAAAATCTCTGAGGAATATGGCATTAAAGTGATTTTCTTTGACGGCAGGGGCGGGCCACCGGCAAGAGGCGGCGGCAAAACTCACGATTTTTACGCATCGCAGGGGAAAACCATTGCCAATCATAAGATTGAAATCACAATTCAGGGGCAGACGATTACCAGCGTTTTCGGAAACAAAGACCAGGCGAAATATAATTTTGAGCAGCTCCTGACGGCCGGACTTGAAAATGATGTATTTAAAAATTCAGCGAAAGACCTGGCCGAAAATGAACGCCGGCTTTTGCAGGAACTCGCAGAAATCAGTTTTAAAAAATATTCTGATCTGAAAAGTCATCCGATGTTTGTGCCATACCTTCAGGAAATGAGCACCCTGCAGTATTACGGCAGAACCAATATCGGAAGTCGGCCAACCAAACGTGGCAGCGGAAATGAGCTGAAATTTGAGGATTTGCGGGCCATACCTTTCGTAGGCTCGTGGGCGCAGCTTAAACAGAATGTTCCGGGATTTTTTGGTTTTGGCTTTGCTTTGAATGAAATGAAAAAATCAGGAAGGTTTGACGAAGTGAAAGCCCTTTACAAAGGTTCCGACTTCTTCCGGACTTTGGTTTTGAATTCGATGATGAGTATGAATAAATCGTATTTCCCGCTGACATCTTACATGAAAAACAACAGGAAGTTTGGCGGTTTCTGGAATATTCTGAATGATGAATATGAACTTTCAAAGAAAATGATGCTGGAACTTACCGGTTTTGAAATGCTGCAACAGGAAGAACCTTTATCTAGGAAATCTGTAAAAATCAGGGAAAAAATCGTGCTGCCGTTATTAAGTATTCAGCAGTATGCCCTGATGAAAATTCAAAAAGGAGAGGGCAACACAGAAGCCTACGAAAAACTGGTGACGCGCTCGCTGTTTGGAAATATTAATGCCAGCCGCAATTCTGCTTAAAATGGGATAAAAGCAGGTTTTAATTTCAGAACCAACAAAAAAATCAGTATTTTTACGAAAAGATTTTTTATGCGAAAAATTCAGATGGTTGACCTTCAGAGTCAATACTACAAAATAAAACCGGAGGTGGATAATGCAGTTCTGAATGTGATGGATTCCGCCGCTTTCATCAACGGACCGGAGGTAAAACTTTTTCAGAAAGAACTTGAGGATTATTTGGATGTAAAACACGTGATTCCTTGTGCCAACGGAACCGATGCACTTCAGATTGCACTGATGGCGCTCGATTTGAAAGAGGGCGATGAAGTGATTACGGCTGATTTTACTTTTGCTGCAACGGTTGAAGTGATACATTTACTGAAGCTAAAAGCCGTTTTGGTGGATGTGGATTACGACACTTTCACGATCGATATAGATAAACTAAAAGCGGCAATAACGGATAAAACCAAGGCAATTATTCCGGTACACCTTTTCGGACAGTGCGCCAATATGGAAGAGGTGATGAAAATTGCTAAGGCTCACAATCTTTTTGTGATTGAAGACAATGCACAGGCCATCGGCGCAGATTTCACTTTTTCTGACGGAAATGTAAAAAAATCCGGAACGATGGGAACCATGGGAACGACTTCTTTTTTTCCTTCTAAAAATTTAGGCTGTTATGGCGACGGTGGTGCGATTTTCACAAATGATGATGCACTGGCACATAAACTTCGCGGAATCGTAAACCACGGTATGTATGAAAGGTACTACCACGACGAGGTTGGAGTGAATTCCCGTTTAGACAGCATCCAGGCGACGGTTTTAAGAAAGAAACTTCCGCTTTTGGATTCTTACAACGAAGCCAGAAGGAAAGCTGCTGATTACTACGACGAGGCATTTGCAGGGCATCCCGATATCCTGACTCCGGCACGTGCTGAAAATTCAGGACACGTATTCCATCAGTACACCCTGAGGATTTTAAACGGAAAAAGGAATGAGCTTCAGCAGTTTTTAGCTGAAAAGGAAATTCCGGCGATGATTTATTATCCGGTGGCGCTGCGCAAGCAAAAAGCCTATTATCAGGAAAGTAATGATGCAGATTTTTTAAATACGGACAAACTATTAGACCAGGTCATTTCTCTGCCCATGCACACCGAACTGGATGACGAGCAGCTGAAATACATCACCGATGCCGTGCTGGAATTTATGAAATAAGGAGCGTCTTTTCTCAGTCACAGCTTTCTGAAACCCTAAACCTGAAACAAAACCATATGACCATACTTGTAACCGGCGGCCTGGGATATATCGGCTCGCATACTGTGGTAGAACTTCTTAATGAAGGATTTGATGTAGTAATCGTGGACGATCTGTCAAATTCTGAAAAATTTATTTTAAACAATATCGAGGAAGTGGCAGGCAGGAAGCCTGTCTTTTATCCTTTCGATTTAAAAAGAAGAGATTTGCTGAAGCAGCTTTTGGATGCCCACCAGATCGATGGATGTATTAATTTCGCCGCATTCAAAGCGGTGGGAGAAAGCCAGGAGAAGCCTGTAGATTATTACGAAAACAACCTTTTTTCGCTGATCAATCTTTTGCAGGAATTTAAGGAAAGAAACATCTCAAATTTCATATTCAGCTCCTCCTGCACCGTTTACGGGCAGGCCGATGAAATGCCGATCGATGAAAATACACCGCTGAAAACCCCGGAATCATCTTACGGTAAAACCAAGCAGATGGGCGAGGAAATTCTGATGGATTTTGCAAAGGCACATCACAAAAAGATATCGCTTTTAAGATATTTTAACCCAATCGGAGCGCACCCTTCAGCGAAACTGGGCGAACTGCCAATCGGAATTCCGAACAACCTGATTCCTTACGTAACGCAAACTGCTGCCGGCATCCGTGAGAAACTTTCGGTTTGGGGTGATGATTATCCTACGCCGGACGGTACGGCGATCCGTGATTATATTTATGTTGTTGATTTGGCAAAGGCTCACGTGGCAGCCCTTAAAAAACTGATGTCTGAGACTTCTGACACTGTAATCGATATTTATAATTTGGGTACCGGGAAAGGTTCCTCAGTTTTGGAAGTGGTGAATGCTTTTGAAGCTGCCAATAATGTGAAAGTGCCTTATCAGATCTGCGACCGCAGGGCGGGAGACATCACTGTCGCGTACGCGAATGCAGATAAAGCTGAAAGGGAACTGGGCTGGAAAGCAGACACATCTCTTGAAGAAGCTTTGAGAACGACCTGGAACTGGCAGAAATATCTGGAAAGCAGAAATTAATTCTTAAAAATTCATAAAAAAATCCCGAAGCGAAGTTCGGGATTCTTGTTCATTACATTGGTGGCATATCATCGTCGCCGCCTGCGTTACTGTTGATGTCTTTTTTACGTCTCGGTGCTTCCACTTTTTCACCCTGCCTGAACCTGTAGGTGAATGACAGTGCAAACTGTCTTGGCATCCATTTCATATAACTTTCGCTGGTTAGATCCTCATTGAATGTTTTTACAGTACGGTTTCTCGTGTTGAACACATCCTGAATGTTGAATGTGAATGTCCCGTTACCGTTCCAGATGGTTTTGGATGCGCCAAGGTTCATACCGTACATCGGTTTTTGCTCTGTGGTCGCAGTTTTTTCACCGCCTCTGTACTGTCCCTGTAACTGGACGCTGAAAGTCTTGTCAATTCTGAAAGTCGTGTTCAGCCTTGCTCTGGTGGAGAAACCGTCGCCGGCGAAATCTCTGGTGCGTACAACTGTATTTCCGTCCCTGTCTAAAGCATCGTATTGCGCTGTACCTTCAGATTTATAGCCGTAAAGGTCAAGTCCACCCATCAGTTTCAACCACGAAACCGGATCATAACTGAAATTGAAATCCAAACCGTAGCGGTCTTCAGTTCCCAGGTTGATAGGTTTTGTGTAAACCACATTTTCTCTTTCATCTTTTCTGTAACTCAACATTTTGGTATCGTCGGTACTGTGACGGTAATAAAGCGTCGGGTTGATGGTCAGTTTTCTTTTCTGGATGCTGTAACCCACTTCGTAAGAATCTACATATGAAGGATCCAGGTCGATGTTTCCTTCAAAAACACTTCTCGGATTGCTGTATCTCGCGTATGGGACCATGAAGAAAGATCTTGGCCTGTCAATTCTTTTTGAAAAATTTAAAAGCAACTGATTGTCTTTACCTAAATCATAGCTTAAATAAACGCTCGGGAAGATGTTGTTGTATTTCTTGTCCTTTAGGATTTTATCACCTTGCAGGTTCGCATAATCAATGTTGATCACGGAATATTCATTCCTCAGTCCAAGCTGGTAACCGAAGTTTCCGATTTTACTCTTGAACTGTGCGTAAGCCGCGTTGAAAGTCTCCTTGTAATCCGTGGTATTTGTGAAAAGCGGCAGCTGCGTCAGGGTCATATTGTCCTGATCCTGTCTGTTGACATCGTTTTCGTAATTGTTACGGTTGATATCGAGCCTGTAGCCCGCTTCAAGCTTTGATTTTTCGCCGATGGGCAATTCATAATCTGCTTTACCCACGATACTTCTGTTCAGCGAATTCTGAGCAAGCAAATCTTTGAAAGACAAATCATTTACCAGCGCATTTTCATCTTCATAAACAAAATCGCGTACTCCGCTGATGTATTCTCTTGCAACCGAATTGCTGTTCGATTTGTTTCTTTGAAGGCTTAAGGAAAGTGCAATGTTCTGGCCTTTGTCATCAAATTTATGATCCAGACCAAAATCACCCTGCAGGGCCAGGTTTCTGCCATATCCGTCATCAAGCCTTTCTGAAAATTCATTTCTGCTGAGGAAAAATTCTTCTCTGAAGGTGTTTCCGTTGCTTTCTGAATTAAAGCCTCTGATGGTTCCCGATGCATTCACCGAAGTTCTGTCGCTGAAATCGTAAACAAAACCTGTAGTTGCGTTGTAGTTTTTGCCGTTGTTTTCGCTGGTACTTTCCTGGTGGCTTTCTTTCGGTACATCAGCATTCGGGAAATTATACCAGGTATCACTGTTGTTTTCACCTTTGCTTTCGCGGTATCCGCCGCCGCCGTTCAGGAACCAGGTCAGGTTGTTCCGTCTCCAGCTAAGGTTGGTATTCAAACTTGTGGTAGGCAGATAACCCAAAGATCCGGTTACGCTTCCGTTGAAACCTACCCTTTTATTTTTCTTTAATATGATATTTAAAATTCCGGCGGTTCCTGAAGCTTCAAATTTTGATGAAGGGTTGGAAATCACCTCGATCTTTTCAATCTGGTCCGCTGGAATGGACTGTAAAGCATTCGCACCGTCATCAATGCCAAGCAAAGCTGAAGGTTTTCCATTAATTAAAAATCTCACGTTAGAGCTACCCCTCATCGATACTGTGCCGTCCGTATCTACAGAAACAGACGGAACGTTGGCAAGCACATCCTGCAAGCTTCCGCCTTTACTGATGAGGTCTGTGGATGGGTCGTAGGTTTTTTTATCAAGTTCTACTCTGTACGGTTTTGGAGCTGCAGCCGTAATCGTTACACCTTCAATATTTTTGGTCGGAGTAACTGTGCCTGGATTTTCCGCTTCGATAGAAATGCTTCCAACGCTGCCGCCACCGATCATTTTTGTAGAAGTGATTTTCCTGAAGCCGATAGCTTCCACCGTTACATCATAATTTCCGGGAACAAGCTGCAGTGTGTAATTTCCCTTTTCATCGGCAAGCACCGCATCGCTGAAAATCTTGTTGGTTTTGCTGCTGAAAGTTACCGACGCATAAGGCACCGGATTGTTCTGTTTGTCTACGATGTTACCGGTTACATTCACTTTCTGCTGTGCATACGCAAATGCTGCGGCCGAAAGTACGAAGGTTAATCCCAGAGTTTTTTTGGTAAGAATGTTAATAATTTCCGTTCGGGTCGTCATCGATAAAAAATTTATTCGCAGAACTCCATAGCAATCCTGCGGGTTTCACATGGTTTAATTATTTAGAATATTTCGGGAATACGATCAGGATTTCAAAATCCTTTTAAATAATTAGACGCAGCAAAATCTGTTTTGTTAAAAATAAGTGTCTTAAAAAGTGTTAAAGTTTACTTTGTGATGTTTTTCGAGTTCAGCCAGGCCTGGTAATCTTTGGCATTTTTGGCGTGTTCTGCGTCGCTGGCTGTGAACCTGTGAAAGCCGAATTTGTCAGGATCAGCCGCCATGAAAATGTAATTGTTTTTTTCAGGATTCAGTACCGCATCCACGGAATTTTTGTCAACAATGCATATTGGCCCCGGAGGAATTCCTGCATTTGCATAAGTGTTGTAAGGGGATGGGTGAGTAAGATGCTTGTATAAAACCCGGCGGATATCCTGAGTAAAGCCTGTGTCTTTATTGATCGCATAAATTACCGTAGGATCGCTCTGCAGCTTCATACCCTTGTGAAACCGGTTCAGGTAAAGCCCGGCGATGGTTTTCTGCTCGTCCGGCTTGCCGCCCGATTCTTTGTAAACGATTGAGGCCAAAGCGTAAACCTGGTTTTCGGTAAGGCCCGATTGCTGAAGTTTCTGTTTGCGCTCCGCAGTCCAGAAACCGTTGTACTGGTCTTCAAATTTTTTGAAGAATTCGTTTGGCTTTACCGTCCAGAAAAAGTTATAGGTATCGATGAAGAAGTATTTTTTAAGGTCTTCCGCATTGTTAAGTCCTTTTTGCTGAGCGATTTTATCAAATTCTTTAATGAATGAAAGGGAATCCAGCTCGGTTTTCCTGGCCACTCTGCCCATCATTTGGTAAACATCGCCAAAATCTCCAATCCTGAACGTGAGGTCGGTCTGGTTACCGTTTTTGATCATGTCAACAAGTTCCGTATTGCTTTTCCCGGAAACAACCTTGTACCGTCCCGGATGGTTGAAGCGGTCCATATTGCGGTTTGCCGCCACATCTTTGAAGGCCTCAAAATTCTTCACATACGGACGGATGCTGTCGAGGATTTGCTCATATCCTGCGCCGGTCGGCACAAAGAAATAACCTTCCTTCGCGACATTGTTGGCTTTGTATTTTTTATAATAACTGAAACCGAAAAAGGCTCCGATTAAAAACAAAACAATTGCTCCGACTGCTGTTATTTTTTTCATAAAATATGTTTCTTAGATATTAATTTTCCCTTTGAAAACCTGTCTTGCCGGGCCTTCGAGCCAGATGTTCTTAAAATTTTCACCGTCTTTTTCTGCATAAACTTTCAGGTTGCCGCCTAAAACTTTGATGTTCACCGAATCCGAATCCTGATTTTGAAGATAAGTTAAGGCCGCAGCAGTAACGCCGGTTCCGCAGCTGTAGGTCTCATCTTCTACGCCACGTTCGTAGGTGCGTACGAAAAGTTCCCCGTCATTCATTTTTTCAACAAAATTCACGTTGATTCCCTCCCGTCTGTAAGTTTCAGAATTCCTGATTTCGGAGCCTCTTTGGTAAACTTCAAAATCTTCCAAATCCTCAACATATTTCACGTAGTGGGGTGAACCGGTGTTCATTACTGAAGCGTCCCCGTCTTTGGTTATGTTTTTTACATCAATCATTTTCAGCTTTACAATCCCGTTGCTGACTTCCGCTTCGTGCAAACCGTCAATAGCGTTGAAGGTGCATTTTTCCTCAAAAACATCCAAAAAATGTGCAAAAGCTACGATACACCTGCCGCCGTTACCACACATAGTGCTTTCGTTACCGTCAGAATTGTAATAAACCATTTTGAAATCTGCGGATTTAGAACGCTCTCCCTGTAGAAGTGATGAATCTTCAGAATCATTCTCAAGCAGTATCAGGCCGTCGCCGCCAATTCCGAACCGCCTGTCGCAAAGACTTTTGATCAGTTCAGCATCTTTGCGGAAGTTCAGGTCGCGGTTATCGATCATCACAAAATCGTTTCCGGTACCCTCGTATTTATAAAAATCTAGAATATTTCGCATGCAAATTCCGGTAACTCTTATAACCGGCGAACAAAGATAAGAAAATGCCGAAGACTGTTCTTTGATAGTAACTTGTCTGAATTTTATTTGTTGGTTATTGATCTGATATTCATTATATAAAATATTCCTTAAATGATGTATCTTATTGCTACGGTAAAGTACTTAACATTGTATCAGTATAAAATCACTTAATCACAAAATATTATTATTATGGAAGATAATCGCAACCAAAACGGTGGGAACAATTCCCAAAGCGACAACGGTCAAACCTTTGCAAACAACCAAGGCAAGCAGAATAACGGCGGCGAACCACAAAAAGACGGCGGCGGCCAGCAGAACAACGACAGAAGCGGCTCTGGAACCGACGGCGAAAACAACCACCAAAACCAGCAGAAGCAGCAAAATGATAATTCAGGCAGCCATTATGAAAGCTCCGGCGCAGAAAGCCCAAACAGAGGTGACCGCTCGGGCTCTGATTCCAACGAAAACAGCAGACGCGGAAATCCCTCGAACGAAACCGAGAATGACCGGATGAATGAAAGCCAGCCACAAACCAACCGCGGCACGGACAGCGGAGACTATACCGATGAAAACCGAAGCAGCAACGATGGCGGCTGGAGTGGAGGAAACGGTGGTAATGGCAACGGTGGGAACGACAACAACGGAAACCAAGGATCGAACTGATAAAACATTTCGATTTTTGGAGTTTTCCCCAAAAGAAAAGCGGTTTTCAAATTTTTGATTACCGCTTTTTTATTTTATGCAGCTTTTAGGCTCTTCCGCCATTGCAGAAATCCGATGACCGCCATAACCGTGAAAACCAAATACTGAATCGAGGTAATTCCCAGGCCTTTATAAATCATCATTGGCACACAGATCAAATCGCCAACGATCCAGAACAGCCAGTTTTCGATTTTGCGTTTCGCCATCAGCCACATACCAACCAGGAAAACCGCTGTCGTAAAAACATCAAGCCAGTTGGCCCAGTCCAAATGATAAAGTCCCATATCCACACCTTTCATCGAGAATTTATTGTCAATAAAAGGTTTGTAATAATAAATCAGCGTTACCAGGCCTAAACTTAGAATGAACAGTATCGCAGCAAAAATCCATTGTTTTTTTGTAGCCCAGGAAACCTCTACGTGGATGTGGTCTTGCGAACTTTTAGACCAAAGAATCCATCCGTAAATGCTCATTACGGTATAGTAAAAATTTATCATCATATCGCCCAAAAGCCCGAATACAAAGAGGATATAAACATAAATGACCGTAGAGACGATGCCGGTCGGGTAGACCCAGATATTTTTTTTGATCGAGAAGTAAACACTCAGAAGCCCGAAGATGGTGCCCAAAGCTTCAAGAATGATCTGCCACATTTCGTAGCTTTCATAAGGCTTAAGAAAAAGGTCGTAGAGATTCATTTGCCAAAGATAGTAAAAGAGCGGATGAGTGGTTAAGTGCTGTTCACTAAATTCATTTCAGACTTGGAACGCTCTTTCTGCCTGAACCGCTAACTGCAATTCTTCTAAATAGTCCAGCCTAAAATTCTTATAGAACTAAATTGTTCGAAAAATACATTTTGAGGTGAGAGCCTGAATAATGTTAGGATTTTTCAAAAATTATCTTTTAAAAAATATTAACATTTCCAAAAAAGTTATATTTTCGTGAAAATTAAAAAATATACTATGTCAAATTTATGGAGAACAAAACCGCTCGGCCAACTTTTAGCAGAGGCGGACGAGTCGGAAAAGGGGCTGAAAAAAACACTTTCGGCAGGAGCATTGGTGGCGTTGGGAATCGGGGCCATTATCGGAGCCGGCTTATTTTCAATTACCGGGATGGCGGCAGCCAACCACGCCGGACCGGGGATCATGATTTCTTTTGTTATTGCAGCCATCGGCTGTGCTTTTGCCGGGCTATGCTATGCTGAATTTGCCTCTATGATACCGGTTGCGGGAAGTGCCTATACCTATTCTTATGCCACGATGGGCGAATTTATCGCGTGGATTATTGGCTGGGACCTTGTTTTGGAATATGCTGTGGGTGCCGCTACAGTAGCTTCCAGTTGGAGCGGTTATCTGGGGAAACTTTTAGCCAATTTTGGCATGGCTCTTCCCGAAAATCTTATGACCACTCCTTTTGATGGGGGACTGATTAATTTACCTGCTGTTTTCATTGTAAGCATCATGTCTCTGGTACTCATCAAAGGAACCAGTGAATCTGCTTGGGTAAATAATGCTATTGTGGTAATGAAAGTCGCCATTGTGCTCATTTTCATTTTTGTGGGTTTAAAATACATAAGGCCTGAAAATTTAACCCCACTGGTTCCGGAAAATACCGGCAAGTTCGGTGAATTCGGCTGGAGCGGTATCATTCGGGCGGCCGCCATTGTATTCTTTGCCTATATTGGGTTTGATGCGGTTTCTACGGCTGCACAGGAGACAAAAAATCCGAAAAAGGCAATGCCAATCGGGATCATGGGCTCACTCCTGATCTGTACTGTCCTATATATTGTTTTTGCGTATGTCATGGTAGGGGTGGTGCATTATTCCAAGTTTACATCAGGAAGTGCGGGCGACCACCTGGCGCCTGTTGCCATTGCCATAGAAAATATGGGCGATATTGTGAACGGAAAAGTGATTCCGGCATATCCATGGCTCAATACCACCATTATTATTGCAATTCTTCTGGGTTATGCTTCTGTAATTCTGGTGATGCTGATGGGGCAGAGCCGTGTTTTTTACTCCATGAGTAAGGACGGCCTTCTTCCAAAAGTCTTTTCCGAAGTTCATCAGCGTTTCCGTACACCATTTAAGTCCAACATTTTCTTCATGATTCTGGTAAGTGCATTTGCAGCGTTTATTCCGGGAAGAGTAGTTGGAGAAATGACTTCCATCGGAACGCTGTTTGCTTTCATCCTGGTTTGCGTAGGAGTTTTGGTGATGAGAAAAACTCAGCCTGATGCTCCCAGAGCTTTCAAAACGCCACTGGTTCCTTTAATCCCTGTACTGGGTATTTTGGTATGTTTCGGTATGATGGCTTTCCTTCCGTTTGATACATGGATCCGTCTTGTGGCCTGGATGATGCTCGGTCTTGATATTTACCTGTTCCGGGGAATTAAAAATTCATTCCTTGGAAAGCAGAACGGTACCACAGATGACCCGAAAAACTACAGAATTACCGCTATTTCCGGTTTCGGACTTACCCTCTTACTGGTGGTCTTAACCTATCTGCACCACAGCAATGTAGATGTGAATGATGAAGGTCTGCTGTATTTCTCTCTGTTCATGATTGTTTTCCATACATTCTATTATGGATACTATCTGCTGAAAGGAAAAAAATAGAAAGTAAAATAATCTGTGACTGCCCGGCTTTATGTCGGGCTTTTTTTTATTTTTGAATTTCAATTAGAAACATGAAACACCTAATTTCTTTACTGATATTTTTATCTGCGACTTCTTCTTTGTTTGCACAGAAACTGAAGATGGAAACCCTGTTCCAGGATAAAATAAGCATCCGCGCCATCGAAATATGGAATAACAGAGTATATTATACAGGTACCGAATCCAAATTCGGTTACGTTTCACTAAAAGATTCTGCGGACAGAAAGCAAATCCGGCTGTCCGGAGATAAACTGCAGTTCAGGACACTTGCACAGGACAGGAATACCTTCTATACCATCAGCATCGAGAGCCCTGCGCAATTTTTCAGAATTGACAAAAAATCTCTGGAAAACAGAATCATTTACACAGATACAGAGAAAAATGCATTTTACGATGCGCTGATCTACAGTAACGGGATGTTTTACACCTTCAGTGATCCCAATCCGGACCTCAAACTGAAATTTGCAGAATTCAACTACTGGAATGAAAATTTTGTGTCAAAATTTTATACGGAACCGCAGTTAAAAGAAGGTGAGGCCGCATTTGCCGCCAGCAATACCAATATTGCCGCCAGTAACCGCTATCTTTGGATTGCCACAGGAGGAAAAAGTTCCCGCATACTGCGCCTTGACCGCAAGAACAGAAATTTTGAAATTTTTGAAACCCCTTTTATTCACGGAACGGTTTCACAGGGGATATATTCCATTGATTTTCATAAGGATAAATTCGGAATTGCAGCAGGAGGCGATTATACCCAACAGGAAGCTAATTTCAACAACATTGCCACTACAGATAACGCCGGACAAACATGGCAAATTCAGGCGAGCGGTAAGAATGCCGGATACACCACCTGCGTAAAAATCCGCCCCGGCTCAAAAGGAAAAGAAATTATTGCCGTGGGCGACCGGCATATATCTTACTCAAATGATTTCGGGAAAACATGGAAAGTGATTTCAGAGGAAAAGGGATTCTATGTTGCGGAGTGGTTAAACAGAAAAACGGTCGTACTCGCCGGGAAAGACCGCATAGTAATGGCAAATTTTGTATTTTGATCTATCAAAAATTAGTTAAAACTGCCAAGCTGTAAGCCGTTGTGCGCAATTTGACAAAATTTCGTTTTAAATAGAAAATTAAATTTAATTTTGATAAAAAGATTTAAAATGAATACAGATTTACAAATACAAAATAAAAAACTTGAATTAATTCAATGGTTATCAACTATTGAAGACTTGCATATTCTTGATAAAATTTCGGATATGATTTCTTGCGAGCGAAAAAAAGATTGGTGGGACGACATTTCTGAGGCTGAAAAAAGATCAATTGAAAAGGGAATTGCACAAGCGGATGCAGGAAAATTGAATCCACATTCTAAAGCAAGAAAAATTTATGGAAAAAGAATATGAAATCATTTGGACGGATCTTGCGTTAGAAGAACTTGCTGAAACTTTTGAATATCTTGAAGAAAATTTACCGAAAAGGAAGTTGACAATTTAGGAGATGAAATCGAGCGAATTCTTGCGATAATTTCTGTAAATCCACAAATATTTCCAATTTCAAGTAGAAAGAAAATTAGAAAGGCTGTGATATTAAAATTTAATACAATGTATTATAGAATTACCGGAAATCATATACAAATACTTTCTTTTTTCTCGAACCGCAAAGATCCGGAAGGCGAAAAAATATAAAAAAACTACAGATAACAGCTAAGTTCTCGTTTCGTGCGAAGCGCCAACAGTGAAAAACCTGTTGAGCGGAAACTTCGGGAGTTTTTTCAGCATTATGGGTTTATCGGCGAAGGATTTTAGAGATTTACAGGGGATTTCTGGAAGAACCTCTTTTTTGGGCGGTTCACCCGTTTTTAGCTTAATTTTACAAAGTTACAGTTAGGTGGTTGTTAAAGCTGCCGAAGCTGTAGTTCAGCGGATCTTTAAGTTATTAATTTCTTTAAAAAAATACAAAAATCTATAATAAATCTGTTATTTCTCCAATATATTTTTGGTTTTAAATTGAATGTATACTGTGGAAGAAGTGCTGTAAGCAGGGAAGAACAGTCGTTTAAAAAAATCTATAAAGTAATAGTCCGGCAAATGAGTAAAAAAAACGTGGTTGAAATCATAGAATTTTCAGAAGAGTTATCTGAACCAATTAAGACACTGAATTACGAGTGGCTTGAAAAATATTTTCGTATAGAAGAAGGTGATGTTACATCTCTTTCAGATCCCCAAAAGCATATCATAGACAAAGGCGGCCATATTTATTATGCTAAACTCGATGGTGAAATTGTTGGTACAGCCTCACTGTTAAAGAAAAGTGAAACGGCTTACGAATTAGGTAAATTGGCTGTCAGCGACAAAGCACAGGGACACGGTATTGGGACAATATTGATTGAACATTGCTTAAATATTGCCAAACAAAAACAAATAACGACACTTATTTTATACTCAAACACAACGTTGCAATCGGCTATTCATTTATTTAGAAAATACGGGTTTGAGGAAGTTGAACTGGAAAGTGGAGTTTACGAAAGAGCAAATATCAAAATGGAGAAACACTTTTAAACAGGAAAGAACATCCGTTTTAGAAAAAAATTATAAAGAATCCAGCGGACTTTTTATCCTGGACTTTGAAAGGTCTGTCACATGCGTGTAGATTTGGGTGGTTTTAATGGAATTATGCCCAAGGAGCTCCTGAATAAAGCGGATATCGGTTCCTGTTTCCATTAAGTGAGTGGCAAAACTGTGGCGCAATCCGTGAATACCAACTTTCTTGCGAATGCCTACCTTTTCCATCGCCTTCCTAAATACCGCCTGCGCAGACCGTACAGAATATGCCTCGCCTTCTTTACCCTCGAAAAGGTAAACCTTTGGGCGGTAGGTCAGGTAATATTCCCGCAATTCTGGCAGTAAAGTTTGTGGAAGTACGGCGATGCGGTCTTTTTTACCTTTTCCCTGTTCGATGCGCACCAGCATTTCCGCACTGTCGATATCGGAAAGTTTTAACGCTACCACTTCACTCACACGGAGCCCCATGCCGTAACACACTTTCAGAATAAGTGAATGTTTGGGATTTTCTGTGGCAGCTATTATTTTCTTGATTTCAGCTTTGCTGAGCATTTTGGGAAGCAGCAGTTTTTTCTTTGGGCGCGGAATGTCGAAAAACATTTTTTCGCGGTGGAGCACTTGCTCAAAATAAAACTTTACGGCATTCATGCGGCTGTGGATTTCGCTTTCCGAGAGTTTCAGTTTTTCGTGGCAGTAGAGGAAATAAGATCGCAAACGTTCGGGAGAAAGCTCCTGCACGGGATAACTTTTTAGGATGTAGAGCAACTGTGCAAATTCTATGCTGTAAGTGCGTATGGTATTTTGGCTGTACCGTTTCAGCAGGAGATGTTCCCGGAAACGCTGGAACTCCGGCAAATTGACAAGGTGAATTTTGGAGAGTACTGCCTTGCCAATTATTTTCTCGGGCAGCCCAAAAAGTTTGCGGTAGTGCCTGCTATCAGTAACGTACCATTTTTTTTGTGACGCGGACCACCGTGCTTTTGTGTGTTCGCGCAGAAAGGAAATGAGCTGCCGGTCTTTTTCAAACTGCACCCAAATGACGTTGGAGCCGTTGTGAGTTCCGGAGGAAAACTGAAATCTTTTGTCTGAAAAATCCATACAACCACTGCGTATTTTGTATATATTAAAAAAAGCTAAAATCAGATGGCGTTGCACGTCGTCCTTACGCCAATAATTTAAAATACGCAATCCAAATATAGCTATAAAATATTAATATACAAATAGTTAATGAGGATTCAAAAAAAAATTAACATTTTTTGATGTTTGATTCAAAAATATTCATATATTTGAGTGTTATACGATTTATTCAAATCAATTATTCAAAATGCTCTAAAATGCCTATTAAATGGCAATTTACTGAATTTAACATATTAAAATAAAGCATAAAAAAGCATAGAAATATGCTATTTGTTGGACTAAATGTTTTACCTTTGTATTAGGTTGCACTACTTTAGTAATCACCCTGTTCATCAGGTTTCATTCCATTACACAAAGTTGCACAAAAAACTAGTATTAACCTAGTATTTATCGGTATGGCTTCAGTAAAATTAATTCTTAGACTGCAACAGGCAGATGCAACAGGCGCCTGCCCTCTTTATATTCGGGTTATTAAAGACCGAAAATCCAAGTTGATAACAACAGGTCTGAAACTTCTACCTAAAGATTGGGATGAAGCAAAGCAGAGAATAAAAAAGAGCATGAAAAACAGTGCTCGGTACAATGCTTTTTTAGATCAGAAAATTGCTGATGCTTCTGCGCTAATTGCAGATTCAGAAAGAAGGTCTAAAAATATTACCGCAAAAAAACTCAAGGAAGCAATTAAGGGAAAAGACAATGTTGAATTTTTTAAGTACTCAAAAGACAAACTAAAAAAACTTCAGAAAACTTACACTGTGAGTACCTATGATAATTACCTTGCCCAGTTACAGAAGTTTGAAAATTTTGTGAATGATGGTGATTTATGCTTTCATGACATTGATATAGTTCTACTTCAGGATTATATGAATTATATGGCCAATACTTTGAAAAACAATAAAACTACCCAGAAATTGGCTATGATTGTTCTTTCTATAATGTTCAAGTACGCTCAGGCAGAAGGATTAGTTGAAGATAGTCATTATCCGTTCAAGAATTTGAAATTGGAAGTTGCTCCAAGCAAAAGACAATTCCTTACCGAGGATCAGTTTGAAATGGTACGCAAACTAAAAATAAACGGCATTGGTAAAAAGGAACTTTATAGGGATTTATTTGTGTTCTCTGTATCTGCAGGTGGACTTCGTTTTTCTGATGTAATTACATTGCGTTGGAAAGATTACAATGAGGAAGAAAATACCATAAACAAACAAATCACAAAAACTAAGCGGATCCACAGAATGAAAATTGGTGAAACGGCCATTAAGATTATCAAGAAGTATAAAACTGAAAATCCGGAACCGGAAGACCTAATTTTCCCTGCAATTAAACAGACAAATTTCCATTCCCTTTCAGATATTGAAAAAGACAGAATCATTACCAGCGCAAACAGATTATGCAGCACTCATTTGGATAATATTGGAAAAGAAATAAAACTGCCTTTCAAACTCACCTATCACTTAAGCCGACACACTTTTGCGACTATGGCGCTTAATAAGGGAATGCGTATTGAACATGTTTCTAAACTAATGGATCATGCCAAAATTAGTACTACCCAGATCTATGCAAAGATTATTGATGAAGAATTGGACAAAGCGGTTGACACCTTTGTAATTTAAAATATAGTACCAAAATCCCCTGAAAAGGGATTTTTTTATTTACCTCAAATTTTCCTTAAAAAATATTACACTGACTTTCAAAATTTTGCATTAAAAAACTGTCATTGCGGATAACTCACTCTTGATATTTGCGTTCTGCTTCATTATTTTCGTAGTAGGATGAAAAAGCAAAAAAAATGCGTAAAATTCGAAAAAATGCTGATTGATTTTTGCTAAAAATCTACACAATGAGTAATAATTGTAATTTATTTTTAAAATATAACTTCATAACTATTTTTTCAAATTATGGACACCCATCTTCTGAAGGAAACTGCACCTTTCGTGCAATTCTCGTCCGTAAAAGTTACGGATGACTTTAACCCGTTATTCGATATTGAAAAAATACCCAAACAGTCTTTAGAAGATTACTGCCAGCAACTGCTGAAACTTTCATTTTCAATTCCACATTCCGAAATTCCTGCCTTTATTTGCCACCACTGTAACCTGGTGAAAGAACCTTTACTATGGCTTAACAAATTTGAGAAACTGTTGACGGTGAATGATGAACTTTTTTCCGGTACAAGAAAGCAAAGCCGGCTGATGAAATTTTATGCCTGCATCGAAACCAAAAGAAACAAAATTCTGGAAGAAGCAGAAAAAACGGAAAAGAAAAAACCTGCAAAAAAATACATCAACGCCGAAAGCGAAGAACGTTATTTCTCATTCCATGAACTCAAAACAGAATTGGCAAAACTCAGTACAGATGCCGAAAGAATTATGCTACTCACCAAAGAAAAATTTGAATACCAGCAGTCCTGCATCGAAACGATAAACATCAATACCCTTGCTTATGATGAACAGTGCGAAAAGGAAATACAGCAGATTTACGCCATGAGAAAACTGCAGGAAGAAATGGGAAAAATGTTTTCGCCATCCACTCCCGAAACTTCTGCAAAAGAAAAAATCAATTTGCATGGTCCGATTAATATTATTACCAATGCTTTCAAACAGATGATGACCTCTGTAAAACCAAACGGTAAACCTTATATCCAAAAACGAATTAAGGATATTGCTGAATTCATTTCAGAGAATTTTGCTGATGAAAACGGAAATCCGCTGTCAAAAGAAACCTTGCAAACCTATCTTTCACCAGGAAGAAATGACAAGGATCCGAATTCCGACATGCAAATCAACTTTTAGTCCGATTTTTAAACAATAGTTTAATTTTTCAAATACTTAAAGTCCAGTTAGTTACAAAGAATTTAGTCCGATCGGACTAAATCGAACTAATCGGACTTTTTTCTTTTTTAAACCTTTGCTCCATAATCTTAAAACAAAAATTTTTATGGAAGCAATCATTTTATCCAAAGACCAGTTCGAACAGTTAATCGCTAAAATCGACGACATCAACGAAAGACTCCAGAGTACCAACCCGCGCAAAACAGAAACCTATCTGAACAACAAACAGTTCATGGAAATGATGGATGTTTCTCTGCGCACCGCACAAACCTGGAGAGACGAAGGAAGAATTACCTTTTCACAGGTCGGTAACAAAATCTACTACAAACTTTCTGATGTAGAGAAATTCATGCAGGACTACCGAAATTCCGCATTTGCCAAGCGTTAAGCAAAAGACGCCCTCTGACAAATTCAAAAAAGCCCATGCTTACGCTTTGGGCTTTTTTAAAATCTCAAATCTCAAACTTTAAATTTCAAATTCTATGAAATCTTCACTATTTAAAAACTTCAACGAAGTCACAGAAAACAAAGACATCCTCAAAATCCTGGAAGAAATCAAAAACGGTACTTACAGAAACCAAATTACCTACCTCAGAAAATCCCTTGCCGAGGACAAAAAAGAAGCCGCAGAAAGAGCCAAAAAATCCCTTCCGGCATTCACACCTTCTGCAACATTCAAAGGCGGAAGAAAAATGGAATTTCTCACCAATTACAACGCATTGGTAGTATTAGACATTGATAAGATTACTCCTGAAAAACTCGCTGAATGCAAATCAATACTGAATTCCAATGAATATGTTTTTGCTTACTTCGTCAGTCCTTCAGGAAACGGTCTGAAAATTTTTGTACAAGTAGATTCCGGCAAAGATGAACACAAAGACGCTTTTCTGGTCCTTCAAAAATATTTTGAAGAATTGCTGCAGGTAGAAATTGACAAATCCGGTAAAGATGTATCAAGACTTTGCTTTTGTTCCTTCGATCCTGAATTATACGTGAACGAAATTTCCGAAGTATTTTTCGTGATTGAAAGCCGAGAAGTCTGTCATTCCGAGCAGAGCGAAGGAATCTCAAAACATTCAAATAATCCGCAAGTGGATTATAATGTTTTGTACGAAGACGCAGTCCGTTTCACCGAAAAGAAAATCCAGTTTACCGAAGGTAACCGCAATAATTTTGTGTTTCAACTCGCCAACAATCTCAACAGAAAAGGCGTTCCTGAATCCTTTGCATTGGGCTACATTCTGGCTGATTTCAATTACGACCAGTCCGAAGTGATGAACGCTGTCAAAAGCGCGTATTCCAACACCGGCGACTTCAATACAGACACCTTCCAACCAAAACAAAAATCAAACAAATCCGAGAAATCCACGACCGTAAAAAAATCTTCTGAACCAGACGAAAACGAAGAGGAATTACCCCCATTAATCGACCGCTTAGAAAACTTCCTGAACAACCGCTACAAATTCCGCCACAACGAAGTATTGGGAAAACTGGAATACAAAAGAATAAACGGCAAAGCCTGGAAACCAATAACTGATTTCAAAGAAAACTCAATCCTCCGCGAAATCCAAAAGGCAAAAGTAAAATGCAGCATCAATTCCTTACGGAATCTCCTGCATTCAGACTTCTGCGAAATGTATGATCCATTCAAAGATTACTTTGATAACCTTACAGAATACGACGAAAGCAAAGACTATATTGAAGAACTTGCCTTAACCATTACCACTACAAAACCCGACCTTTGGAAAGTATGTTTCAAAAAATGGTTCGTGGCAATGGTTGCCTGCGTCCTGAATGAAAAACAAATCAATCAGACCGTAATAGTATTTTCCGGCAAACAGGGCTTAGGAAAAACAACCTGGATTGAAAAACTAATGCCCACAGAACTGAAGCAGTATATCTTTTCCGGGACCATCAACCCCAACAACAAAGACACCCTAATTCATTTAGCAGAATGTATGTTAATCAACCTGGACGAATTGGAAAACCTGAACAGAACTGAAATTGGCTCGCTGAAAGAAATCATAACAAAAACCCACATCAGAATGAGAAAAGCCTACGGACATAATAATGAAAATATGCCGCGCCGCGCGTCTTTTGCAGGCAGTGTAAACACTGCGCAATTCCTGAACGACACAACCGGCTCACGCCGTTTCCTATGTTTTGAAGTGGAACACATAGAATACACCCACGAAATTGACATCAATAAAGTCTATTCACAGGCATTAAAACTCCACAAGGAAGGTTTCCGCCATTGGTTCAATCAGGAAGAAATCAAAGATATAAACATCAATAATGAACAATATCAAATCAAAAGCCCGGAAGAAGAACTGTTGTTATCCTGGTTTAAAGTTGCCGACAGAGAAACAGCCAATGCTTATCTTTCCACCACGCAGATTGCAGTAAAACTGGCTGAAAAAACCAAACTGAATATTTCAGATGCTGCAATAAACAAACTCGGCAAAGCACTTAAAAAACACAGTTTCTTAAGATTAAAAAGACAGGGCGTTTATGTTTACGCCCTTTATGAAAAAACATTTGATGAAGTGGAAGCAGAAAACGGTTTGGTCTCAGATGATTCCTTACCAAAAGAAAATCCAGTTCAAAGTCAGTTCAGGTTTCAAAATTAAAAAGGGTGCGAAAAGCACTCTTTTTCTTTTGTTTTAGGGGGTGGGTAAGGTAAGCGTTTTTTTACAAAAGACTTTTTTTATTTTTTCTTTAAAAATTTTCTACTCACTCTAAAGAATTTCTAAGCAAACCAGACGAAGCGGTTCACTCTTTTTCATTCTAATCATCGTATAAAATAGTTTTTTTTCAAAACAAAATTTTTATTTTTTCTTTATTAAAATCTTACTTACCCTACCTACCCACTTCCACAATTCACAAAAATTCTCTAATTTGCACAATTAACTAAAAATTAATAATCGCTTTCATTTAATGAACTTTACGCCTTACCACGCTAAATTTTTATCTTACGAATTAACAAGACAACTTCCGGCTAATAGTTTAGGGAAGTTTACCGCATCCTTACAGGACGCACAGGTAGATTTAAACCCACATCAGGTTGATGCTGCACTGTTTGCTTTTCAGTCGCCATTATCGCAGGGGGCAATCTTGGCAGATGAAGTAGGACTCGGAAAAACAATTGAAGCGGGTATTATTTTGTCACAACAATGGGCGGAAAGAAAAAGAAGATTACTCATTATTACACCTGCCAATTTGCGTAAGCAATGGAACCAGGAACTTGCGGATAAGTTTTTTTTACCGTCAATAATTTTAGAATCCAAATCTTTTAATTACGAAATCAGGAAAGGAAATCTTAATCCTTTCAGCCGCCACGATGAAATCGTTATTTGTTCATATCCTTTCGCCAAAACTAAAGCACCATACATTGAACAAACCAAATGGGACTTAATTATAATCGATGAAGCACACCGTTTACGGAATGTCTATAAACCTTCCAACAAGATAAGTAACGCAATTAAAGATGCAACCCGTAATTATAAGAAAGTTTTACTCACCGCTACGCCTTTACAAAATTCTATTCTTGAATTATATGGACTGGTTAGCATAATCGACGACTATGTTTTCGGAGATATTAAAAGTTTTAAATCACAATACAGCAGAAACCTTGAAGAAGAAGATTATCTGGAATTAAGGAACAGAATTCAGCCTGTTATTCACAGAACACTTCGCAGACAGGTTTTGGAGTATATCAACTATACAGACAGAATCGCCATTGTAGAAGAATTTATCCCTACTGACGAAGAAACCGAGTTGTATGTTGGTGTTTCTCTTTACCTGCAGAGAGATAAACTGTATGCCTTGCCGAACAGCCAAAGACAGTTAATGACTTTGATTCTGCGAAAATTGCTCGCTTCATCCTCTTATGCTATTTATGGCACTTTAGATACATTAGTTAAGAAACTGGAAGCCATTTTAAAAAAACAGGAAGGAACCGACTTGCTTGATGAACTTGATGAAGATTATGAAACCGCAGATGAAGTGGCAGACGAATGGTTTGAAGAAGATGAATCAGAGGAAGATGAATTGTTTTACTCTGAAGAAGATTTAGAAAATATTAAGGCAGAAATTGAAGACCTCAAGAAGTTCAGGTCTTTAGCATATACCATAAGGAAAAACTCAAAAGCCGAACATCTTTTTGTGGCTTTGGAAAAAGGTTTTGCAGAACTTGCAAGATTAGGAGCCAATAAAAAGGCATTAATCTTTACGGAAAGTCGAAGAACGCAGGAATATTTATATAATACCTTGGAAGCACGCGGATATAAAGATAAAGTGATGCTTTTTAACGGGATGAATAACGACCGTAAATCCAAAGAAATTTACAAAAACTGGCTTAAAGAAAATAAAGGAACTGATAAAATTACGGGCTCGGTAACCGCAGATAAAAGAGCAGCATTGGTAGATTATTTCAAAAATGAAGCAACAATTATGATTGCTACTGAAGCCGCAGCCGAAGGTATTAACCTGCAGTTTTGCTCTTTGATTGTGAATTATGATCTGCCTTGGAACCCGCAGAGAATTGAACAGAGAATTGGACGCTGCCACAGATATGGCCAGAAGCACGATGTAGTTGTTATCAACTTCCTTAACAAAAAAAATGCAGCGGATGTAAGGGTTTACGAATTACTTGACGAAAAATTCCAACTGTTTAACGGTGTTTTTGGGGCAAGTGATGAAGTGTTGGGTGCAATTGGCAACGGTGTTGATTTTGAAAAGAGAATTGCACAGATTTATCAGGACTGCAGATCACCCGAGGAAATACAGTCCGCTTTTGATTCTTTACGGGATGAATTGAAACCTGAAATTGATGAACGGATGAAGTCCGTGAAATCAACATTATTGGAAAATTTTGATGATGAAGTGCGCGAAAAATTAAGAACCAATCAGGACGAAACGCTTCGGTTCCTGTCCCGATTTGAAGACAATCTCTGGAAGGTGACACAGTTTTTCCTCAAAGATTTTGCAAATTTCAATTCAGATTACAGTTTTAGTTTAAACCGCAATCCGTTTCCTGGAGAAGAAATTCATTCCGGACCGTATATGATTTTGAAAAGTTCCGAGGGCAAAAAGAAGTCTTCAATTGAGGTTCCGGATGATACAAATATCTATCGTGTTGGGCACAAATTAGCACAGCGGATTCTGGACACCTGCAAACAGAACACAACAGAAGAAAAAGAAATAATTTTCGATTATACTGCATCACAAAACAAAATTGCATACTTAGAAAAGTTTATTGGGCAAACCGGTGTGATGCAGGTCAGCAGTCTTTCGATTCATTCATTCGATCAGGAGGATTATCTGTTGGTTGCCTGTTATACCGAGGAGGGCGAAGTGTTGGATTCTGAAATGGCAGCACGCTTATTCTCACTTCAGGGTTCTGAAGGAAATTTTGTTGCAATAGATGAGGAATATAAGAAGACGCTTTCTGAAATCATTTTTGCTGAAAAACAAAAAATCATCAGTGAAAATGCAGAACGCAACAGGGATTTCTTTGATACAGAAATGGATAAACTGGATCAGTGGGCAGATGATATGAAAATCAGTCTGGAGAAAGAAATTAAAGATCTGGATGCCGAAATCCGACTGAAAAAATCTGAAGCCAAAAAAATTCTTAACCTAGAAAACAAAGTTGCAGCACAACGCGAAATAAAGGATTTAGAAAAGAAAAGAAATGAAAAAAGACAAGTCCTGTTTTCAGCCCAAGATGAAATAGACGAGCGTAAGGATAATTTATTGAATGACATTGAATCCCGCTTAAATCAAAAAATTGAAGAAAAAGAATTGTTTACCATTAATTGGAAGTTGATATAATGATGAGTAATGAGGAACTAAAAAAAATGGTAGATGAACTGCGTTCTTATTCCAAAGAAACTACTTGGATTGAGTTTAAACGCAATGATGCTACCGATAATCAACGGTTGGGAAGATATATTTCCGGCTTGTCCAATGCAGCCAGATTATCCAATGAACCTTTTGGCTATTTGGTTTTTGGCGTCGAAGATGATACTTGGGATGTTGTGGGAACCACTTATAATTACTTAAAGAGAAAAGAAAAAGGAAGTGATTTAGATTTTTACATTCGTAAAGGACTTACACCGTCTATATATTTTGAAGTGTTCCCGTGTGATTACAACGGAGATAAATTAATTATTTTCAAAATTCCTGCTTGCTCTTCTGTCCCAACAGAGTTTGAGAATGTGGCTTATATCAGGATAGATTCCCACCTTACAGAACTTAAAAAGTTTCCTGAACATCTTAAAAGAATCCTAAATAGCGACCGAGACTGGTCCGCTGAAATTGTTGAGAAAGCAACAATAAATGACCTGGATGCTGATGCAATAGCCAAAGCCAAAGAACTGTATAAAGAAAAAAATAAAAATAAATCTTTTTATAAAGATATAGATGGTTGGTCGGATGCAACTTTTTTAGACAGAGTTAAAGTTACCGCGCAGGGAAAAATTACCAATACAGCGCTAATTTTATTAGGCAAATACGAATCCGCGCATTTTCTTTCACCACATATTGCACAAATTACCTGGAAACTCGATACTGAAGAAAGAGCGTACGAACATTTCGGGATGCCTTTGTTTCTTGAAGTCAATAATATTTTGGCGAAAATCAGAAATGTGCAGTATAAATTTTTTCCAGACAATCAGTTAATATCGGTTGAAGTGGTGAAGTATGATAATGAAGTGATTCTGGAAGCCCTTAACAACTGTATTGCGCATCAGGATTATTTCCGCAATTCCAGAATTGTTGTAACCGAAAAAATAAACAAACTGATTTTTGAGAGTGCAGGCGGCTTTTTTGAAGGCAATGCTGAAGATTACTTTACTGGTGAAAAAACACCTAAAAAGTATAGAAATACTTGGCTTAAGGATGCTATGGTAAACCTTAATATGATTGATTCTATGGGATATGGTATTTTTAAAATGCTTAAAAGCCAGAAAGAAAGATATTTTCCACTGCCTGATTATTCCAAATCAACTTCAGATGAAGTTATATTAGAAATTTATGGTCATTCATTGGATGAAAATTATTCAAAACTGCTGATTGAAAACAAAGATGACCTGCATTTAACCGAAGTGGTATTGCTTGATAAGGTGCAGAAAAAACAGGAAATTACAGATCCTGCTGCTAAATTGTTACGGAACAAGGGGCTTATTGAAGGAAGAAAACCAAACTATCATATTTCTTCTTCTGTAGCATCGGTTACTGGAAAAGAAAAGGAATATTTGCAGGCAAAGGGCATTGAAGATGAATATTGCAGAAAGATAATGAAAGATTATATGTTGAAGTTTAACGGGGGTGAAAGATCAGACTTTGAAAATTTGCTTAAAGATAAATTACCTGATGTGCTTAATGAAAAACAAAAGAAAGATAAAGTAAAAAATCTATTGCAGGCAATGAAGAGAAACGATGAAATTTATCTTGATGGCAAAACCTGGCGTCTAAAACCGTGAAAAATTTAGACACGTTAGACGTCTTTTTAGACATCCGTTTCACAAAAAAGCCTGTTTTATCGGTCTTTTTATTCAAAAAAATTAGACATCTTTAGACATCTTTTAGTCGCTTGAGAGATCATAAACCAACAAAAAAATACTTCAAACTGCCTAAATTGAAATTATTAAAAAACCACTATGAAAGAAGTTTACCTCGCATATTTTGATTTTATGGGCTTCAAACAGTTTATACTCAATAATGAAGATGAAATATTGATGAGAAGAATGGGCCATATTTTTAGAGATATTGAAATTTGTATTGCAAGAGGAAATTATCATCCGCCTCGTGGAGGGGTTATCTATGCAGATACTTCCAAATCAAAATTGAATACACTCAATATTTCAGATACCATTTTATTCTGGACAAATGATTTATCGGAAGAATCGTTGGCTGAACTCATTGAAGTGGCTTATGAATTCAATTGGAAAGAGATTGGCTATAATTTTCCGCTTCGTGGAGCAGTTGTAAAAGGTAATGTGAGATTTGTTTCAGGTAGAAATGATAATCCGGAAGGAGGTTCTTATACAGTCCAGTGTCTTTATGGAAAAGGGTTGGTGTATGCACACGACATTGCAGAAAGTCAGGATTGGGCAGGAACCATAATTGATGAATCTGTGCTTGGTGATCTGGAAAAATTTGAAGAAGGTAAATCGCTTATTCAAAAGTATATGCTAGATTATGAGGTGCCGTTAAAAAAGAACGAACCACGTCCTTCCAAAGTATTTAAATTAAAGCAAGGATCACTAAATGAGGAATCTTTAAAAAATACCTTAAATATGGTAGATTACGTTTTTGCATTGGATAATAAAGGTATTGACCACGAAGACGTTCAGCGCAAAATTAAAAACACCAAACAATTTATAATTGATACAAAAGATATTTTATAAAACGCAAACAACCAATAACCATTAACCACCAACCAAGTACATTGTACTTTTTACATTGTACATTTTTACAATAAAAAAATATGGCCAACAAAAACCTTCAGAAACTCGAACTCACCTGGATTGGCAAAGGTGAAGAACCAAAACTGGAACCACGCATACTCATAGAAAACCCCGAATATTCCTATGGCGATCCCGATACCGGAAATATGCTCATACACGGCGACAACCTGCTCGCGCTGAAAGCTCTGGAGCAGGACTACGCAGGAAAAATAAAGTGCATCTACATCGATCCGCCGTATAACACGGGACAAGCATTTGAATATTATGATGATGGTATAGAGCATTCAATTTGGCTAAACCTTATGTATTTAAGATTAAAGATATTATATAAACTTTTAAAAAAAGATGGAGTTATTTTTATTAATCTTGATGAAAATGAACAGGCTTATTGCAAATTAATTTGCGATGAAATTTTTGGAAGGGAAAATTATATAGGTGATCTAATTTGGCAAAAAAGAAAAGGAGGTGGTAATGATTCAAGATTTTTTGCAATTGACCACGATTATGTTTTAGTTTATGCTAAGTTTAAGAGCAAAGAGATTCATAGTAAATGGAAAGTTTCTCAATCAGAAGAATATTTGAAAAGATATAAAGAAAAGGATGAAAATGGCAGATTTTATTGGGATACTTTAGCGAGAGATGGGCTACAAAATCCTATACCTATTGAAATTGACTGTCCTGATGGAACAATTCTGAGAATGAATTCTCAAAAATCTAAAGACACTATACTAACAGGATTAGAAAATGGAACTGTAAGATTATCGCAAGGAAGAAACGGTTGGTCTTTGCATCATAAGGTTTATATGCCTTCGGGACAGGTTTTAAGATCAATATTGACAGATGTTGGCACTAATAAAACAGCAGGAGATGAAATAAAATCAATTTTTGGAAATGCAAAATCTTTTGATTATCCAAAACCAGAAGGTCTAATTAGTAAAATTCTAGAGTTGACCACAGTTGAAGGTGACATCGTCCTAGATTCCTTCCTCGGTTCTGGCACAACTGCCGCAGTCGCTCACAAAATGGGCAGAAAATATATTGGCGTAGAATTGGGCGAACACGCCAAAACTCATTGTTATCCGCGTCTTAAAGCCGTAGTAGATGGCGAACAGGGCGGCATTTCCAAAGCCGTAAACTGGCAAGGTGGCGGCGGTTTCAAATTCTACACCCTTGCGCCAAGTCTGCTGCAAAAAGATAAATTTGATAACTGGGTTATTTCTGAAAACTACAATGCCGATATGCTCGCTGCAGCAATGGCAAAACAGGAGGGCTTCAAATATCAGCCCGATGATACCAAATTCTGGAAACAGGGCCGCTCTTCCGAGCAGGATTTCATCTATACCACTACGCAGTTCCTCACCGCAGAATCCCTGGAAAGCATTCACGATGATATGCTGCCCGGAGAATCGTTGCTGATCTGCTGCAAGGCATTTCAGAAAGAATGTAAAAATCGCTTCCCAAACATTTCTGTAAAAAAAATACCGCAGATGTTGCTGAACCGATGCGAGTTTGGCAAAGACGATTACAGTTTCAATATCGTAAATCTTCCCACCGAAGAAACCGCTGAAGAAACCGAAGAGCCTGAAATAACCATTCAGGAACTCAACGACCAATCCAACACCGATACGCAAACCACCTTATTTGATTAATCAAAATTCCCTTGGAAGCAAAAATTTTCTAAAATTTAGGAATTTATTCCCCTCTTTCAGAGGGGTGCCCGAAGGGCGGGGTGTAAAAAATAAACCATCAACCATCAACCAATAACCACCAACCAATGGACAATACAGCCAATTACATCAAACAGCGCCTTTCCCTGCGCAAACCTTTACAGGATTCCCTGGATGTAGTCGCACAGTTAGCCGATAAACTCACCCTGAAAAAACAACCCGAAAACCCGGAAGAAGCCACCGCTTTCCTAAAGGAGGAACTCGCAAAAGTGCAGGAGCATTATCCGTTTGTCAAAAACTTTCAGCGCGATTTTCCTTCACTGGCATTTTCCATTGCTACGGGTGTTGGCAAAACAAGATTAATGGGTGCCTGTATTGCTTATCTCGCTATAAACAAAGGCATTAAGAATTTCTTTGTATTAGCGCCCAACCTTACCATTTACGAAAAACTCATTAAAGATTTCGGTGATCCGGGTTATGCAAAATATGTGTTCAATGGCATTTCGGAGTTTGTGCACAACCGTCCGGTCATCATTACCGGCGACAACTACAATCAGCAGGGAAATCTGTTTGATGAAAACGAAATCCGCATCAATATTTTCAATATCTCAAAATTCAATTCAGATAATAAGGGAACAAAAAAAGGCGGCGTCGCTTTAGCACCGAAAATCAAACGGCTTTCAGAATATTTGGGACAATCGTATTGGGATTATCTTACCGGTATTAACGACTTGGTGATTTTAATGGACGAAGCGCACCGCTACCACGCTGATGCTTCCAAAAATGCCATTAACGAACTGAAACCCGTTCTTGGCTTGGAACTTACCGCCACACCAACAGACGAAAAAGGAAATGTTTTTCAGAATATCGTTTACGAATACAATCTCGCGCAGGCATTGGCAGATGGCGAGTTTGTGAAAAATCCTGCCATAGCAAAAAGGAAAAACTTTGTAAAAGGCAGTCTTTCCGATGCAGATGTGGACCGCATTAAACTGGAAGATGCCGTTTCTGTGCATCGCCAAACCAAAAACGAACTCGACTTATATTCCCGCAACAACGAAGTAAAACAGGTTAAACCGTTTATTCTTGTAGTTTGTAAAAATATAGAGCACGCCGAAGAAACCTATGATTATATCAATTCATCAGAGTTTTACGAAGGCGAATACATTGGCAAAGTAATCGCCATACACAGCGTAACACGCAAGGATGAAGAAATTGAAAGTCTTTTTGTATCACTCGAAAATCCTGAAAATCAGGTTGAAATTGTCATCCACGTCAATATGTTGAAAGAAGGTTGGGATGTTTCTAATCTCTATACGATCGTTCCTTTAAGGGCGGCAAATGCTAAAATATTAATTGAGCAAACCATTGGTCGGGGTTTGCGCTTGCCTTATGACGGTAAAAGAACCGGAGTGGAATCTGTGGACAAACTCACCGTTATTGCTCACGATAATTTTGATGCCGTTATTGAAGAAGCCAACGATCCGAAATCTATCCTGAATAAATTCACTTTCATTGAACTGGATGAAGGACAGTTGCAGCCAAAAACAGAAGTCATTACTTCGGTTTCTACCGTAGATAAAACCGTTCAGGAAGAACAAAAAAAAGTAGAAGCCATTACCAATCCGGTAGAAAAACAAAAAGCGCAGACGGTGGTAGATGCCAAGAAAGCCATTCTCACCGTGTTGCCATCATTCAATAAATCTTCCCTCGTAAAGAAAGTGGATGACCTTACAAAAGAAGAAGTAAAAAAAGAAGTCATTCAGAAAATTGAAGAAAACCTGAATAAAGGACAGTTAAATATGTTTTCAGAACAGATTGTGGCAGAAGCAAGAGCACAATATGAAAGCATTATTAATTCTTATAAAGAAAATATCATTGAAATTCCAAGAATGGTATTGGCTCGCGGCGAAGTAGAGGCATACTTTTCAGACTTCGATTTAGTAACCGATGATTTCAATTACCGCGCACTTGATCAGCAGATTATCAGAATGAATTTACAGGACAGAAAAGTGGAAGAAATTGGGGTTGAGGACAGCGGTATTAAATCCAATCCGGTAAAACTCATCATCAGCGAACTCCTCAATTATCCGGAAATAGATTATGATTCAAATGCTGACCTGCTTTATAAATTGGCACAGCAGGCAGTGGACGCTTTGGAAAACAACCTGGATGACAAAAGCAAACTGAGTCTTACCGTAAGGCAGTTCAAACCGGCCATTGCTGAAAAAATATACCATCAGATGCGCGCCAATTTTACGGTTACCACGCCCGAGTTTGTAGAGCCGGATGTATTGCCGTTCACCAAGATTGAACCGCATAACTATACTGCCCTTACAGAATCGGGCTACAGAGATTACAGAGATACCATTTCGCCGGTTTCATTAGTTCCGAGATATGTTTACCGCGGTTTTGAAAAAGCCTGTCATTTTGAATATAAATTTGATTCGGGCACAGAAAAAGACTTTGCCTTCATTCTGGAAAGTGATTCCAAAGTTGTTAAATGGCTTCGACCTGCACCAAGTCAGTTCAGAATCTATTGGAGCAATACGGGCAAACGCTATGAACCGGATTTCATTGTAGAAACCGATGATGCAATCTATATGGTAGAACCAAAAGAATCAGGCAAAATGACCGATCCTGATGTTTTGGCGAAAAAAGAGGCCGCCTTGGAATTTTGTAAATACGCCTCAAAATACAACGCCGAAAATGGTGGCAAACCTTGGAAATACGCACTGATTCCGCACAATGCAATTACAACCACCACCGGTTTTGAATATTTAATGGCGCAGTATGCGGATTAAACAGATAAAAAAATTACGCTATAATGAAAGAATCTATTTTCGATATTGCAAAGGCAATTGACAGGCACCGCCAGTTAGAATTCGCCTCAGAAACCCTCAATAATGCCGTGGGAAGATGCAAGGTGCTTTATGATGGTACTGAGCAGCAGTTTTGGCTAATCAACAGTGAAGGCAATGTGAAAACCAGTAAAGATTGGTTTGGAAATCCTATAGCGAACACCGCTTTTGTTGATGCAAAACCGTACTCTAAAGATGGCTTTACCGTCCCGAAACATTCGTATCTGGCTAGTATCCTAATACAGAACAATGAAGGATCCCACGCTTACCGGTCTCCAAATGGTGAAAAAATTATTGAAATTTTCAATCGTGCTACTTATGATCCTAGTCCTAGTGCGGTAGCTGAAAATATAAAGATCAATATTGCGTCTGATTCAAGAAAATATGCCTATCAGCTGATTTCGGAAATTCTTGAGCTGAAAAAATCTTTAGAAAAAGATGAAAAAGCGATAGAGGAGGCAAAAAATAAGGAAAATCAGGAAGCGGTAGATAAATTAATTTTAGAACTGGACTTAAAAAGAAAACAATTTGATGAAAAATTGGCTTCAGCCAAGAACTTTATTCGTACTCATGCCGAATTAAGATACCAACCAATTCTGGATCCCGTGCAGGACAAAGTGAAAAGTTCCAAAATTTTTAATGGTAATCTCATCATAAACGGCGGTCCCGGTACAGGAAAAACAACTTCCCTTATTCAGCGGATAAAATTCTTAACGTCGCAGACTATAGAGGAGTTTACAAATATTAGCTCTGCACAAAGACAGGTGCTTTTTGATCAGAAAAAAAGCTGGATTTTCTTTACACCAAATGAGCTTCTTAAGCTTTTTCTTAACAACAGTATGGTTAAGGAGGAGTTGCTTGCAAATGATGATACTGTAAGGGTTTGGCAGGATTATAAACCATACCTGTTTTTAGAATTTAAATTGTCAGATTCCGTAAAGAAAAAGCCTTTTTTATTTTATAAAAGGGACCAAGATATCACGATGCTGCCAGAGGACGCAGCAAAACTTCAGGAGTTAATATCAAAATTTGAAAAATACTTCATAAGTCTGCAGAAACAAAAACTTGATAAGATTAAAAATCTTGATATTTCTCTGTTTTCTTGGAAAGATGTTGGCAACACTATAAAAAGAGATTCTGTCGGCAATGCAGATATAGATATACCAGGGTTTATGCTGTTATTTCTTAACCTGCAGGAAAAGTATCAGGATTTATCAAAATCTGTTGCAGATGATTTCAATAAGATGATACAGAGAGCAGCTGCAATAGTACTGACTGAGGTGAAGAAAGATACTGCTCGTTATCAGGAATTGGTAAAAATGATTGCTAGTGAAAATCTTACTGAAACCGATAATGAACAGGACGAAGACGAGGATATTGATAGAGAAAATTTTGAGGAAACCGTTGAAGAAAATCCTGCAGATACCGATTTGAAGTTAATTGCCGTCATTAAATCTTTGGTGCGAAAGAATGCACTTAAGAAATTTGACAATATCACTAAGTTAACTGGAAGAGATAAAAAATATCTCGAAAAAATACCGGAATCCCAGGAAGTGGTAAATGGAGACAAAATTGGTGAGATTGCATTTTTCAGAAAATATTTTGAGAGGCTAACCAAAGGGATAATGGTAAATATCTATCAGGAAATTCCTTCCGCCTACAAAAAATTTAGAAGATCGGAAATCGCATCACAATCTGTTTTGTGGAATTTTTCGCTGCTCGAAAAACTTGTTAAAGAAAACAATATCAGGCTCCATGTTGATGAACAGGCATTTATAATCATGTTCATTAATAAATTGAATAATTTGTTGGCAAAAAACCATAGATTATTATACAACAATACTAATCATCCTTTTGTTGAAACTTTTCGTCAATATTGTAAGGCGGTGATAGGTATAGATGAGGCAACCGATTTTCGCCTGATAGATTTACTTTGTATGTCGTCATTCAACAATCCTGATTTTAATTCTGTCACGCTCTCTGGTGATATGATGCAAAAATTGACAAAAGATGGTCTGAAATCATGGGACGACTACAGAAAATTTTTTAAGGACACAGAAATTTATGACCTTGAAATTTCCTATCGCCAAAGTCAAACTTTACTTGCGTTGGCACAGATAATTTATAAAGGGGTAAATAAGCAGGAAGCAGTATATAAATCATTCATTTCACCGTCAGATATGGAACCTGTACCGCTTTTGTTGATTTCAGATGATGAGGACGAAAAATTGCAGTGGATTGTAAATCGTATTTTAGAAATACGCGCAGCCTATAGTTTCATACCATCTATTGCGATTTTTGTCCCTTTAGAACAAGATGTGGAGCGATGCGCTAAAAAACTGGGAGATTTTGATGAGCTTTCTGATGTTGGTATTAATGTGAAAGCCTGTAAAGATGGTGAGGTATTAGGAAATAAAGATACTGTGAGGGTTTTTTCCATTGATAAAATCAAGGGGTTGGAGTTCGAAGCCGCATTTTTTCACAATGTGGATAATATTTTAAGATCCGATGTTTCGGATGAAATGTTTCTCAAATTTATGTATGTTGGCCTCTCAAGAGCTTCATTTTATTTAGCGATGACACTTAATGATAACCTACCTGAGAAAGTATCAGCAATTCAGGACTATTTTAAAACTGAGCAAAATTGGAAATAACACAACCGAACATATCGGATAAATATCAGGTTTACTCCCCAACCTCAGTAATAGGCATTTTCAACAATGCCCTGAAACTTCCTGCCACGGTAAATTTAATTTACCTGAAAGGCAGATATTCCTACGGCGGTGGCAAGGCGTATGTAAACTACTATTACGACTTTTTATTTTCCGAAAGTGACAATGTATCTATCGGTGTGAAAATGCCTGGCTTGCTCCGTTCTCAGATTGTAAATAATGAAATTTACACCTTGCGCGGATATATAGAAAAAAGATTACGCAACTCAAGCATTGACCTTGTTTTTGTCGTAGACGAAATCATTGCCCAGGAGGAAAAAACCATCTCTGAAGACGATCTGAAAAGATATGACCTCATTCAGAAAAAGTTAGAAAAAGATTCTGTGGACCTCCAAACCTTAATCCGCGAAAAAATACTTTCCGGTCAAAAGATCAGGATTGCCAATATTTATGGCCATAATGCTATTGTGCAGAGAGATTTTTCAGAAGGCTTGGATGTATCTTCTACTGAATTTGAAATCACAGATTTCACCTGCAACATTACTTCCACAACCTCCATCATTAGCCAATTGAACAATGTTTCCTCAGGTGATTTTGATATTATTGCTTTAGTCCGTGGTGGTGGCGACCGCCAAAGTTTCGAAGTGTTCAACGATTTGGCACTGGCAGAAAAATTTATTGATTTGCCCGCACTCACGGTTACCGCTCTGGGACACACGGTAGATGAAACCCTGTTAGACAAACTTTCAGACCGCCGTTTTCACTTACCACACGATTACGGAGCAAGTCTGCATGTCATAGTAAATAAACTCGTAGAAGAAAAATCAAACTCCCGTGCTCTTCTCATCGAAGAAGTCAAAAAAGATGTCACCAAACAATTTGAAGAACAGGTAAAAACACTGTCAGAACAGCTTGGGAATAAAAACAAAGAATTCGAAAAACTCCAGGAAGATTCGGCAAAACAAATTTCAAAACAGACTGAAACTGTTCATAAACAAATGAAAATGCAGGCTGAAGAAATGGAAAAATATAAATCAGAAATAGCGTCCTTGCATGAAAAAAATATTAAAGAAGCAGTCAGATCTGAAACCGCCTCTTTATCAGCAAAATTAGATATAATTTCTCTTGAAAACTCTTCTTTGAAAGAAGATATTCGCTCAAGAAAAAAAACAAATATCTGGCTTTATCTGATTTTGATAATTTTGGGTCTGGTTGTGGGGATTTTATTAAGTAAATTATAAAGGAATGGCAATTTTTTATCCTGAAATAGAAAAAATTTTGCAAGGCAAAGTAAAACCTGAGCCGGGTGAACTTCATTTGCTTTATTTTCTTCGTGATAATTTGGATGATTCGTATGATGTCTTCTTTAATCCTTATATGAACGGAGACAGACCGGATGTTGTTGTGATGAAAAAAGGTCAGGGTATGTTAATAATCGAAGTTAAGGATTATGTTCTAAAACATTATGATATTGACCACAAAACTAAGAACTGGAAAGTAAAAAGTTCAACAGGGAACGCAGTAATCAAATCACCTATTACTCAGGTTCTAAAGTATAAGAATAACTTATTTGATCTGCATATAGAGAATCTGTTAGAACAAAAGATATCCGATATTAGAAATGCAAACATGATTTCTTGTGCTTTATATTTTCACAATGCCACACAGTCCGATCTTGAAGATTTTATTGTAAATCAATTTTCTTCGGATAAAAATTATAGTAAATTCCTTACTTTCAATATTTTGCTATTCGGCAGAGATGGGCTGACAAAAGATAATTTTAATAGTGCATTGCGTCGCCGTCATTTAGGAAAAGGTCAAATGACTTCTTACTTTCCAGATGAACTTTATGAGAGAATTAAAAGATTCCTAAATCCACCATTACATCAGAAGACTGATGGAATTGTCCCAATGTATAATCAGGAACAGCAAAGGTTGATTTATGACCAGGATAGAAAAGAAATTAGGGTAAAAGGGGTTGTAGGTTCAGGAAAAACCACAGTTTTGGCAGGACGCGCTGTAGAATTACATAAAAGAACAAATGGAGATGTGCTTATCCTTTCCTTCAACGTTACGCTAAAGAATTATTTGAAAGACAAAATTAGTGAGGTTCGTGAGGAATTTCCGTGGGGAGCGTTTACAATTTTGAATTATCATGTTTTCATTAATGATGTATTGAATGGCGTAGGTGTGGATGTAGCAGTTCCTGAAAATTTTGACTCTTATTCAGCAGAACAAATTGAGAATTATTTTGAGCAGAATTACTACTCAAATATCGCATTATTTGAGCAATATAAAGACCAATTTAGAAAGTTCGACGCAATCTTAATTGATGAAATTCAGGACTATAAATCAACGTGGATGAATATTATTAAAGATTATTTTTTATCTGCAAACGGCTACTATATGGTTTTTGGTGACGAGAAGCAAAATATCTATGGCAATGAAGTGGTGAACAAGAGTATGTCGGTCAACATTATTGGTCGTCCCTCAGAACTGAAAACATCTTATCGGTCAAGAACAAAAATTAAAGAGTTGGCTTTAAATTTTCAGCGCGAATTCCTTGCAGAAAAATATGAAACAGATGAACACGTATCTTTTAAAGCGAGCAACAGTGATGGTGGCTTATTTTCAGAAAAAGATGATCTGTCAGGAACATTAAGTTACATGTTTTTGCCGTCGGCAAACAGTATTCCGAGTTTATATACAATTATTCATGAAAACAGTATTAACAAAGGTATTCATCCAAATGATATTACGGTTTTAGGAACTCAAATAAGGCTTTTAAAAGATTTCGATGCTCACTATCGTTACCGTTCAGGCGAAAAAACGAATACAATGTTTGAAACATCCGAAATGCTTTTAACATCCGGAATGAATTCTGAGCAAGTACCGATAAAAACAATGCGAACACACTGTATTCGCAAGGGGCTTGAATTGATAAAACTATATAATGAATACAATCTCACTCGTGGTTTTCGGGAATTGGCTTCGCTGCTGATTTGTAAAAATCTTGCAGATGAATCTCCTGAATTTTTTAATGCGAGATATCAGCACCTGTGCAGAAATAGTAAAATTACTTCAGAAATTTTTGACAACTACTATGCTCAAAATCAAACAGCATTATCTTCCTTCATTGCAAAGTATGTAAAGAATGCAGCACCCTCTCTCATGAAGTTAATTCGTGATAATAAAAAAATTCATTTTTGGATGAACAGTGGTACAATCAAGATTTCAACAATTCACAGTTTTAAAGGTTGGGAAGCGGATCTTGTCTACCTGATTATTGAAAATGTTCCTGAACACATGGAAAGTACTTTTAATGAATTGATATATACAGGAATAACAAGAGCAAAACAGAACCTGATCATCCTTAATTATGGTAATGAAAGCTTTCATAATAAAATAACACCCTTAATAGATCAAGTCAACAACTCAAATTAAAATACAGCAAGTACAATGAAAATATCTCTCAAAAATTTCCGCATATTCAAAGAAACAACAAACTTTAACATTCGCCCGATTACAGTTCTTACAGGACCAAATAACGCAGGAAAAAGTGCATTGGCAAAATTATTCATGCTGTTGAAAAATAATGTTAACAATTTGGATTTTTCAAAAGGCGATCATAGGATTAACTCGTTTGAAAATGCCGTTAATTACGATTCTAACGACAAATATTTTGTGGTTGGCACGGAATTTAAAATTCCCTTTTTTGTAAATACAGAGTTGCGCATTGGTTATGCTGATAACAAAATATTTCAATATAAAATCTTGTATCAAGATCGTCCATTATTGTTAGTTGATAATCAAGTGTATGATAAAAAAATTTACTATCAAAACATCGTCGATATTTTTCTCAAAGGAATATCTCTAATACCAATAGGTTTGTCAGATAAAACTAATGTGACTTATACTCCTTTAAATCAATTTCCATTTGATTTCTCAAAATATCCTGAAATAACTTTTGATAATTATAAAGAAATTGAAAATGTAACTTATCCCGAGCTTATTAAAAAAACAGTTTTAAACATTGATTTTGAAAACAAAAAAACTTCATATCGAGAGGTGAAATCTCAGGAAAACCTTTTGTCAGCCAATGCTTTATGTAATGAGATTGAAAGATTGATTTTGGAAGAAACCCCATACGCTTTATTTGATGTTTATCTTGATATGGAAAAATTTACCGCCAAATATTACGATAAGATTCTTAGTTTACAAGGTGAAGAAATTAATGTTAACGATCCCTTCAAAACAGAAAAAGAAAATCTCTTGTCCGCACTTGAAAACATTCGTTGGAAAATTGAAAAGTATTTCAAAGAAGAGTTTCCAGAAATGAATATAGAGATAATTCCATCTCGTTCCTACAAACTAATATTTTCGGAGAAATACATAAATTGGATGCAGGACTTTGAAGAAAATGGCAACACATTTTGTAATGAATTACTTGCTGTGCTCAGAAAATTTGATAACAAATTAAAACAAGTAGAATTTATTACAATAGATCGCGGTCTTCAATTTAAATCAATTGATAATCCAAATTATCAGATCTTAATTGATTATAGTAATCTAGACAAGAAGACTCCTAAAATTTTCGAGACTAAGCCGCAATTCAAAAGTGGTACTTTCATTGAAAAAGCTATGAAAATTTTAGGCTTTCCTTCAGAAGTTATCATTCAGCAGGTGCAGTTACTAAATGGAATAGGTATAGCTGATTTACTAATAAAAAATAAAGAAAAGCAGCAGAGTTTATTAGAATTGGGCTACGGTTTTTCCATGTTGTTGCCTATTTTAATGCGAATTGAGTTGGGCGGTTCACCAATTTTCATCGAGGAACCTGAAGCAAATCTCCACCCAAATTATCAGTCACTGCTCGCAGATATTTTTGTACTCGCTACTGAAATGTTCCCGGATCAAGAAATTGTTTTGGAAACGCATAGCGAATACCTAATCCGTAAACTTCAGTTACTTACTGCGCAAGGAAAAATATCTACGGACAAATCCATGATTTACTACTTTAATGATGATAAAAGTGTTGCTCCGGAAAATCCAAAGGTTATTGAGATTGAAATCAACCATAATGGTAGTCTTACTGAAGATTTCGGACCCGGCTTTTATGATGAAGCGGTAAGGCTACAGTTCAATTTATCAAATATTAACCGTGAACAGATGAATTGATCATGAAAGTATTTTTTAGTAAAGAATTTCTAAGCGCTTTCTTATCTAAGCCTTCATATATTTCAGTTGCAGATCAGTTTTTAGATTCGCTGCTAAATAGTTATAGCGAAATAGAAATTATTCAGGAAGGCACAAATACAACAGAAGAATTTTCCAAATCTGAATTGCGTTTACGCTACGGAATAAGTGGGGATTCCCGTAAATTTATTCTTTCTGAAAATATAGAAAAAGATTTAGCATGTACTCCTGAAAACCAACTATCATTATTTTTTACTGCAGAAACAATTGATAAATCGCTACTTAAAATGGCTAATATTATTGTTTTTACTATTTCTGATTATGAAGAAAAAATCATTCAGTTTAAAAGAGATTTGTCTTTTGGATTTATTTTGAATAGCCAAAAAGATTGGGATAAACTAAAAATTGCTAATTCCTCATTAGTAAAAAACCATTTGGAAAAACTAACAGTTTTAGATCCATACATATTTGCGGATTACTATAAATCAGGAAAAGTGGAAAATCTTGAAAGACCATTTCTTTTTATAATCAATAAAATTGCAGAGGAAGAATCACTACGAAATCTTGAAGTTTTTACAATTACAGAGGAATTTGACAACAATCGCCGATCCAATATATCTTATGCTAGAGATATTCGTGCAATTATTGATTTTCTTGATGAAATTCTACCTGCTGAATCATCATTTAAAGTAATAGATAACGGTAAAGTAAATCGTAGCAGTAAATTTGATTTTCACGACCGAAATATTTTTTCCAATTTATTTATTCTTAAAGTTGGAATAGGTTTTACCGAAAAATATAATGACTATACAAATTCGGAAGTGGAATGTTATTCAATTTTCGATAAATGGGGACATGATTTAATCCGGCATAGGAAAAGGATGGTTTCAAAATACCTGCAGACTATGAGGCCTCAAATTTATAGCCGATAAGTGAAATCAATCGTGTTGCAGATGAGTTAATACAAAACTATAAAGGTTTACTTATTGCAAAGTGTCCTGCGGATTAGAGGATGTTAAATATTTTTTTGAATTGATGTGTTTGATATATAAATGTGAAAGTTATGAGCCTTCCAATGAAGAAAAAGAGCAGTATTACAGAAAGTATGACGGCCAAAAACCATCTAATTTTTGGTGGTCAAAATATTAAAATACTAAAAATCAAAACCATATACTAAATATTTTAAATAAATGGGCACTATTATGAAAGCAAAATGCAAATGTGGTTACCAATCCAAAGACCTGTTTTACGGCGCAGGAATGATGGACTTTATGAAAGTAGCAATGGTACCGGCAATTAAAAATGGAAGTTCCCAGATCGAAATGATTAACATAAAGCAGAGAAGCAAATTTCCCCACCATATTTTTTATACGGATAGTGAATTATCGGAGAAGAGGGGCACTAAAAGAACTATTGACCATTTTAATTTGAAATTACAGCCAGAAAATAACTTTTGTCCTGCTTGTAAGAACAACAGTTTAGAGTTTCTTGCTGTTGGCTGTTTTGATTAACAGTTAATCATAATCAAATTACATTTAATTAAATAAGGTATTGCACTTTGAACAAAAAACAGTTAATAATAGAATCATTCAGAACACTTAACGCAGATATGCTGGAGGTGCTGCTGAATGATGGCCAAAATTACAGCGATGTTTCAAAAGAATTGTTTATTGAAAGATATAAAGAGTTTTTTGAAAATATAAAAGAATATCCTGAAACCGAACTGGGCTTCAAAGTTTACCCCGGTGAATGCACTAACTGTTACAAAGGCAGAAAAGGTGTTTCATTTGTCAATCCTGATGGCGAGTGCTGCCTGAGTTTGATTTTTGAAGAAAATGAAGATGATTACAGTGATATTTGCTCCTGCTCCTCATTCAAAACGGAAGGCATAGAAGTAGTGAATACCTGGATTGCACCGTATTTTTATACCGATGAAAAATATGATTGGAAACCCACATACAAGAACTATCAGGAAATGTCTGAATGCGATAAAGGAGTTAAAGAAATTAAAGAGGAAATAGCAAATGAAGGTATTCTGTCTGCATCTTTTTACCAGCTTTGGCTACGCAAATATGAAAAATTTGACACCATTGAAAATATTTTTACAGATAAATATTACAAATATTATGAAGAAGTAAGAAAGTTTGTTTCAGCCGTAAAATACGTACGTGATTTTTTTGAAAAGGAAAAAGTTGCAAAAGAATTATTTCTGAACTTTTCTGCATTTAATGTTGTAACCGCTGATAAAATAATTCCGTGGCTACATGAATGCAAAGAAATCTTTCCCTACGGCTTCTATGAATTTGATTATGAATGCAATTTTTTACAGGGCTATTTTGTAAACAGAAATTTGAAATTCAAACTAAGTGAACTGTATTACACCCATTCAGTGCATCATCTGATGAATAACTATTGGGATTTAATTTTGCCTGAAGAAGACTCAACAAATGAAGATTTTGAATATGAAGATGATGAAACATTGCCCTTCTAAAATACTGTCTCAAAATAAATCTCGATATTGAAAATGTAATGGCCGTTCTGTAACAAAAAACTATTTAACTATTATTTTAAACCTGAATAAAACTATTATTAATGAACAACGAAATAGAACTATTAAGTATCAACGATCTTTTAGACCGTCACTTTTACATACCGTATTATCAGCGTGGTTACCGTTGGACAGAGCACCACGTTACTGATCTCTTGGAAGACATTTATGCATTCAGCAAATCATCAAATATTAATGATAAAGATTTTTACTGCTTGCAGCCAGTTGTTGTGAAGCCAAAAACTTGGACTGAAAATCAGGAAAGTATTGTTGGCTACGAAGTAATTGATGGTCAGCAACGACTTACAACAATTTATATCATTTTACACTATTTGATGAAAGATTTTCTCAAAGTGGATTCGCTTAAAGAAGACTACGCTAAAGAAATTTATTCACTTCGTTATGAAACACGCCCTAAAAGTCAGGAATTCCTGAAAGATATTAAAGATGATAAATCAAATATCGATTTTTTCCATATTGCTGAAGCATATAAAACTGTTCAAAATTGGTTCAGAGATGAAAACAGACAGTTAAACCGCTCGGATAAAGATGATTTTCTAAAGACACTCTTGGGGAGAAAAGAAGATAAAAAGTCAGTACAGGTCATTTGGTATAGTGTAGAAGAGAGCGTTGATAGCGTCGATTTATTCAACCGACTGAATATGGGAAAAATTCCATTAACAAATGCAGAATTGATAAAAGCGATATTTCTTTCATCTTCAAGTTTCAAAGAAGACCTTCCGGACGAAGCAAACAGAAAGAAAATTGTCATTTCTCAGTTTTGGGATATCATCGAGCAACAACTGAATGATGAAAATTTTTGGTCATTTGTTACCAATTCTAAAATGGAAAAATATGCAACAAAAATTGAATTGCTTTTTGACATTATTTCTAAAAAGAGAACAAACGAAATTGATCCTCTTTATACCTTCATTTATTTTGTAAATGAGTCGAAAAAAGAAAACAGCAGTCTTTGGGACTTGTGGTTATCAGTAGAAAGGTATTATTACACTTTGTTCGAGTGGTACAAGAGTAAAAATTTATACCATAAAACAGGGTTTTTAATAACCAATGGATATGATTTGAAGACTTTAATTGACCTTTCTGTAAACTCACCGAAATCAACATTTGAGGAAGAAATCAACAGAAGAATTTCTGCAAGTATAGATAGCGATTTTGAAAAACTCTCATACAGTACAGCAGGAGATTATAAAAAGATTGAGAAAGTGTTGATGCTTTTTAATATAGAGTCAATTCGGACTAATGAAAAAATAACAGAATTTTATCCATTTAGGTTTCACAAAAATCAACATTGGAGTTTAGAACACATCCACGCGCAAAATTCTGAATCTTTAGACCGAAATAAGAAAGAGCAGTGGCAAAAATGGCTAAGTTATCACACAAAATTGATGGAAGACGTTATTACAGAAACTTCAGATGCAGCAGAACAAATAGAAATGCAAAAGTTACTTGATGAAGTGAAACTCTTTAACGACGATAAACTGACTTATGAAGTATTTGAAGGACTAGCAAAGAAGATTATAGAAAAGTTTTCTGAAAAGAATGAACAGCAGATTAATGATCCCCACAATATTGCTAATCTTGCACTGTTAGGCCATAATGAAAATGCCGCACTCAACAATTCTGTTTTTGAAGTAAAAAGAAGAGCAATTATCTCAATGGATAAAGAAGGTGCATATATTCCAGTATGTACTAAAAGAGTTTTTCTAAAATATTATAATGACACAAATTCTTCACAACAATACTATTTTTGGGGGCACAGCGATCGTGAATCTTATGTTGAAGAAATAAAAAAAGTTCTTGCTCCTTACATAAAAAATCAATCTGTTTTAAACTAATATTTTATGACCATCAGTTTTTATAATTTAATAAAAGAATTCAAAATAGTTATTCCTATCATCCAGCGTGATTATGCACAGGGAAGGGAAACAGGAAAAGTTCCTGCCATTAGAAACAGATTTATTGATTCAATCAAAAAGACTTTGCTTTCCGATAATGATAAAATGGAACTTGATTTTATTTACGGATATACCAAGATTTATGAAAATGAAGAAAAGGTATTGACAAAGCATTTTATTCCTTTAGATGGACAGCAGCGTCTTACAACACTTTTTTTGTTGCATTGGTTTCTTGCATCCAGAGAAGAACGCTTAGAAGAATTAAGACCGGTTCTGCAAAAATTCAGTTATGAAACACGCCACAGTTCAAATGTTTTCTGTAAAAAATTAGTTGATTTTAATCCGGGTAAAGGTTTTTCAGACATCAAGAAACTCATTGTAGATCAGCCTTGGTTTTTTACAGCGTGGCATAATGATCCCACTATATCATCGATGCTTACGGTTCTTCAGGCATTAGAAGAGAAGTTTTACGATACGCATTTATCATTAGATTTTTTGATTAGCGAAAATCCTAAAATTGTGTTTCACCTTTTACCTATGGAGAAATTAGGACTACCGGATGATCTTTATATCAAGATGAATTCAAGAGGAAAAGAACTTACCGAGTTTGAATATTTTAAGTCTCAGTTCACTGAAGTAATTCCGCCAGAATTTGTAAGTAAATTTAAAAATGATGTAGATCAAAAATGGTCCGATCTTTTTTGGGATATGCATAAAGATTTACAGGAACCTGACCTTGCAAAACTTGCAGACCGGGCATTTTTAAGGTTTTATAATTACATTTCTGATATTTTACTTCTTAAAAACAATATTGAACGGACCGATATTAAGGATCAGTTGCTAAATGATAACCTTTATAAAAATCCCGAAAATGTTAGATTCTTATTTGATGCATTAGATGCTCTCTGCAATCCTGATATTTATTTTTCTGATTTGTTTTATCTACAGGAAGCGGATTTCAGTCAGGAAAAAGTAAGGTTGTTTTTCGATAAACCGGAGATTGACTTACTTCGAAAATGTGCCGCGGTTTATAACCCACAGGAACATACAAACCCTTTCTCTTTAGGGGAACAGTTGATGCTGTACGCATACTTACAGCACATAGTTTATGGTACAGAAGATTTTAATAAGAGATTGAGAATACTGCGAAATCTAATTGCGAATTCTGAAGATACAGTCCGTATTGATAATTTAGGGTATTTAGTTTCAGATGCAGATTTGCTAATAAAAACAGGAATAATAAATCCGGATTCTAAATTTAATACCCGTCAGATTGCCGAAGAAAATCTGAAAAGCGAAGTCTTAATTCAAAAACCGCATTTAAAGGAAGTAATGCACAAAACAGAAGATCATAGACTTCTGCGAGGCGCACTTTCTGTTTTTGACTTTGATGATAGATTTGAATTTTATGCAGATAATTTCAGAAAATTATTTTCAGATGGAGTTGATTATAAAACTTTGAGTCACGCATTACTCATAACTGCCGATTATTCGCAACTTTACAGTTGGAGATGGAGAGTTGGAACGCGTAACGAATCAAGTTGGAGGGAACTACTCACACCAAGCAACAGAAGACAGCATTTTGATAAAATCAAAAATTCAGTTCACCTTTTGATTGACCGTTTGTCAGCGAATCCGGCTACGGATATAGCAGATATAGTAGTTAATTATAAAATGCAGTATGAAAATGAAATATCAAAACCTAAGGATTGGATATATTATTACATTGTTTATGATATGTTTGATATCAATTTGGAAGGGTTTTTATATTGGTCCGAAGATCACTTTCATTTGAAATATGATGTAATGAGAAAAACATCTTTAGGTGGCTCTCATTGGAGTCCGTATTTATATGTACTTCAGCAGCGTTTCAATACGAAAGTAACACTTGGGATTTATGGTGAGCCTTTAATCCTAACGAAGAAGAATATTTCGGTTCGATTAAGAGCAAATAATGACGGATACTATATAGAAGAAAATTTTAGCGCAAAAACAGCAGAATATTTAGATTCCCTGATTGCTCACAAAATATTAGATGAAAACTATTGCTTAAAAATTAATAAATTTTCTGAAAATGAAGATTTGGATGACCGGATTATTGAAGGGGAAAAATTCATCAAAACATTTTTTGAAGGAATTGCATAAAATTGAAAGCAGGAGTCAAAATTTAATGAGTCCTGCTTTTATTTTATTTTAGTTTAACAGATGTTGAAATCTCAACTATTTTTCCAATTTTATTCGCTAAATCAGTCTTCATTTCCTCATCATTAAAGAGGTCATAGAGATTATCAAAAAAAAGTACCAATATAAAAATAATTGGGTATTCCATGATGAAAGAATATAGACCCAGATAGATATTGAGAAGATTTTATTTGAAGGTATACTGTAATAATTATTGCATAATGGGAACGTAAAATCAAAATTTTTCTGACCTAAAAAATATCCAGGTCGTCATTTCTCAACCCTGCTCGTTGCTTCACAACGCTTGGGATTGCTCATTCCTTTGCTGTATATTTTGCCAACCCCACCCAATAATATTAGTTTTATAAAATATGAATAAGTTAGAACGAATACCAACAGGAATACAGGATATAAATGAAAGAATGATTTTTGTTGATGATATCGTAAAGGTTACTTACGGCGATGCACCAAACAATTTTTCAGAAAATGAAAAAGTGATTTATGAAAATGGAAAATTCTATCTTGATCACCAGGACGGAACTTCCTCTTTTGATTCACCCCATTATTCTTTAGAAGTAATTGGTAACATTCACGATAACCCCGAACTTTTTAATAACGGGAGAAGAATTTCCTTTTGGGGAGATTAATTACCTCTTTTGCTTTTAGAAATACGCGACACCGTCTCGTAATTTTAGAATTAAATACAAACTGTCAGTACTAAAATCTCCGCTCTACCACAGCAAGTTACATAATCGAAATTATACGCGCGGCAGCCGCAAACGGGGACTTCCTCCATAATGTCGGTGTGCCAAACCGCTGAAAAGCCAAATGCTATACACCGCCAAAATTCCGTCAGAAAGCCAAAGGCGCCTATAATTTGAGATTATGTAAAATGCTTTCCGTGCAACGGGCACAGCCCTTTTGCTCCAACGCCTTCCAGCCGCCAGTGCAGTCATAATTTACACGGTCAGTCCTCCGATTGAAAACCTTCATATCCCCTCCACCCCAAAATAGGATGCAGAAAAATGGTGCAGAGAGTTTCGGGATTTGCCAAGTTCCTTCACTCAAAACACGGTCAAGCCGTGTTTTCAGTTTCGTCACCGCGCACAGTGTAAGCTCCCCATTTTCAGTACACTTCAAAAGTAGAATTTTTTCTTGATTTTTTACTGCTGTTGTTGTCGGATGTAGAAAAGTGGGCAGGAAAAGTGCTTGCCTTAGCCTGGGATTGCTGTCCATTTTTCCACATCACCGGCGATAGACCACCCAATGAGTCATGGGGGCGTTCGTAATTGTAATCTCTTACCCATTCCTGGGTAACACTTCTTACTTCATCCAAACTTTCAAAAATATATGCATCCAGGATCTGATTCCTGTAGGTTTTGTTGAAGCGTTCAATGTAGGCATTCTGTGTAGGTTTCCCCGGTTGGATATAAGCAAAGTTGATCTCATTTACCCTGCTCCAAACTTCAGCAATATTTGCTATAAACTCCGGTCCATTATCCATGCGTATTTTCTCGGGCTTGCCGTAGCGGTTCACCAGATGGTTCAGTATCCAGATTACCCGCGAACTTTTCAAACTGTAATCAGCCTCAATGTGAAGAATTTCCCTGTTGTAATCATCAATCACATTAAAACTGCGGAACTTTCTGCCACTGGCAAGTACGTCACTCATAAAATCTATACTCCACGTGTGAGTAAATGTCTCCGGAACCTCCAGGGGCGATTTTACTCTGGCAGGGAGCCGTTTCTTTACCTTGCGCCGCAAAGGAAGTTTCATTTCCTTATAAATCCTGTGTAGCCGCTTATGATTGATTTTTTTTGCCACGGTTGCGCAGCCGGTAATAGTACTTCCAGAAACCTTCTCTCGGATGGCTCTGTGTAAGTTGTTCAAGCTCCATCATCACCGTAGAATCATCTTTCAGTGAGCGGTAATGAAAACTGCTTCTGCTTAATTTAAGTACACGTAAAGCCTTGCCGGAATCCTTCGGACGGAGCTCATGGATCTCCATGACAATCTCCCGTTTCCGACAAGGCTTTAGAGCTTTTTTTCGATAATGTATTTTGCAACGTCAAGTTCCATCGCGAGGTTTGCGTACATCCGCTTGAGCCGGGCATTTTCTTCTTCCAGCTCTTTCACCCGTTTGAGTTCACTGGCTTCCATGCCATTGTACTTCTGGCGCCACTTATATAAAGTTGCTGTACTGATGCCATTTTCCCTTGCCAATTCCTCGGCACTGCGGCCGCCGGCAAACTCCTTTAAAACACCTGCAATCTTTGCAGGACTGAATGTGCTCTTTTTCATTGTCTTAATAACGATTTAAAGTTAATTATTTTATACTTTTAAACCGTACTGTTTTCGGGGGAGCTTACAACAGCAGTATTCCAGGCAGAAGAAAATGCTTTACGCATTTCGCGAATTCCAAAGCAAAAATAAACCAGCCCATTCGCAAAATTGCTTTTTCCATTCCCATATTTTCAGCACACACCACAAACACTTTAGTTTCATAGGCTAAGAGTTGTAGTGTGTTTGTGGCGCGTGCTGAAAACGCCACCGAAAAGCATTTTCTTTCTGCCCTCCATACCGCTGTCTTTCCAGCCGCTTTTTCAGGCAGTCCTTTGTTTGACATTTATCGCTAATTGACTGTTTCGGCAAACACCATTTTTCTGCGAGTCTGTTTCCCCGGTTTGCCACCACTCGTCCAAGTTCCTCCGGTATATAGCCGCCTTTCCCTTCTGGGAATTTTTGAACCCATTCATTCCAGGCGTCTATACACCTCCGTCACCGCGCACAGTCATATGCCGTTGCTGCGAGCCCTCGCACCGTCATATCACTGTTTTTTCCATTGCTTCCCATCGCCTTGAAAGTGAAAGCAAATAGAAAATCAGTTTTGAATAGAAAATTTTTTTGGTGCCTCAATCGGAGATTCAGCCACAAGAAAAAATAAAAAAAAAGAAAGTAAAGTTGTATGGTCAGGAAAATGCGCTGACAATATCAAGCCGCAAGCGGTTTTTTGCAAAAACTATCTCCGTGAAATAAAATACGGCAATACTTTTTGCAAAAAAATATTGCATCGCATTTTCCTTCCACACAGTTGGAGCACTTTCTTTTTTTCTTTTTTTTCTTTTAGAAATTTTTCAGCGGAGCATAACTTTTAAAACCCGAGTTATGCAAAATTTCAAAGTACGCACCTACGATGTGCAACAGTCTGCGCCTGAAATGGCAATTTTCATCCTGAACCGCGGCAGAAATGCAGGAAAACCACTGCAGGAGCCTTGCCCGAACTGCTTTATCATCTATTGCAGCAGTCCCGAACAGATGGAAACGGTCTACTGGACCTTTTACGCCCTCTGGAAACACGGATTTTTTCATCCGCACCTTTGCGGAAGCGTCATCGAGATGCTTCGCCTCTGTGACCTCAAAATCCTGATGCGGAATTTCATCCAGCCTGCCATGGAAAAATCCATCCAAAACCCAGAAATGACGCTAAAAATCAAAGCCACATGGGAACTGGAGAAGAAAATCCAACAGCAGGCGGCAGCAGTCCAGGAACTCCGGAACTCATTAGTCCGCCGTTATTATTTAACAATGTAAATTTTAAAACTTCCTTCGGGAAGTTTTTTTATTGCCTGACTTACAGAAAAAAATCCCGCTGACCAGCCGCCGGATGCCAACCCAAACTAACCGCATAACGGGCTCTTTCCCCGACTGAATCCGAGCATTCCGCCCTGTGTGGAGTGCTGAATCTGACTGCATAACGGGCTCTTTCCCTGACTGGACCTAAGCATTCCGCCCCGTATTGAATCCTGATTTTTTGTATGCACCTGGATTCACATTCATTTCACCCTCGTAAGCAGGATAAAGCATACATATTTCGCCCTTTTAAACGAAGCGATGCAGAACAATGTAAGCAAATGAAAAAGCCTGTCTTTTGAACAGGCCTGAATAATTTTCGTTGAAGATAAGCGCTATTTTTCTGTGCTTCCAGCGGAATTTTCGGCGGTATTCCCACCGGATTTTCGGGATCTGTCGCCGTATTCTTCCGCGCTTACTGCCGTCTGGCTCACCGCGCCAATGATAGAACCGCCCAAAAGCAAATACCCTCCAAGAGTGACTATTCCCGCAGGAAGCGAAACCGGAGCGGTAGCAATAACACCACCGACAGCCGACAAAGCCAGTCCGATATTGCGGACGATTCTGAACCATTTTGGCGTTGGTTCCTGGATTCTGCTGATAAGGTTAAGATTTCTCTGTTTCATGATCCTGATTTTTAAATTGGTTTAACTCTAATTTTGATACACGGTGTTCCAGATAATCGACTTTCTGATTCAGAAGATCGTAACTGTTTTTGAATTCTGTTTTGATAAGCAAAGCCATTGTCTTGACTTCCGTAATATCTTTTTCCATGCTTTTAAAATCGCTGTGCAACTGTCGGATAAAATAGGCGACAATCGCCAGAAGAACGGAAGAAACCGAGCCAAACAAAACATTGAGTGTGATTTCTGTTTGCATTGTCATTGGATTTTAAAATTGGAAAATATTCTTAATTTCAATCTGATTATCCCTTCCGGTAGCGGCTTCATACAGTTTTTTGTAAACCTGTTTGTAAGCATCCACGGACTGTAGGACCTGAAAATCACCGTCTTTTTTGATGTAGGACAGTCCGACAAGCGGACATCCTGCCGTATGTTCAATAGTATTTCCAACATGAATGTAAACCGAGCTGAATGTTGGAAGATCTGCAATCTCTATCATTCCTTTGTGGATCGGTCCGTATTTTGGGAAATACGTTTTGTTCATTCCACCCCAGGTATTCAAACGAAGTTTAAAAATTCCTTCCGGAATGGCGGTCTGCTTCATGATTTTCTTTTCCCGGATTTTATCTTCCAGGAGAAAGCACTGGAAAATACCGTCAATGTATAAATGCGAGAGTGTAGAATTTTTGCCTTCTGCAACTCTTATGATTTTTGTTTTCATAACGCAATAAGTTTTTGTGAAATAGTAAAGTGAAACAAAAAAGGCTTCCCTATTTGGGAAGCCCTTTGAAGAATTTTTCCTAAAAAACTTCCTCGATTTTGAGACAGTTTCCACTCGCGAACGGATAGTGGTTTCCGTTGACTTCCTGGAAAAACTCAATTCCGATACACTGAACCACCGAAACTTTATTGTCCAAAACAGGAGCACCCGGAAGTGTTGCTGTAATGGTATCACCTGCATAAGGAACATTCAACGGAATGTACGGCGAATAAGCGATGTTGGTCAGCTCATTGTTCACCATGTCATCAGGTTCGTATGTTCCTGTGGTCGGATTGTAAGAAAAATCAGAAAGAACCGAAATCGCGTTAATCAGTCTGAAATGAGTTGCACCTGAAGGAGCAGTAATCAGATCAGCAGGATTAAAAGCTGCAACGATAAAATCTGAAGAAGTTCTTCCTGCATCCGGCTCGATGTCGTAAGGAGCATTAAAAATACCGGAGATAGAAAGGTTTTTGTTGAATTCGAATCCAAGCAGATAATTCCTCTGAGTGGACACTTCAACTTTTCGGTAACCTCTGGCCTCGGTTCCGTCCTCCAGATTGATTTTTTTCATGATAGAAGTTAAACGACCGGTTACCTGTGGATCCGTAAATTTTCCCATAAGAGCGGAGAGAGCCGTTCTTAACGATTTACCTACCTTGGCGCAACCGCCAAATTCGTTCATATTTTCGCGTGTTCTTTCGAACTCCGGTGCAGAGTGCACCTGCTGCGCAGTTGGACCGCCGACCATACCGGCGAAAAATCCTTCCTGACCTTTGATTTTAAAATGCCTAACGTCACCGATTGTTCCGACGTATTTCATAAGGCCTTTTTGTCTTGCCATTGTTTTAAGTTTTAGAAATTAAAAAAGAGAGAAAAACACTGTTGTCTAGACAGATACAAATATGAATGATTATCTTTATAAAAACAATATACAAAAAACTGTAAATCAATGAAATACAATGCAACCAGTGCAAGCCTTAACGAAATGGAAGGCAGCACAACAGGAAATCCGTCCGCAAAATATTTTCAGATTAAAAACATCCATGTCCAACCATTTTGGATTGTGGAAGAAGTTTTGGACGGTGACAGTTTAAAAGTGAAACAGGAATTCACAAAAGAAAGCAAGGAAATAAGACTTTACGGATTGGATGCACCGGAAGTTCATTTATCAAGAAAGATGCGCGAGGATGAAGCGAAAAGCGGTATTCCTGCCTCTTTACTGCTTCAATATGGAATGATGAGTTTGGATTTTGTGCTGCAGGTAGCACCACCGGGAACAAGGGTAACGCTGCTCACAGAAAAAAACAATCAGTTAGATTTTTGGATGCGTGAGTTGGCTTATGTGATCCTGCCGAACGGCGACTGCCTGAATGAACTGCTTCTGCAGAATGGTTGGGCAAAGGCAAGTCATAACTATTACTGCACTCGTTTGCCTTATTTTCAGGAAATTAGTAGATTAGCACAAATTAATAAACAAGGTATCTACCAATATATCAGTATTTTCTGAAATGTTAAACTTATGTTGAACCAATTAGAGAGAGTAAGTTATGAACCCCTTTATTTAAGGGCAAAGACATATAAATTACAGATATTTGAGTGTTAGCGGAAATTTTAAAAACAAACATATGCAAATACTAATTGACGAACTAAAACTGGCTTTAAAACACAGACTTTTCTATTCAGCATTAAACAACTCATTAATTATTCCAGACATATGCTCTGCATTAACATCTGAAAATGGTCAAACAAATGGAACAAAGTATAAGGAGTGGTTTGACAGATATTGTGCACAAAAATATAATGGTTTCGTGAGTGGTGAAGACATTTACAAAATTAGATGTGCGTTATTACATCAGGGAAAATTAAATCACGATTATCCTAATTTTGAAAAAATATTATTTCAAATTCCAAATGAAAATAATATTATTTTACATAATAACAAGATCAATAATTCTTTAAATTTAAGTTTGGAAAATTTCGTTAATGATGTAGTTAGTGGTTATGAAAAATGGTGGGAGGAACACAATAATGATCAAATAGTTTTGAAAAATTTGGAAAACTCTATAAATTATTATCCAAACGGAATGGCACCTTTTATAGTGGGAATTCCATTAATCTGCTAAATCAATATCAACTTTATTGAAAATATCATCATATTCGTAAGATGTTTCATTAGATAACTTTTTTAACAATTTTTGTCTATCTTTTCTTATAATTATTTTTATAAGTGTAATGACTTCTTGCATTTCCTTTTCTGACCTAATATCCAAGATTTTGAAAAGTTTTTGTATAGTGTTCATTTCGAATATTAAAATGTAAAGTTAAAAAACTTCCGCTAACATAGTATTTGCAAAAGGCGGGGTTGAATCTATAAAACCACTACCCGATGCATTTAGTCGCAACTTGCTTTTCATATTACTTTTTTTTGTAATTTGGTAATCTGAAAAAGCAATTTGCTTCGTTCGGTCGAAATTGAACTTGCAGTTAAATTTAGCCCGCCCTTCGCAAATACTTTTTCCGTTGGCGGTAATACTATCGCCGGTTCAATAATCTAACGCAACAAATGTTAAAGAAATTAACTTATTTATTTTACGTTTGTCGCTATGAAAAATTACAGAAGATTAACCTTTGCCGAGAGGGTGAAAATTGAAGAATTCAGGAATCTTAAATACTCCGTCTCGCAAATTGCCAAAAAATTAAACAGAGCCAAATCCACCATCGCAAGAGAACTCAAAACCAACCGCTATGCACACTGTTCCTACAAGGCAGACCACGCCAACAGAAAAGCATTCTGCAGGTCGATGTACAGAAAGGACGGAAAAACAAAAATATCCTCCAATCCAAAACTTAAGGAATTCATCCACCAAAAGCTCGCCCTGCGCTGGTCGCCAGACCAAATATCCGTTACTTTGAAAAGACTTTACCCCAATGACAAAGCCATGAATATCTCCCACGAAGCCATTTATCTCTACATCTATGTACACTGTAAAAGTGAACTTAAAAAGGAACTTATTGCCCAGCTCCGGCAGGAAAGAAAATCCAGAGGAAACTTTAAAACAAGGGCCGTCCTGGAACCCAAAATTAAGGACCGTGTCTCCATCGACGAAAGACCCGAAGAAGTCCTTGGAAGGGAAATCCCCGGACATTGGGAAGGCGACCTTATCATCGGGAAAGACCACAAGTCATGCATCGGGACACTCGTCGAAAGATCCACGAGAACCATCATTATCGTTCCCCTAAAAAACAAGAACGCAGCCACGGTGAGAAAAGCTTTCGAAAAGGAACTCCTGAAAATTCCCAAAACCATGCGTAAAACACTTACCTACGACAATGGGACAGAAATGAGCGAACATAAACTCTTCACCAAAAACACCAAGATACAGGTCTATTTTACCCATCCCTACTCGCCCTGGGAAAGACCTACCAATGAAAACTCAAACGGCTTAGTGCGGGACTACTTCCCCAAAGGAACGGACTTCAATAAAATAACCAACAAAAAAATTAAACAGGTCCAAAACGAACTCAATGAGAGACCCAGAAAAGTTTTGGACTACCAAACCCCAAAAGATGTCTTTAACCAGTTCATCCTAAATCAATTAAAATGAAAAACAACGCTGTTGTCGAAGAAAATAAAATGTGGGGAACTTTTTGCCCAAAAAGGCTGAAAAAGTTATCCATATTTTATTTAAGATATCAAAACTTTATCATAATTTTACCCAATCTAACCGTTGCGTTAGATGTTTGAATCCACCTATAAAATATGTTTTACTAAAATGACAGAAGAACATTTCTTAAATAAAGTTTTCGCATCCAGCGGCATAACGAAAGACGAATTGAAAGAAATAATACCTCGCTACAAACAAGTGACTTTCCAAAAAGGCGACTACTTACTAAAAGAAGGGCAGGTAGAGAAATTCTATTGGTTTATAGAAAGTGGTTTTATTCGTTCTTATATTATAGACACTGAAGGAAACGATATCACTTTCAATCTCTACGGCTCGGGAGATGTCGTAATCGATTACCCATCTATGTTTTTCTTTGCACCGACAAGAGAAAACATTCAGGCTCTTACAGACTTAGTTTGTTGGGAGATTACTTTTAATAACTTTCAAGAATTGTTCAATACTATCTTGAACTTTAGGGAGCAACAACGTGGTCTTTTGGTGGGAAGTTATTTTGCACTAAAGGAACATAGTATCTCTTTAATAGCCGACCAGGCAAAGAACCGCTATTTAAAACTTCTAAAAGAAAAACCACACATCGTGCAGAATGTGTCATTAAAGCATATTGCTACTTTTTTGGGCATTACGGACACTTCATTGAGTAGGATTAGAAAAGAAATTGCAAACAATCCCTAAATCTTGTCATATGACAAGATTTATTTTTATTGATTGGCTGAAATTTACACCAACATTAAATTTAAAACTTAAAAGTATGACCGAGTTAAAAGAATTTATGTTGCTGTTCAGATATGAGCCGAGCAACGAAGAGCCAACCCAAGGGCAACTACAAGAAATGCACAAACACTGGGGAGAATTTATTGGTGGGATTGCTATGCAAGGAAAATTAGTAAACACTCACCAATTAGGTTTTGAAGGAAAAAAGATTTATGCCAATCAAAACACAGAGGACGGGGTTCATATAGCCGATGGACAAACCATAGGTGGTAATATGGTTTTAAAAGCCGAATCAATGGAATCTGCGGCAGAACTTGCAAAAAAATGCCCAATACTTTTTATGGGTGGCACAGTGGAAGTAAGAGACATATTACCAATGAATCAATTATAAACTTTTTAAAATGAACAAGAAAATGATATTCGCAATAATTGGAATCGCTCTTGCAGCGTTCATCGGATTCGGTTTATATAAAGCCAGTGTTTTGAAATCAATTCAAATTGTCAAAACAGTTAAAATTAATTCAACGAAACAGGAAACTTTTGATATGGTAAAATACTTGAGCAACTTTCCGAAATGGTCGCCATTTTTGGCACAAGACCCGACGCAGAAGTATGAAGTTAGAGGAACAGACGGGGCGATTGGTGCTCAATACCATTGGGAGGGTAATAAAGGTAAAGACTTGGGGTATCAAGAAATCGTAAAAATTGAAGAGCCAAATTTTATAAGAATGAAGTGTGATATTCAAAAGCCATTCGTTGCAAAACCTACATTTGACTATTACTTTACTGAAACATCAAACGGTATAGAAGTTAAACAAGATTTTAAATTGGAATCAGGTTTGGTTGACGCATTTTTTATGTGGCTGTTTGGTGCAAAAGCAGAAATGGAAAAGAGCAATCAGCAAGGTTTAGACTTATTAAAAATTGCAGTAGAAAAAAAATAAGAAAAAACATTTTCAAGTTTAACTCTTTTACTTTGAGTGTTAGAAATGACACAAAAAGTAAAGGAGTTTATCTTTTCAATCCAGAAATAAAGTTGTTAAATAAGTACTACCGCCAACATAGTATTTGCAAAAGGCGGGGTTGAATATATAATAGAAGAGCCGTTACATTCAGCTGCGCCTGCTTTTCCACTCCACATTTTTTTAGTAATTTAGTTCCGTGGAAAAAGCATTCGCTCCGTTCGGTCGAAATTGAACTTTCAGTTAAATTTAGCCCGCCCTTCGCAAATACTTTTTCCGTTATACGACACTGTAACCAAAATTCACATATGAAATATTTAGTTTTTTCTTTTCTATTATTTATATCTTGCTCAATTTCAAAAACAAATTTAAATAAACTCAAATCTGACCTGGCCGAAATATACAATTCTGACCAAGAACTTAGACAATTAATAGATGGGAATACCACAAAAGATAAAAAGAGCGAAATAAAGAAAAAGTACGGACTTGAGAACACAGCAGAGAAACAATTATGGAATAAGATTTCTAAAAATGACAGTCTAAACTTAATAAAAATTGAAGGAATTATTAAAGAGTATGGATATCCAGGAAAATCTCTAGTTGGGACACCTTTAAATTCAACAGTTTTTTTGGTTGTTCAGCATTCAGAATTACCAATTATTGAAAAATATTTTCCAATTATAAAAGAAGCAGGAAAAAAGGGGGAACTTTCAATGACAAGTGTTGCAATGATGGAAGATAGAATGTTAATGTATCAGGGTAAAAAACAAATTTATGGAACTCAAGTTTCTGGAAAGAAAATTATTGATTCAGAGACTCAAAAAGAAAGTTGGGAATATTTTGTTTGGCCAATTGAAGATTCCGAAAATGTAAATAAAAGACGAAAGCAAATTGGTTTTGAAGAATCTATTGAAGAATATGCTAACAATTTCGGAATAAAATACACAAAAAGAGAACTTGAAAAATAACAGCGTCGTATAACATAGTATTTGCAAAAGGCGGGGTTGAATAGTTAATAGAAAAACCCGATGAATTTAGTCGCAACTTGCTTTTCATATTGTATTTTTTTGTAATTTAACAATCTGAAAAAGCAATTTGCTTCGTTCGGTCGAAATTGAACTTGCAGTTAAATTTAGCCCGCCCTTCGCAAATACTTTTTCCGTTATGTGCAAGTAGTTCAAAAAACTGCACAAAAATTAAATTGTAAAAAAAGAAACACGAATTAAAAATATTAAATATGTACTTACTTCAAGGAAAACTAACCGCTAAAGATGGAAAGCGTGACGAACTTGCCGAAATTTTAAAAGATGCGTCTAAATTAATTTCAAACGCTGAGGGCTCAAAATTTTATATTGTGGGAAAATGTGAGGAAGATAAGAATGATGTTTATGTAACTGAATTATGGAATACAAAAGAAGACCACGATAATTCATTAAACTATCCAGGTGTAAGAGAATTAATAATGAAGGCTATGCCAATTTTGGATGGACAACCTGAAAAGGGTAAAGAAATTGAAGTATTAAACGAAATGTAAACTCTACCTGCACATAACATTGTATTTGCGAAAGGCGGGTTGAATCGCCAATAGAAAGACTTTTTGCATTTAGTCGCAACTTGCTTTTCATATTACTTTTTTTGTAATTTGGTAATCTGAAAAAGCAATTTGCTTCGTTCGGTCGAAATTGAACTTTCAGTTAAATTTAGCCCGCCCTTCGCAAATACTTTTTCCGTTGTGCGACATTTTACCAAAATCGCGTAACAAATTGAATATCAAATAATATTTTATAGAACTATGAAAAAAATCTTTATCCCTTTTGCAATTTTATTTGCAACCTTGACTTTTGCTCAAACTCAAACTGAATCACAGACACAAAATATTGAGCAAACAACTACTTCAAAAACAATTCTTCCGGAAGGAACTCTTGTTAAAGCAGCTCTAAAAAATGAAATTCGTGGTGGAAAAATGCAAGTTGGAAACCAAATTGAGTTTATTTTGAATCAACCTTTAGTAATTGCTGACCAAGTTGTTGTTCCTCAAGGTGCGAAAATTTTAGGCTCGGTAACTGAAGCAAGAGCAAGTGGAGTTTTAGGAAGAAAAGGAAAATTAGCATTTGACATCGAATATCTTTATTTGGATAATGGACAAGTTGTGAAATTAACAGGACAAAGCGCTAAAAATCTAAAAAGTTCTGCAGCAGTTGCTGTTGCTAGTGCAGTTGTTTTGACACCGCTTGGACTTTTAATTCCAGGAAAAGGTGCAAAATTTGAAGCAGGAACAGTTTTTGACGCATACGTTGCTAAAGACACTGAATTGCGCTAAAAAAACGTCGCACAACATAGTATTTGCAAAAGGCGGGATTGAATCGTTAATAGAAAACCCGATGCATTTAGTCGCAACTTGCTTTTCATATTACTTTTTTTTGTAATTTGGTAATCTGAAAAAGCAATTTGCTTCGTTCGGTCGAAATTGAACTTTCAGTTAAATTTAGCCCGCCCTTCGCAAATACTTTTTCCGTTATGTGCAAGTAGTTCAAAAAACTGCACAAAAATTAAATTGTAAAAAAAGAAACACGAATTAAAAATATTAAATATGTACTTACTTCAAGGAAAACTAACCGCTAAAGATGGAAAGCGTGACGAACTTGCCGAAATTCTAAAAGATGCGTCTAAATTAATTTCAAACGCTGAGGGCTCAAAATTTTATATTGTGGGAAAATGTGAGGAAGATAAGAATGATGTTTATGTAACTGAATTATGGAATACAAAAGAAGACCACGATAATTCATTAAACTATCCAGGTGTAAGAGAATTAATAATGAAGGCTATGCCAATTTTGGATGGACAACCTGAAAAGGGTAAAGAAATTGAAGTGTTAAACGAAATGTAAACTCTACCTGCACATAACAGTGTATTGGCAAAAGACGGGGTGAATATTGTCTTTGAGCATGCAGTTAGCAATAGTCGCAAAAATGCTTTTCATATTTCTTTTTTACGTAATTTAGAAATCTGAAAAAGCATTTTGCTCAGGTTCGGTTTTCCTTTGAAATTGTCTGCAAAGTAGCCCGTCCTTCGCAAATACTTTTTCCGTTATATGCTATGCTATGAAAAATCTGTAATCAAAACAAATAGCGGAGATTTTCAGAAAATTTTTACATTCCCAACGCAAAATTTATTCTTTTTTCCAGCCGCTTTTTGCCAATGCGTATTAGCACATCCCGCATTTGCCAACACCAATCCTGCAACTACAGTGCGGGAAGAGCTAATTTTTCCACCACCCCATCACAATCGTAGTTTTACGACATTTTTCAAAAAATATATTGTTTTCTAAAACTAATTTGTAATTTAGAACTCATAAAAAACATAAAAGATGTCCAGTTCAGAACATGATAGCAAACACTTCATCATCCAAAAAGGAAAAGCAATGTGTGATAAAGGAACTAAGTTTCCTAATTTCAAAGTAAGCAGTCACCAAAAACATTATTGGAATGATGAAGAAGGACAAGCTGATTATTTGGCTGTTACAGAAGATGACATCCTGTTTAATCCTCCTGCTGTTCCTTTTGGAAATTGTTCTGTAAAAAATGGAAACCCTTGTGCATTTGCTCCTTCTGGAAAATGGACAAAAACTTATGATAAAGTAAAAGTAATGGGAAAAAGTTGTCTCACAGAAATTTCTGAGTTAATGTGTGCAACAGGAGGAAAAATAACCGTAATGCAACACGGACAAACTTCTGAGTTATCCAAGCAAAACATAAAAAATGCAGACCCGAGAGAAATGCATGTCTATAATCCGATTGTGAATTTTGAGGAGTTTCAAGACAGTTTTAACGATGATGATGAATACGAATAAAAACACAAAACGATGGCTAAAGGAGTAAAATCAATAACAGGAAATGCATCACCAGAAGTTGGTGAAAAGAATTTCTATGAAGTTTCTTCATTTTATCAGGGAACAGTGATAAAAAATGAAAACGAAATAAAATGGAAATTATATACCCAACAAAGCTCAGGAAATTGGAGGGAATTAAGAGGACCTCAAAAAACAGGAAAAAAAGTTCCCTTTTCTTTTCCCGAGAAATGGTTGGGTAAAAAACTTTTAATAGAAGCTTTTGTTTATAATCCTGAAATTAAATCTCCGCCTGGATTAATAGTTACACCGAAAACTGCAAAAATCCCGAGAATAAACAAAGTAGAACTTTTTTATGTGGACGATAAAAAAGGAAGTGTTTTCAGTTTTATGGAAAAACTGAGAGCAAGAGCTTATTGCGTAAATATGTTTTTAAAAGAATTAACTTTTACTCTTTGGGAGGATGATGTGAAAGGAGGAGGACACAATACGAGCAATAAACCTATAGACACTCTAAAAGCCAGAGTAGATAAAAACGGAGTTGCAGTTGTGGAATTTCCACTATCAAAAGCGATAATAAAAAAAGCGATGGAGGGAGAAGTGGATGTAAAACAGTTAGAGTTTTATGTAACTGTTGAATATTACAAAAACAAGAAACATGCAACGAAAAATGTGGATGTAGATAATCCCAATCCTAAAGTACCCATTAATCCACCGAAGAAAACAGAACCAAAACAACCTCCGATAGCCAAAGGCTCACCTGCTGAAAGCAAGCCTAAATCCAAGAAAGAAGAAAAAGGAATCTTGGATAAGATTGAGGAAAAATGGGACGAACTTTGGGACTGGTGGGAAACCCCAGGAACCATAAAAAAAGAACAACAACCTACTGTACAAAAACCAGAAGGTAGAAGTGTAAGTATTGTACAAGAACCACCTGAAAAGAAAGAGGAGAAAGAAAAATGTTTCTGCAATCGAGATTTTGAAGAAAAAGATGTTAGAAAACTTGTAAAATTATTAAAAGGAACTGAAACAATTTGGGAAGGACAAGCTCTAAAAGGAGGAAAAAGAGCAGAGTGTAATATTAGTGATAAAAGTTTTGGGACATTAACAAAAGAATTGAATAATGCAATTAAGAAATACAAAATAAATACTTGTGCTCAGAAAATGCATTTTTTAGCGCAAGTTTGTGAAGAAACAGGAACTTTTGCTTTATCAGAAGAAACAAAAAGTAAATACGCTTCCAGCACAAGCGTTTATAAAGGTAGAGGGTTATTGCAATTAACTGGAGTTAAGAAAGAAGGAGAAGATTCTTATGATAGTCCAGGTCCATATAAAGATTACGCTGATTATAAAGGTGACCAACGTATTGTTAAAACACCTGAAATAGTAGCCAATAATGTACATTACTGTATCGATAGTGGTGCTTGGATTTGGAGTGTCAATAAAAAAATGACGAATAATCCTAAATCAGCGGCAATTATAAAATGGGGAAAGGAGACATTAGGTAAATCTTTAAATGAGCTTGCTGTTTATGTAGATAAATATTTGGAATTGATTTCTGTATTATTAAATGGTCGAAATTCCGAAACCGGAATGCCAAATGGTTGGGCCATAAGACAAAGCAATTACAATACATTGAAAAATTTCTTTTTCATGTATGACAGATTTCACGGTGATAATCATAAGCCAGCTGATGCTAAAGATATTGTTACCTATCATATCTATGCGAATGGCGAAATTGAAAAACATATTCCAAAATCAATTAAATCAGGATATGAGAAAAAATATGCATACATCTATCATGATAAATCAGGTAGTTTACATGAATTAGGAACGTATGATATTATTCCTACTCAAGTATATGGGGGAGTAAAAGGAACCAAGGTTAATCTAATCAATTTAGATAAAGTTAAAAAAAGTTATAAAAAAGAAAATTATCAGTATACTTTTAATGTAGATTCTCCAAGAAAATATGTAAATGAAAAGACATTAGCAAGTATTTTTGGAGCAATGTTAGAAGTTAACTACAATGATATTAGTTGTAACGGGTTTAGTCATCCTGACGGTTCTTCAAAACCAAGCGTCAGTCATATAAATGGTAATAATGGTGATTTTAAATATTTAAGAAAAGATAAAAAATTAATGTTTGGGGATGGAACAAGTTTAGATATAAGTGCTAATCCTGATATGCTTGATGATGTTAGACAAAATAAATGGAATGATGCACTATATAAATTCGGATGGAAAAGTATGTTAGGATGGACATATAAAAGAAACGGGAAAGTGAATTATCTTAATCATCTGCCTAAAAACACAAAAAACCATCACCACCATCTACATGTACAAGGATATAAACCAAGCTTTAAAGAAATAAAAAAATGAAAAATATAATTATCGGTATACTTCTTACGCTCATTTCGTGCAAGGAAAATACTCAAAAAAGAAATAATTCTAGTTCCGAAAAAGATAACAAAACTGAAAATTTAAAGACTGTGGAAAATAAACTACCATATACATATGAAGATGTAAAAAAATATTATAAAACTAATTCAGATTCTACTAATTACATCGTTGCTGTGCCCGAAAAAAAACTGGTTAATTTTAATTCAGAAGAGATTTTATTTCCGATAAAAGAAAATGACTTTGAAATAAAACCAAAAATAACTGACAAATATTTTTCAATAGAAACCTTCAATTTTCAGAATAATATTTCTTGTAAATTGATAATATATAATACTTATGGAGAGAATGATTCTAAAATATTGAACGTTCAGTTAAATAGTTATAAGGAAGGAATATTAGTAGATCAATTATTGTTGGATTGCAGATTTGCATTTGAAAACCAATATTATAGAACTTTTTCCATAAACAAAGATAAGACCATAGAATTAGTTAAATACTCTATAAACAGTTTGGAGTATAATGAGACTGGAGACATTGTTGGAGAAAAAGATACTCCAGATATAAATAAAGAAAATTACTTATATGTAATAGATAACGAAGGAAAGTTTGTAAAGAAATAAAGACAAAAACAAATTATGATTATTTTATCATGAAAAACACCATTTTTACATTTTTCGCAATTTTAGTAATATTTTTTGGTATTTGTTCTAAACAAAGTAAAAACACTTTGTCTCATGGAAACCAAATTTCAAATATCTTCTTTGGCGATTCAGAATTGGCAAAAAAGGATTATTTCAAAACTTTGGTTGCTGGAAATGAAGTTTTTTTACTAAAAAAACAAAATGAAAAATATCAGAAAGTTTATTCTAATTTTAAAGATTATTCCTATTCTTTATCTAAAGATATTACAATCAAATTGATAAAAGAAGGATTACCAAATAAAAAAAATATAAAAATAAATTTATATACTTATAAAGGAAAAGACAAAATAGATTCTGTTCAATTTTACAGAAACATTTCGGGAGAAGGTTTCGGAAAATATAACTGTTTATCTTATTTTGATAAGAAAACTAATAAAATTTGGCAGATACAATATTTTCCTTCAAATCCTTTAAGAGATGATTCTCCATGCATAATTTCTTACTCAGAAAATAATATAACGTTTGATGGTAGAATTAAATCCGATTCGTTGCATTATTTAGATGAATCTTTGGATGTTGAAATGGAGAAGTATAATCTTTATTATTAAGTTTAATTAAAATAATATGCTATATCTTTTTTTTATTTGGTTTTTGATAATGAAAACAAATAAATCTTATATTTGTTTCAATTATTAACCAAAAACACAAATTTATGTCATCAACATCAGAAGTAGGACACGCTAAAAATGTAGCGAACTTCCAAGATTTAATTAGTCGCTCCTTAAAATAGCATCAAACAGACTGACAATCAGTAAATTAATTGTAATTTTTCTTGTTTTTCTTTGCAGGATTTCGTATCTTGGAGCATTAAAACCTTGCAAATATGTTGGGGAAAAATCCAAAAAAGCAGCCAGAATTATTCCGCCCGATGTTGGTGGATTTTATTGATGACAAACACGAACTTGTTCTACTTTCCGAGAAGATAGATTGGGATTATTTTGAGAAAGAATTTTCCCCGCTATATTCCAAGACGGGCAATCCGAGCCATCCGATTCGCTTTATGGTGGGCTGTCTGCTTCTGAAACACCTTTATAATTTGGGAGATGAGACCCTTGCTTCCGCCTGGATCATGAACCCCTACATGCAGTATTTTTGTGGGAGGGTTTTCTTTGAGCACCAGTTTCCCTGCGACCCGAGTAACTTCGTCCACTTCAGGAAAAGAATTGGAGAAAAGGGGATTGAGAAAATCTTCTCCTACAGCGTAAGGATGCACGATGCAAAGACCAGTACATCGAACTTCGTGCTGTCCGACACCACCGTTCAGGAGAACAACACCACTTTTCCCACCGATGCGAAGCTCTGCAAAAAAAAAAGTTCCCTTTTCTTTTCCCGAGAAATGGTTGGGTAAAAACTTTTAATAGAAGCTTTTGTTTATAATCCTGAAATTAAATCTCCGCCTGGATTAATAGTGATTCCAAAATCTGCAAAAATCCCGAAAATAAACAAAGTGGAACTTTTTTATGTCGATGATAAAAAAGGAAGTGTTTTTAGTTTCATGGAAAAACTAAGAGCAAGAGCTTATTGCGTAAATATGTTTTTAAAAGAATTAACTTTTACACTTTGGGAGGATGATGTGAAAGGAGGCGGACACAACACGAACAATAAACCTATAGACACTCTAAAAGCCAGAGTAGATAAAAACGGAGTTGCAGTTGTGGAATTTCCGCTATCCAAAGCGATGATGAAAAAAGCAATGGAAGGAGAAGTGGATGTAAAACAATTAGAGTTTTATGTAACGGTGGAATATTACAAAAACAAGAAACATGCAACGAAAAATGTGGATGTAGATAATCCCAATCCTAAAGTACCCATTAATCCACCGAAGAAAACAGAACCAAAACAACCGCCAAAAGCAAAAGGTTCGCCTGCAGAAAACAAACCCAAATCCAAAAAAGAGGAAAAGGGAATTTTGGATAAAATAGAAGAAAAATGGGACGAGCTTTGGGATTGGTGGGAAATTCCAGGAACAATTAAAAAAGAACAACCTCCAACTGTTCAAAAACCGAAGGGTAGGTCGCCTGCTGTTGTCAAAGAACCACCATTACAAAAAATAGAAGAATCAAAAAAAGGAGATTGTTTTTGTAACAGAGATTTTACTCCAGAAGAGTTCACAAAAATAATACATGATTTGCGAGATAGTGAGACTGGAGTTAAAAGAGATAGTGGATATAATTTATTTGCTGCTTACAATTGTCCTTTGCCTATAAGTGACAGGACAATTGAAAAATTAAGAAATAAGATTAACAATCTTTTTAGAGAATATGATATTAATACATGCATAAGAAAAATACATTTTCTTGCTCAAGTTTATCATGAAACAGATCGATTTAGAACGACTTTAGAGTATGCTACTAAAAAAAGCTATAAACCATATTTTGGTAGAGGTCTAATGCAATTGACTTGGGAATCTAATTACAAAATTTATAAGCATTATAGTGGTGTTGATTGTATTTCTAATTATGGACAGATAGCAAGCAATTTTGATCTTGTTTGTGATTCAGCTGGATGGTATTGGAAACAAGGAAAGGTATTAAGTGTCGGAAGACGTTGGAGAGGTCCATCTGATGCACCAACATACGTTAAGGCGCAAAATCCAGATTATCCGAAAACGACCATTACTTGGAATGATGGGGATGATAAAATCAAGAAATATGGTACTGTTAATTTGGGGTTGATTGCAGATGATGATAAAGTTGATTTAATAAGTTATTTAGTTAATGGAGGTGCAAATGGTCTTCAGGAAAGACGGAATTATGTATTTACCTTGAAATCAATTTTCAAATATCCACAAGAATGTGTTAATAAAAAAACGTCCAAAAATGAAACCAGCTCAACACCTAATGATAAGGTGACAATAAGACTTGTAAGAAAATGGGAGACTAGCAATTCTACTATTGGAGAATTCACTATTGATAATACTGACATTAAAGGTTATTTTTTGGAAGAAAAAGGACCAGATACAACAGTGTCAGGAATTGAACAACGTGTGCCAATTGGAACATATAATTTAGAATGGCATTCTGGGAGTAAAATAAAGAAAGGATTGAAATTATATAATGATGTTGTATCAAAATCACGAGCAATATTAATTCATTCAGGAAATACTGCTAATGACACTGAAGGTTGTTTAATAGCAGGATCTTCTAAATCAAAAGATTTTGTTGGAGGTAGTAGAGCCAAATTGAAAGAGATATTTGACTATGTTGAAGAAATTGGAATTGAAGGATCTAAAATAATAATAACTCAAGCATATGAATAAATTTTTGTTGGTACTTTTTTTTGTACTATTATCTTGTAAGGGAAACTCGCAAGAAGAAAATAAAGCAAATAAAATAGAAGATCTAAAAGCTTCATTTTTAAGTAAAAATGAAGCGGAATTTCTCAATAACTTTCCTAAAACATTTGTAGTTTTTAATGATACTTTTGGTTGGGATGAAGTTAAAAATTCCCAAGAACCATTATATAATGATGCTAATAAATATATTGATTACTGGTTTTCATTATTGCAAAAATCAAAATATAAAAAGTATGAATCACAAATTATCAGTATTTCTAAAGAAGGTAAATGGGATGCAGATGCAATTGAATACTTTAGAAAAAGTGCTGTAAATTATATAAAAAAAGAGAATAAATATGATTTAATAAACTCTTTAAATAATGAAGATGCTAAGTCTGTACTTAATTTTTTTTATGGTTCTCCAAGTCCTATATTCGATGCTATATTTTTTAAAAATTTAGATAATGAAAAAAAAATTATTGTAAAAAAAATGCTTTCAAACAACATTTCAGAAGACAAAAAAAGAGGTACTTTTTCTACATATGAAAATAATAACAATTTTTTTATAAAAACTTTTGATGTAAATAAGGATGGGGTTTTAGATAAAATCGTTAGCAATAAACCTTATCAAGAAAACACTGATTTGTTTGTCTTTTATGGAAACAAAGAAAACGATTATCAATTAGTTTTAGAAACCATCAATTTTTCTGAAGATGGAGGCAATATTATTGAAAGCATATATCCGATAACAAATGAAAAAGGGTTTATGGTAAAAACTTATTTTCCTGATAGGGGTTATTATGAGAAAGAATATTATATTATTCCACAAAATAATAATTGGATACTCAGAAATATTATTTACAAAACAATGTCTGACGTTTCTGAAAATGCAGTAAAATACATCTGTGATGTTAAACAGAATATTGATATTACGAAGTCAAATTGGAGTGATAAAATAAATGAAATTCCCGAAGAGAACGAAAGAAATAAAAAGTGCAGAATTGAAAACAATTCAAATGAAAATAAACAATATTTCATTCAAGACTCTGATGGTTATACTAATCTCAGAAAAGATAAAACCTCAACTTCTGAAATTTTACAAAAAATAAAATCAGGAGAACATATTGAGGTTTTAGATAATACAGGCGATTGGTTTCTAATTAAAACCAAAGAAGGAAAAGAAGGTTATGTTCATAAAAGCAGAATAAAAACAGAATAATAAAAAAGCACTTTATGTGCTTTTTCTTTTATCAAAAGTAGTCGTTCTTTGAAATAAATCGTTAGATAAAAACGGAAATCCCTGTGCATTTGCACCCGCAGGAAAATGGACAAAAACCTATGACAAAGTAAAAGTGATGGGCAAAAGTTGTCTCACAGAAATTTCTCAATTGATGTGTGCAACAGGAGGAAAAATAACCGTAATACAACACGGACAAACTTCTGAGTTATCCAAGCAAAACATAAAAAATGCAGACCCGAGAGAAATGCATGTTAACAATCCGATTGTGAATTTTGAAGAGTTTCAAGACAGTTTTAACGATGATGATGAATACGAATAAAAACACAAAACGATGGCTAAAGGAGTAAAATCGATAACAGGAAATGCATCACCAGAAGTTGGTGAAAAGAATTTCTATGAAGTTTCTTCATTTTATCAGGGGACTGTGATAAAAAATGAAAAAGAAATAAAATGGAAACTATATACCCAACAAAGCTCAGGAAATTGGAGGGAATTAAGAGGACCTCAAAAAACAGGAAAAAAAGTACCCTTTTCTTTTCCTGAAAAATGGTTAGGAAAAAAACTTTTAATAGAAGCTTTTGTATATAATCCCGAAGTAAAATCTCCACCTGGATTAATTGTTGCCCCGAAAACTGCAAAAATCCCGAGAATAAACAAAGTAGAACTTTTTTATGTGGATGATAAAAAAGGAAGTGTTTTCAGTTTTATGGAAAAACTGAGAGCAAGAGCTTATTGCGTAAATATGTTTTTAAAAGAGTTAACCTTCACACTTTGGGAGGATGATGCAAAAGGAGGCGGACACAACACAAATAATAAACCCATCCGAACTTTAAAGGCAAGAGTGGATAAAAACGGAGTTGCAGTTGTGGAGTTCCCACTTTCCGAAGCCTATATGAAAAAAGCAATGGAGGGAGAAGTGGATGTAAAACAATTAGAGTTTTATGTAACGGTGGAATATTACAAAAACAAGAAACATGCAACGAAAAATGTGGATGTAGATAATCCCAATCCTAAAGTACCCATTAATCCACCGAAGAAAACAGAACCAAAACAACCACCAAAAGCAAAAGGTTCTCCTGCGGAAAGCAAACCCAAATCCAAAAAAGAGGAAAAAGGAATCTTGGATAAAATCGAAGAAAAATGGGACGAACTTTGGGATTGGTGGGAAACGCCGGGAACAATTAAAAAAGAACAACTTCCAACACAACAAAAACCTGAAGGTAGGTCGCCTGCGGTTGTGCAGGAGCAGCCAAAAGAAAAAAAAGAAGAAAAAGAATGTACTTGTTTCTGTGATAGAGATATTTCTGCAACAGAATTAAAAGAGATGGTTGTTGCAATGAGAAAAGCGACTAATGATGATGCAGGAGAAAATTTTTATAAATGGAACAAGGATAATTTGTTTACTATTGGACATGAAAAATTTAGTGAGAAAACATACGAAAAATTTGCAGAGGTTTTAAATAAAACATTTAAAAATTACGAAATAACTACTTGTATAAGGAAAATACATTTTTTGGCTCAGTGTTATCATGAAACAGGAGCTTTTATGCGTAGTGTTGAGGGTAATGAAAGAGAGTCTCTTTGGTATGACCCTTATAGAGGAAGGGGCTTTATTCACTTAACATTAAAAGGAAACTACATCAAATTTCAAGAAAATTCAGGATTTAATGTTGTTCCAAATCCTAAATTAGTTTCAACAAATATTGAAATTGCTGCAATGTCAAGTGGATGGTATTGGAAGTTCAATGATAAAGGAAATATAAATCCATTTGCTGATAAGGATAGTATTTTTGATACCTCAAGATTGGTAAATAAACCAAATGCAAAAAGTTCATCATCTATAAGAGGTTATAATCAAAGAGTAAATGCAGTAAATGCTCTGAAAAACAAGTTTGAATATCCTCAAAATTGTTGTAGTCTTAGTAAAAAGGAAAAACCAAAAGAAAATACAACTTGTCCAAGTGAACTGAGTTCTTGTATTTGTTCAGAAACATACCCTGTTGAAAGTGGATTTATTAATCATGCGAGAGTTATCAAAAATCATGTAAGTGTGATTGAACATGATAATTTTTCCGATGCAAAAACAAGTGTCCAAAAAATTATTTTACACCGTACAGCAGGAGGGACAACCGAAGCTTGTATTAGAGCATTTAAAAGTGGAAGAAAAAACAAAAGTGGAGGAATTGATCACTACGGCACACATTTTATTGTAGGCAAAGATGGAATTATTACACAAACAGCAAATTTAAATAAAAAAACATGGCATTGTAAAGGTTGGAATTCAAAATCTGTTGGTATTGAAGTTGTTGGTTATGCAATTGATAAAAATGGAAAACCTACTTTAGGTTTGAAAGGACAAAATCCAGTAGCAGGTTGGGAAAACCTTACTGATATACAAGCAAAATCAGTAGCATGTTTAGTAAAGGCACTTTTAAATTATTACGACCTTGACAAAACAAATATTGACTGTCACGAACATTTAGCCGCAAAAGAAGAAGGAGAAGGGCAAATAGTTTATAACGCAATTAAAGATTATTTATAATATGAGACTTTATTTATTAACCATCTTAATGTTTTTTATAACCTGTAAAGGTCAGGATAAAGAAGAAAAAGTTGTTACGAAAACCAAATCAGAAATTCACGTTGCAAAATGCGAAAATCAGTATTCCACAGGACAAAAAGTAAATGAGCATGAAAGAAATTGGTCATTGAGTAATGACGACATTTCTCAAATATTAAAACTTTCATCAGAAATAACAGAACAGGACTTACATTATACATATCCGAAAACGCCTTGTAACATTGATGTCAACAATTTTTCTTATAATGGAAGAAATTATGATTTACAGATAAATGGAGGTTCTTATTTAACTACATTTGATGGAAAAGAGACAAAAATTTTTGGTTGTGATGCTCGTGAGTGTCAAAAGTACTTCTTAATGGAAAAAGAAGATATGGAAGAAAAAACTTCCGAAAACACTGAAGAAAACAAATCAATTCATGAATTAAATCTTAACCAGAAAAATAGTGTAGATAAAATAATTGTAACTAATAATAATGATTCTACTTTCACTTTCAGTGCTGAGATAGATGGGCGAGAAGTATTAAATAAAGATTTTGAATGTGATAATTTAGTTATCAATACTAAAACAAAAAATGGTCAATCTTTCAATATAGAAATAACTTACTCAGATCAATATCACAATGCATTTAGAAAAATTGTGATACCTATATTCTACAAAAATCAAGATTTTTACATTGAAAAATTGTTTATTGCCACAAAAGGCACTAATGCAAAAACTGGAAATGAAGAATGGTTTAATAAAGAAATTGACGACAGAACAACTTTAGAAAATTTAAACATCATTCAAATAATTGATACTCTTTAATCAATATCCTGATCCAAATATTTAGCAGATATTTTTGCATTCTTGCATCCGCATTTAATATTTTGGAATCCTAATCCAGTATTTTCGTAGGATGCTTTTATATTCTTACATCAGCATTCAATATTCTCGTATACGAAAGTTATATTTTAACATCCGCATTTAATATTATTCTATCCGTAAATTATATTCTTGCTTTCTATTTTTATATTGGTACGATGCAAACTTATATTCTTGCGATGTGATTTTATGTTGGAGTATTGTGGAGTTCAATTATTACGCCGTGGTTTTACATTCTTTCATTGTGGTCGATAAAACAAATAAGAAAATCCACCGTAAAGGAAAAAGCACATCCCGTATTTCACCCTGCTCTTTCCATAGCAAAAATACGGGAAGAGCATTTTCCTGCCCTCTTTTGCCCTCCGCCAAAAAAAGAATAAATTCCCCTCACCTCTCCTGCACATTTCCAAGCATACTACTCAAAAAGCACAGCATATAACATGGTATTTATGAAATGCGGAAGTAAATTCTTGCGATAAGAACTATTTCACAAAATTTACGCAATACCATTTTCCTTTTACTATAAATTTGTACATTATCAAAAGGAAAATGGTATTGCTCATTACAGAATTTGTTTGAACTATTTGTCAATAAAAGCTCCGCACTTCAGAAATACCCTTTTATACGACAGCAAATGAAATCAGACCTTATGAAAAAATTATCGATCTATTTGTTATTGATTTTACTAACTGCATTAAGTTGTAAAACGAACGACACCAATTCAAAAAAATATATTTATTATTTGCACGGCCGTATAATTGAAATTCAAGGAAAAAATGCTGTAAGTGAAGAATTCGGGAAATATGAATTTGATGAAATCGTGAATGCTCTTAGAGTTCCAAATTCTGAAGTGATCGCCGAAGTCCGCACAGAAAATGTTGATTATCTAAATTATGCAAATAAGGTGTCCAAACAAATTGACAGTCTTATTAAAAAAGGTACTGCTGCAAGAAATATAACTGTAGTTGGTGCTTCTAAAGGTGCAATTATCGCCAGCAACATTTCACACATTAATCATAATCCAATTAATTATGTTTTGTTAGCAGGTAATAACGATTACCAAGAACAACATAACGAATGGAAATTTCACGGACAAGTGTTATGCTTTTATGATGATTCTGATAATATTGCAGGAAAGAACTATAACTTTTGGAAGAGTAGAGAAAACTTTACTACAAAATTTGAACAAATTAAAGTTGACAAAAACTTAGGACACGGATTTCTATATAAACCGCATAAAGAATGGATTGTACCGACAAAAAAGTGGGTTTTGAAACAAAAACTTTAGTAAATTTTGCCGTCGTATAACATTGTATTTCTATATGCGGGGTTGAATCTTAGCAGTTGAACTATTTGTGATTTTCAGCCACAAAAAATTTCTCCGCTTCCAATTTTTTAGTAATTTAGTCAGCGGAGAAAATTTTTGTTCAATGTGGTTATCAGTATGAAGATTTGTCATTCTTAGCCCCGCATACAGAAATACTCTCTCGTTATGTGCTATGTTTTACACCAACCACCAAAAAACTATATTTACAATATGAAAAATTCAGCGAAAAAATTTGCAATTATTGGGATAGCTATCATTACCTTTTCGTGTAATAACGGAGGCGAAACTCAGAAAGCCGACAATCAGGACACCGTAAGATCTGAAACACCAACAAACGAACAACCCAATAGTACAGGTAAATTCGATATAAATTCAATTCCTGTTTCTGATAAAGATTTAGGCGACTTTCCTTTTTTTAGTTTTCCTGAAGGGTTAGTTGCACTTAATAAACCCATAGAAAGAAAATTTGATAAGCTATATTTTGCTATTGATGGTGTGATGACACCTCTTGAAGGAAAAGTTTGGAAGACAGGGGTTTGGACAAAATCGAATCAGAGCAACGATTGGTCGGTTGCTTTTTTTGAGAAGAGTTACGACGAAGCTATAAAAGCTATTGGTGGCGTGAAAATATTTGATGGTACTATCACTAACGAGGAATATGAAAAATACCACCCCCAAGCTACTTATTTAGGAGAAGATGGTTCAATTGGCTATGCCGGAGAGAACATCAAAACATATGTTATTCGCAGAGCAGATGGAGGCGATGTCTACATTCAATTGTCGGCTACATCGGGTGTCGGAAAAATCAATATTTTGCAGAAGGAAGGATTTAAACAAACCATTTCAATGTTGAAGGCAGATCAAATACAAAAAGATTTAAATGACAAAGGCAAAGCGGTTCTGCACATCAATTTCGATACCGATAAAGCTACTCTAAAAGCTGATGGTAAAGAAGCAGTTGCTGAAATCACAAAAGCCCTTAACACAGACAAAATGCTAAAAATTTCCATTAATGGATATACGGATAATACAGGTGATGAAAAACACAATCTAGACCTTTCTAAACAAAGGGCAGAAACAGTAAAAAAAGAATTGATCAAAAGTGGTATTGATGTAAACAGACTCTCATCAGAAGGTTTTGGACAAAATAACCCTATTGCCGACAATAATACAGAAGAAGGAAAATCACAAAATAGAAGAGTTGAATTAATAAAAAATAAATAACACAGCACATAACAAGGTATTGCCAAAAGCGGGGCCTGAATGGCTTCGATTGGACATTTGTGCAAGGCTCAACATTCGTTCTTCGATTGAACTTTTGTGCAAAAAATCCCCGCCTTCGGCAATACCCCAACCGTTGGCTGCAAGCGTATCTGAATAACCGTAAATAGATAAAATTATGGATTTGACAAATGGATTTAAAATTATTGGAATCGAAGTTAGAACTTCCAATCAAAACAACCAATCTCAATCTGATTTAGGAAAACTTTGGGAACAATTTTATTCCGAAAATATTATTGAAAAAATACCAAACAAAATTTCTAACGAAGTCTTGTCAATCTACACCGACTACAAAAAAAATTATACCGAAGATTACACAACAATTATTGGTGTTCCTGTTTCAACGCTAAATGAAATTCCAAATGGTTTATTTGGACGTGAATTTGACAAAGAAAATTTCCAAAAATTCATCGCAAAAGGCGAAATGCCAAATGCTGTAATTAAAATTTGGAGTGAGATTTGGGAAAAGGATGAAGAACTTAATAGAAAATACACTTACGATTTTGAAGTATATGATGCCAAATCTCAAAATGGAGAAAACTCTGAAGTGGAAATTTATGTTGCTGTGAAATAAGACGCCTTCAGCCAACATTGTATTTCTGTATGCGGGGTTGAATGTTAGCAGTAGAACTATTTGTTATCCCTAATCCACAAAAAATTTCTCCGCTTCCAATTTTTTAGTAATTTAGTCAGCGGAGAAAATTTTTGTTCAGGGTGGTTATCAGTATGATGATTTGTCATCCCTAGCCCCGCATACAGAAATACTCTCTCGTTATCTGCAATTACAAAACCAAGAATATGACATTTTTTGACTATGAAAAATCAGTTTTAGAAAATTTGAATTTTGCAAGTGGACCTATTTTAGCCATTTTGGGTTTCTTGATAATATATCAAATTTTACAGGCTAAAAAACAAATTGAATTGACTAAAATTCAATTGAAAGAAGCTAAAAATGAATTAGTAATTAATTCTCTAAGAGATTCAATAAAACTTTCTGCAGAACAGATTAATTATTATATGGAAACAATTGTAAATTATGCAAATATATCTAACATTAAATTTAAAGAGTCAAATTTGGCAAGAGTTAAATTTGAGACTAAGAATTTTCTTTATAATGAATTAATTTCGAACGCAAATAAAATAGATAAAGATTATTCTAAAAACTATAATGATTTGGTAGTATATGATTTAAACACTTTAAATTCTTTAGAAACATTTTGCACATACTTTACTAATAAAATAGCTGATGAAAAAATTGCATATTTGTCAGTCGGAAAATCATTTTGTAACATTATAGAAAATTTGTATTACCCATTGTGTGTATCAAGAAAAAATGATAATGATTATTACCAAAACATTGTAATATTATATAGACTCTGGAAAGCAAGACTTTCTAAAAGTATTTTGGAAAATAAGGAACGTGAAGTTAAAAGTGAACTTTCGCAAAAAATTAAAGATATAAATGCACAAAAAAATAAAATCGACAATTTTGAGGAAAGTAAGCCTTTAGGAACAGAAATGTAACTGCAGATAACATAGTATTGGCAAAATGCGGGGTAATAGGAAAGTCGAACTTTTTGTAATATTTATCCGCCGCTGCTTTTTTATTCCACAAAAAAGGGTAATTTAGTGTAAGAAAAAAGCATCGGCTACGTTCAGTCTAAATTGAACTTTTCGTTCCATTTAGTCCACACTTCGCCAATACTTTTTCCGTTATCTGCAAGCGTATCCAAAAAAACCGTATAAAATGAAGAAAATAAGATTCGACCAATTAAATTTTAAGAGTAATAAAGCACAATTCTTTCTTATGATTTTAGCAGGAATTTTAATATTTCTGAATTTTTTAGAAATTTTTAATAACTCTGACCCTCGAATTGAGAAATATTCAAATGCCATTGCTTATTTCATTCTTATGGTAATTTTTTCAAAAATGTTTTGGTTTAAGAATTATGTGCAATGGAATAGAAAAGGAATTATGATAAAACTAAATAATTCTTGGGGTAAAAATTATAAATTCGAAGAAATAAGTAACTTCAATCTTCAAAATAACGAATTAATTATTTCAAAATTTAATGGACAAATAAATGCTTTCAACTTACAAAACATTGAACCAGAAAGCATTAATAAACTGATTAATATTTTAAAAGCAAACACTTAAAAAAACGCCTGCAGATAACATGGGTTTTGCAAGATGCGGGGTTGAAGGAAATTTTGGAAAGTTTTAAGAAAATACCCGCAAAAAAAAATTTCCATTTTTTAGTTTTTTTGTAATTTTAAAAAATGGAAAAAGTTTTTACTAGCTCTCGGTTCCTCTCCACTTTCGGTTGCAGTAGCCCGCAACTCGCAAAGCCCCTTTCCGTTCCGTTTGCGGATAGTGTTTTAGTTAAAGGATTTGAATTATATAAAAATATGTACAAAAGAATAGGAAAAATATCTGAACAAAACATTCCTGTTGTCAATGAATATAATTTCTTAAACTATCTAGAATTAAACAAAACTGGTCTTAAAATAATGAAAGGCTCAGAAAATACGGAAGAATGCTCTGCCAGTAAAAAAGGAGACAATAAAAATGAAATTATAGAAGAAAAATACCCTTAAAATTTAATTAATATTATGAAAAATATCATAACTACAATAATCTTATTTTTTAGTTTTAGCTGTTCAGCTCAATATGGTAAAGAATTTGACAATGGTGATAATTATCTTAACAATAATTTGAACAAATTTGTAGGAACCTGGAAGTACAGTGATGCTAATCAATCTTTAACAATCATTTTGAAGAAAGAGAATATAAAACTCCCTATTGAAAACGATGTTAGAGCAGATGCAATAATTGGCTTTCATAAATTTGTTAAAAATGATAATATAATTGAGGATAATACAATGTATTCTAACACGAATTATAGCGACAAAAAAGGGTCAATCTTTGATTTTGGTGATGATAATAATCAAGAAACTATTGAACCGAGTTTTTACAACCTCTCAAAAAACAAATATGTAGATGTAAAAATACAATATGTAGATGCTACCCACATAAAAATAATTTCAATAAAAAACACACCCGGACTGAAACTTAAACCATTCGATCCAGCCATAATATATCCTCAAAATATAATATTAACGAAGCAATAACAACCACCACAACCAGCATAGTATTGGCAAAATGCGGGGTTGAGAGTTGATTGAACTTTTCTGCCACTTTTGGCGCAAAAAACTTTTCTGTTTTTAAATTTTTATTAATTTTACAAAAACAGAAAAAGTTTTTGCTTAGTGCAGTTTTTATAGAACTTTCAGGGATTTTTAGCCCGCCCTTCGCAAATACTTTTCCCGTTACCTGCAATTCCCCTACTCGAAAACGAAGTTGTTTTTAGCCGCTAACGAGATAAAGTCTGTACTTCATATTACTATCTTAAATTCTTTGTTCTTATCTTAGTAATCGCTCCTTGAAAAGACCGGTTTAAGCAATGGTGTTTAAAAACCCGTCTGCAATTCAGGTAAGATTGCACAAAAGTCTTTGGTAGTAATACTTCAGACGGCGTTAGTTTTTAATGGCGAGTCTGCGATAAGCAGATATCCCGCTCAGAATAATTTCAAATTTAGCAAAGTGCAGTCCTTGGAGCTTTTTATTGGTTTAATTGAAAAAATTGAGACATGGAAACTAAGAAGCAGATTTCACTCGAAGTGGTAAATTCCAATGCTGCGGGAATAGACATTGGAAGCCGTAGCCATTGGGTAGCAGTAGGGCAAAATGCAGAGGATGTAAAAGAATTTGGCGTGTACAGCCAAGACCAGTTGGAAATGTGCCACTGGTTACACTCGAATGGCGTTACCTCGATCGCCATGGAATCCACCGGAACTTATTGGCAAAATCTGTTCTCAACTTTGGTGGGACAAGGTTTTGATGTGATTTTGGTTAATGGCAGACAAACCAAAAATATCAAAGGAAAAAAGACAGACATTAAAGATTGCCAATGGATTCAAAAACTTCATTCTCTCGGGCTTTTGAGTGCCAGCTTTTTACCCGATTCGGACACGGACACCATACGAACCTATTCCAGACACCGTCAAAACCTGCTCAAGCAATCTGCATCATGCACCAGGAGAATGCAAAAATATCTGCGACTGATGAATATGAGGCTTGAGGTTGTGGTAAGGGATATAGTCGGTCTTACAGGATCTTGCATTATTGAAGCTTTTCTAAACGGAGAGTACAGGGGAGAGGAATTGGCAAAACTCCGTCATTACAATTGCCGAAAATCAGAGGAGGAAATCGCAAAAGCTCTGCAATTCAATGGGCGCAAAGATTATCTCTTTGCCTTGCAGCAAGAGTGGGATTCCTACAAACACCTCCAGCAACAAATCATGGATACGGATTTGCAGATCGACCGGCTCCTGAAGGAATTCATCGAAAAGGACGACCATAAGAAACAGCATACCATTGAAAAAAAAAGCACAAGCGTAAAAATAAAAACGCAGTAAGCCAAACCGACATGAATTTAATTGCTTACCAATATTTTGAAGGGATAGACTTGATGGCGATTGAGGGGGTAAGCGAAGGGTTGATTATGGCTCTCATCGCAGAAGTCGGATTAGATGGGATTAGAAAATTCCCCACTGCAAAACAATTCACCGCATGGCTCAGGCTCGCCCCCAACAACAAAATAAGTGGTGGCAAAGTATTATCCAACCACCTTCCGAAGGGAAGTTCGCGGCTGAAAACAGCATTCAGAAACACGGCCAATGCCATCGGCAACCTAAAGGAGGGATGGCTCGCTGAGTTCTTCAAAAGATTAAGCTACAAAAAAGGAAGGGCAACTGCTGTTTCTGCACTCGCCCGAAAGCTCGCCGTCATTATCTGGAATATGCTCGTTAAGAGGAAAGGGTACAATCCGCCTTCACAATACCTTTTTCTGGACGAGAAAAGAAAAATAGCAGCAGCCAAAAGAATACAAAAACAAATCACTAAATTTGGACTGACTAACAAGGATATTGAATTCAAAACAATTTGATTTTCAATAGTAAAGTTTAACGTTAGTCAGAATGCCATAAAAACAACCCTTATGAAAAAACTTATTTTCTTTTTGCTGATTTTATCATTAATAATCTCTTGTCGCAGTAAAAGAAACTATGTGACATATTATAAGAAAGTTTATGAAGCAGACAGTATTCTTAGATTTAAATCCGATACTTTACTTGCGCTTAAAAAATACCGCAAAATTTTCAGAAAATATGAACCTAAGAACAATGAGAATATAAAAGAATTTGAAACTTTCATAACTCTTTCTGATCAATTTGGAAAAAACTTCGGTGGTAAAAAAAATATATATAAACTAATTATATTAAATGCTCATAACTGGAATAATAAAAAGAATGATCAACAATTTATGAATATTCTTTATAAATATGGTTTGAGTGAAAATGAAATTTATCAACAGGTTGCAAATTGGAAAAAAGGATTAAATCCTATTCTCATTGATTCCTTCAAAGTTGCTTTAAAAAGGGATCAAGACGGAAGACCACGCGATTTAATATTGGTGAAAAAAAATGTAAATAAAAATGCTAGATTTTTAAAATGGACACTAGACAACTATGGCTTTCCCAGTATGGACAAAATTGGGTGGTTTCCGCGTCCAACATTTTTATCACATATGATTGAAAGCGATCATTACCAATATTTTAAAGTAAAAATTCCAGAATATATTAAGAATGGAGATTGTGATCCCAGGGATTATGCAATGTTGGTAGACTATGGTCTTCAATTAATTGACAATAAAGACTATACTTTTTATGGAGTAAATGGTGGAAAAATATTGGATTCAGCACAGGTTAATAAAAACAGGAAAAGTATTGGTCTTCCAAGTTTGAAACATAAGGCGTTAATCAGAAAGCAGTTATCAAAAAAAAATAGGCACTTCAGGTAACATAGCATTTCTGTATGCGAGGGTGAATCATAGCAGTAGAACTATTTGTTATATTCAGCCACAAAAAATTTCCCCGCTTCCAATTTTTTAGTAATTTAGTCAGCGGAGAAAATTTTTGTTCAGGGTGATTATCAGTATGAAGATTTGTCATCCTTAGTCCCGCATACAGAAATACTCTCTCGTTATAGGCAAGCCTAGACCGACAACGAAATGACAACAGCGAAAGACATACAGACTGATTTTATCAAAACATATTTAAAGCCGACATTAAAAGAACACGGTTTTAAGACGAGTGGACAAACTTGGTGGAAAAGCAAGGGAGACTTCTTTCTCGTAATTAATCTGCAAAATTCTCAATGGAATAGTAAAGAGGAGCTGAGTTTTTGTTTGAACATTGGAGTAGCATTGACAGAAAAACTTGCTGACAAGGAGAAGAAAAAAGCTACATACGTCGACTTGGCGACACAAGTTCGAGAAGACGCATATTTGACCGAGGAACGCCAACAAATAAAAAAGTCTCAAGGAGGTTGGCTTGGCTATAAAATCACTGACAAGACTAATTTGTCAGAATTTATAACGGACTTTAAGATTGACTTGGAGGATAACATTCTAAAAATCCTCAACAGTTTTGAGACATTACATGATTGTATCACCTTTTACCAAAAGTTCGGTTTCTGGGGTGACAACCTAAAAAGACAAATTGAAGATTGCGGACTGAAAACGAATTGACAAGAATGCCTGCCTATAATAACTAAGCTTTCGTCTTGTCCGCAGGACAGAAGATGAAACCCCGTTGAACGCAAGCTCCGGGAGCTTTTTCAGCATTATAGGTTTATCGGCGAAGAATTTTAAAGATTGATAGGAGACTCCGGGAAGAGTCTCTTTTTTTGTGACTAATAATTGTGGTTTTTCTTGGTTTTATCGTGTTATACTTCACTTTCGGGCTATATAAACCTTCTTTTAACAACTAAATTGATCACGGTTTGAATTAAAAAAAAATCACAGGAAAAAGCCCAAAAGTCCCGACTTATAGTATCGACTGAGAAAATAAATCACTCAAATTGCAGAATTCTTGCTGTATTGATAATTAATGTTTTATAAGTCATTTAATTGCCGTATCTTTGCGATGTAATTTTTAAGAACGGGTTACTGCCGTCGCACTTGCTGTATAGATAATTCAAATTCAGTTTTTCGCTTCCCAGCACCATTTTTTAATCTTTCAATTTGCCGGTACAGATATTGCGGCACCTCATTTATTCACTAATATTTAATATAATTTATGTCAGATTCTTTCTCAAAAAAAGAAAATTTAAAGAAAAAACAACAGAAACAAAAAGAAAAAGCGCTTAAAAGAGAAGAGCGTAAAACCAGCAACAATAAAGGTAAATCGTTGGATGAGATGTTGCTTTACGTAGATGCAAACGGCCAGCTAACTACGACGCCGCCGGATCAGCAGGAGAAAATTGAAATCAATACAGAGGATATACAGCTCGGCGCCGCGCCCATTATCGAAGAAGATCCGCAAAAGACAGGAATCGTAACTTTCCTGAGCGAAAAAGGCTACGGATTCATCACAGAGAACAATACGAAAGACAATATCTTCTTTCACATCAATAACGTAAGTGGCGAGATCAAAAAAGGCCATAAAGTCAAGTTTGAAAAAGAGAAATCGCAGAAAGGTTTCTCCGCCGTCAACATACAGATCGTAAAATAAATGAAGCTCCTCCGGGAGCTTTTTTCATACAAAGCCGAGTTTTAAGATATTTCCATCTTTTTTCAGAACTGCAAAATAGAGTAGGGCCGCTTCATTCTCAAAATGTTTATCAAATTCGTAGATCCCACTTCTGTTTACCGGAATGATCTGTGATTTTTTTTCAGTTTTATAGCTTACGAAATCCGGCTTCAGAGTTACGAGTTCAATTTCATCCGAGGCATTTTTTGCAATATTTTGAATCGTTACGCTGAAAAGGCTGTCGCTTCTCATGATGTCATTCTTTACATTTTCAAAATTCCCAAAAGTGAAATTCTTAAGCAGTCCATTGGCTTCACTTTTGGCCAAACCTTTTTCCACCGATCTTTTTCCACGTTCGGAAGTATCATCCAGATCCTTAATTTCGGTCATCAGTTTTGCAACTTTCTGGTAAAGATATTTATCGCCGTTTTCAGCAATATAGTTGTGCAGGGCATTCCGCAACATTTTTCCGCTTTTACTGCAGTGCCCGAATTCGCAGCTGTTCTCCCTTACTTTTTTATAAGACGCTTTTTTCTTGTAGTCCGCTGAATTGAACCCACTTTTCCTGCGCACGACACTCACACCGTTAAGCTGGTAGAAAACCAGGTTATCAATGGTGCCGCTTATTTTCATAATGCTCTCGTATCGTGCCATACCAACTTTTTGGGATGGCCAAAGATACATTAAATTAATAAATTACCAATAGTTGTAGTATAGTTATAATATAATTGAATTATATTTGTAGTATTAAATATTATGGTATATATTTGCGGAGAAAGATTTTTCTTAAAAACTCAAAATAACTTTGCTGAAAAACCGTTAACTCAATACTTATGAATGTTAAAAAGCTTTTAATTACATCCAGCGCTGCAGTTTTACTGGTGTCCTGCGGGAGCTCACACAGCGTGAGTAAAACAAAAAGAACGGAACCGGTAAAGCGGGAAGTACCGACGAAAACCGTTGCTAAAGCAGAAGGGCTCAGGTCTCTGGATTCCAGGTTTTCAGGAAAGGTTTCCGGTGAAATCCAGGAATTGCTGAAGGATGCCCAGAAATATCTTGGTGCGCCATACAAATATGGCGGCGCCTCATCAGAAGGATTTGACTGTTCGGGTTTTACGCTGACCGTTTTTCAGGAAAATTCTTTCAGTTTGCCCCGACGGTCATCAGATCAGGCGGTTACAGGGAATGAGATTGATATTAGCAATGTGAAACCGGGCGACCTGCTGTTTTTTGCGACGGGCGGTGGGACAAGGGTATCGCATGTGGGAATTGTACACGATATTGGCCGAGATGGCGAGGTGAAATTCATCCATTCATCAACTTCCAAAGGCGTCATTATTTCGTCACTGAATGAAAAATACTGGAACAAAGCCTATCTGCACGCACAAAGAGTTTTATAGAAAAATACATCAAAATAAGTTTTAGGTTTTAACAGGCGGAAATGTCTCAATACCAGATGATGAAGTCTGATAAACGTCATAACGAAATCTTCGCTCCCTCTAGAGGCCGGAGGAGAAACATAAAAAAAGCCGTTTTCACTGATTGTGGAACGGCTTCTTTATTATCTCGGCAAATTTTCATTATTCCGGCTGCAAATCCTTATTTTTGTAACCATTAATAAAATTTAGAAATGAGCTTACAGCAAACCATTGAGAATATTTGGGAAAACAGGGATCTTTTGCAGAATGAAGACAGCAAATCTGCAATCAGAGAGGTAATTTCAAAACTTGATCTGGGCGAACTCCGGGTCGCAGAGCCAACAGACAACGGTTGGAAGGTAAACGAATGGGTGAAAAAAGCGGTGGTAATGTATTTCCCGATCCAAAGGATGGAAACCATTGAGGTGGGGCCTTTTGAATTCCATGATAAAATTCCGTTGAAGAAAAATTATGCCGAAAAAGGCGTAAGAGTGGTGCCGCACGCGATTGCCAGACAAGGTTCTTATGTTGCACCAGGGGTAATTATGATGCCTTCCTATGTCAACATTGGTGCTTATGTAGATTCCGGAACGATGGTTGATACCTGGGCGACAGTTGGAAGCTGCGCGCAGATTGGTAAAAATGTGCATTTGAGCGGTGGGGTAGGAATTGGTGGCGTTCTTGAGCCTTTACAGGCTGCACCGGTTATTATTGAAGATGACTGTTTTATCGGTTCACGGTGTATTGTGGTAGAAGGTGTTCATGTAGAAAAAGAAGCGGTTTTGGGAGCCAATGTAGTATTGACGGCTTCCACAAAAATTATCGATGTTACGGGAGATGCTCCTGTGGAAATTAAAGGAAGGGTTCCTGCGCGTTCCGTGGTAATTCCAGGAAGTTACACCAAGCAGTATCCGGCTGGCGAATATCAGGTTCCGTGTGCACTGATTATTGGAAAAAGAAAAGAATCTACAGATAAGAAAACCTCTCTGAATGATGCATTGAGAGAGAATAATGTAGCGGTATAGCCTGCCGATGAAGATTCTTGTCATCCAAAAAAAACTGATGGGCGATGTACTCATCTGCTCGGTGGTCTTTGAATTTTTAAAGAAGGAATTTCCGCACGCAGAGCTCCATTACCTGATCGACGAAAAATATCATCAGGTGGTGGAACATCACCAGTATATTGATAAGTTTTTATTTTTTGGCAAAAGTTTTTCTGATACGCTTAAAGCTGTAAAGTCTGAAAAATATGATATCATCATTGATACTTATTCCAAGATTGAGACGGCTTTAATTTCATTTTTGTCCGGTGCGAAAAAACGGATTTCGTATTATAAATCTTACACAAGATATTTTTATACAAACCCTGTTCACAGAAGGAAAAAAGCGATTTCTGACCTCACGACAACCACGATCGAGCATCGGTTGCAGTTACTGGAGCCTTTGGGAATTCCTTTTCAAATCGCCAAACCTGAAATTTTACTTACTGATTCAGAAAGAAGGCATGCTGAGGCTATAATTGAAAAATTTTCACCAAATCCAGGTAAAAAAGTAATGATCAGCACATTTGGGAGCTCTCCGGATAAGACTTATCCATTAGCTTTTATGACGGAAGTGATCGAGGAAATTGCAAAGGAAGATGTGGTGATATTTTGCAACTATTTGCCGAATCAGAAAACTCAGTTCGATGAATTTTTTGTCACGCTTTCAGTGAATGCACAGTCTAAAATTTCTAAAGATTTTGACACGAAAAATTTAAGGGAATTTATCGCCGTACTCAGTTATTGTGATGCATTAGTAGGGAATGAAGGCGGATCTACCAATATTTCAAAAGCGTTGGGAGTGCCAACTTTCACGATTTTTTCGCCACAGGTCGCAAAGAAAAGCTGGAACTGGTTTGATGACGGAATAAAAAATGATTCCGTGCATCTTCACGATTATGTTACGGAAAGCGACAGCTACGATGACTTTAAGCCCGAGTTTTTTAAGGACAAATTACACAACTTTATTGCACAAAATTTACGATGAAAATTGCTTACGATGCCAAACGCTTCTTCCATAATGCTTCCGGATTGGGCAACTATTCGAGGGATTTGGTGCGTATTCTGGCCACAAATTTCACAGTAAATCAATATTTTCTTTTAAATAAAAACAAATCCGACCGCGGAAAAGAAGTTCAGAAGCTTCCTAATGTGAGTTTTGTTAAAACTTCGTCCGGAAAATTTGCGCGACAGTTTAAAATGGGGAAGGATGCTCAAAATCTTAATGCTGATATTTTTCATGGACTTTCCGGCGAATTGCCTTTAAAATGGAATGAAAAACCGATTAAAAAAATCGTTACGATTCATGACTTAATTTTTAAAAGATTTCCGGATTATTACTCATGGTTCGACAGGAAAATCCACTTCTGGAAATTTAAAAAAGCAGCTGAAGCTTCCGATTTGGTGATTGCAATATCGGAGCAGACGAAGAACGATATCATTCACTTTCTTAAAGTTCCCGGCAATAAAATCAGAGTGGTTTATCAGGGCTGTCATCAGGCTTTTAAAGAATTTATTTTTCCCGAATTTTTAAATCAGACAAAAGAAAAATTCAACCTTCCAGAAAGATTTGTGTTAAATGTTGGAACTATAGAAAAGAGGAAAAACCTTCTTAATGTCGTGAAAGCATTGGAAGGCACCAATATTCCATTGGTAGTCGTAGGAAAAAAAACGAAATATTTCAATAAAATTGAGAAATTCATCAGCAAAAAAAAACTCGAAGTGTTCTTTCTGAAGAATGTTTCAATGGAAGAACTTGCTGCAATTTACAGGCTTGCCGACGTTCTGGTTTATCCAAGTTTTTTTGAAGGTTTCGGCATTCCTGTCATCGAAGGTCTGTTTTCCGGAACGCCGGTCATTACTTCGAATACGAGCAGCCTTCCGGAAGCTGGTGGCAACGCAGCACTTTACATTGACCCGAAAAATCCTCTAGATTTACGCTCAAAAATTTTATACCTCTGGGAAAATGAATCCGAACGAAAACGCCGGTCTGAGTTGGGTTTTCAATATGCCCAGAAATTTACCGATGAAGTTATCGCAAAAGAGCTGATGAAAGTCTACGAAGAGGTCTTAAAATAAAAAAATCCTGAGCCGGAACTCAGGATTTGATATTGATAACAAAAAATTCTACATTATTTTACTTGATCAACAACTGCTTTGAAAGCCTCAGGGTGATTCATTGCTAAATCTGCTAAAACCTTTCTGTTCAGTTCGATATTGTTTTTCTTAAGAGCGCCCATAAACTGGGAGTAAGACATTCCGTGCTCTCTTGTACCTGCGTTGATACGCGTGATCCAAAGTGCTCTAAAATTTCTTTTCTTCTCTTTTCTGCCGCGGTAAGCATATTGCATTGCTTTTTCTACGGCGTTTTTGGCCACTGTCCAAACGTTCTTTCTTCTTCCGAAATAACCTTTAGCCAGCTTCATTACTTTTTTTCTGCGAGCTCTTGAAGCTACGGCATTTACTGATCTTGGCATAATTTAAATTGTTTTTTTTGAATTGGGCGTTCGCCGCGGCGAATCTTATGGGCACCAGTTCAGGGTTGAAAATTCTGAATTTGTTTTTAATTCTTATAAACCGGATTATGGATTTATAAAAACTACTTAATTGCTAATTGGCGAAGAACGCTTTTCTCATCCACAGTAGCAACGTAAGAAGTTTGCGTAAGATTTCTCTTCTGCTTAGTTTCTTTCTTCGTCAGGATGTGGCTTTTGTAAGCATTTTTTCTTTTAATCTTCCCGGTTCCGGTAAGCTTAAAACGCTTCTTAGCACCTGATTTCGTTTTTAATTTTGGCATTTTGCTTAATTTATAATACTTGTTATCAATCTAAGTTTTCTACATTGTTGCGGCACGTGATGTTCCATGCAACAATTCAGAGTGCAAAAGTACAATAATTTTTTGTTTACTACAAGTGTTGTTGTGAGCAGACATTCGAGAAAGTTGTGGTTGTCGGTCATCCCTTCGGCACGCCTTTCCTGCGGAGTTTGGTTTAAAATGAAATTTTAAATTAATTAAAACTAACTTTTCCACTCCCTCAGTTTCTATTTTCATCTTTTTATCCTGACTCCTTTCACTGTAAGATTACTCGCTTGCACCTCACCACCAAACTCATAAAAAAATCATAAATTATACATATTTGCCTAGGATGGTGTTTTTTTTGATACATCTTTGTTCAATCACCAAAAAAATAAACAAAATGTTAGCAATGAATTTCCGCGGACCCTTTCGCGTCCGCCCAGACCGCAATATGCCGGAACCTCAAATTGAACATCCAGAAGACGCTATTGTAAAGGTGCTGAGGTCCTGCATCTGCGGCTCCGATCTGCATCTGTATCACGGCCTTGTGCCCGATACACGTGTAGGAACTACATTTGGTCATGAATTTATCGGCGAAGTTGTCGAGATAGGTTCTGGCGTACAGAAACTAAAAGTAGGCGATAAGGTCATGGTATCGTTCAATATATCGTGTGGTAAATGTGCCTTCTGTAAGCAGGAACTGTATGGTAACTGCCACGAATCTAACGCAATGGCGACGGCCGTAGGAGGTATTTTCGGATATTCTCATACCGCCGGCGGTTTCCAGGGCGGACAGGCAGAATACGCACGCGTTCCCTACGCAGATGTTGGCCCAACGGTAATTCCTGATTGGATGGATCCTGATGACGCGGTGCTTCTTACCGACGTAGTTCCCACGGGTTATCAAGCCGCAGAAATGGCGGGGATCCAGAAAGGCGATACCGTTGTTGTTTTCGGTGCCGGACCCATCGGGATCATGGCCGCGAAATCTGCCTGGTTGTTCGGTGCCGGACGTGTAATCGTGATCGATCATTTAGAATACAGACTTGATTTTGTAGCCAAATATGCGCAGTGCGAAGCTTATAATTTCAAAAGTATTGGAGATCCAGTCGTATTTATAAAAACGCAAACCGATTCTCTGGGAGCCGATGTCTGCATCGATGCAGTGGGGTGTGAGGCCAGAGGAAACCGGATGAATACACTTCTAGGTATAAAATTGATGATGCAGGGTGGATCTACAACAGCCCTTCACTGGGCGATTAATTCAGTGAAGAAAGGCGGAATTGTTTCAGTTGTCGGTGTGTACGGTCCAATCGATGCACTTGTACCGATCGGGAATGTGGTAAACAAGGGGATTACGATCCGGGCGAACCAAGCTGCACCGAAACGTCACATCCCGAAATTGATTGAACACGTGAAAAATGGTGTCATTGATCCGAAACAGATTATTACTCACAAGGTTCCGTTGGAAGAAGTCGCGGATGCATATCATATCTTTTCCAAGAAGCTCGATGGTTGTATAAAAACGGTCCTCATTCCTTAAATAGCTTCATAGTTTTTTAACTTAAAAATATTAACACATGCTTACAGACGAAACAAAACCCTCTGATTTTAAAAAAAGTGAAAATTCAGATTATAGCCATATTAAAGGCTGGGGAATAGACGCTGATCCGGAAAATGATCCGACATATCCAATAAAAAAACGTACCAATGCAGAACATGAAGGTTATTCCTGGGAGAGACCTGCGCAGCAGCCTGAAACTGTAGAGATTTTAAAATCTGTGGAACGTCCTAATCTCACGGCGGTTTTTGGAACCGCATCACCACCCGAGGGGATCAACGGAAAAATTCGTGAGCTAGCCTTTAAATACAGCGAATCAAGTTACGGCCGATGGCTGCCGCTAATGCTTGCTGACCGTATTGGTGTGGTGGAAGGAATCGTGGATGACCTAAAGAAAGGACATGTTCCGAACGTTTTTGCCGAACTGGGTTGGCCCGCAGAATGGAAGCACAACAAAAAAGGTTTCCTGTTAAAAATGGCTTTGATCGGTGCAGGTACCGCTGTAGCCGTTTCTTTACTCACTTCGAAAAAGAAGACTGAAGATGAAGATTAAAGTTCTTCATAATTTTTTTAAAACTAAAAGAGACTGTGGAAAGTCTCTTTTTTTTATGCCTAGTCATAGTTTCAAACCTTGACAAGGCTTTGTGCGTCAAGAATTCAAATATAAAAAAGAGACTCCTTTCGAAATCTCTTTTGGTGGTATTCTTACAACAAACAATCGCTAAATTGCTACATTGCTACATTGCTACATTGTTTCATTTAATACTATTTCGCCGGCTTTTTCGGGCTCATCATCATGATCATTCTTTTCCCTTCAAGCTTTGGCAGTTGGTCTACTTTACCAACATGTTCCAAGTCCTGCGCGAGTTTTAGCAAAAGAATCTCTCCCTGGTCTTTGAAGATGATGGAACGCCCTTTGAAAAATACGTACGTTTTCAGTTTGGAACCTTCTTCCAGGAACTTTTCAGCGTGCTTCTTTTTGAATTCGTAATCGTGGTCATCGGTTTGCGGCCCGAAACGAATTTCCTTTACCACCACTTTTACCTGCTTGGCTTTTAGTTCCTTTTGCTTTTTCTTCTGCTCGTAAAGGAATTTTTTGTAATCCAGTACCCGTGCAATATAAGGTTCGGCCTTGTCTGAAATTACAACAAGGTCAAGCTCCTGAGCTTTTGCAATTTCCTGAGCTTTCGCAAGCGGATATACTCCCGGTTCTACATTATCGCCCACTAAACGGACTTCTTTTGCCCGAATTTTCTCATTAATCTGATGTGCGTCCTCCTTCTGGATGGGACGTCTTGGGCCTCGGCTGTTAAATCTCTGTGCTATTGTATTAAAATTTTAAGTTATATTCTTTTATCGTTTCTAGTTTCAAGCTGATGAAAATCTTTTAATTTTCATTTTTTGCACTTCTAAAGTAGCATTTAATGAAACTTCAATCTTATGTGACTTTTGTGGTTCAAACTTATTCTCCGAAAGCTGCATTAAATTCTGCCGCTTTCTTGAAGTAGGCAATGAAATCTTCAATGCTCATCGTTCCTAAATCACCTTCACCACGCCTTCTTACGGAAACTGTTCCTGCGTTTTCTTCATTTTCACCCACGATCAGCATAAAAGGATACTTTTTAATTTCCGCATCTCTGATTTTCTTGCCGGTTTTTTCGTTCCGGTAGTCAATCAGGCCGCTAATATCGTGATTTTCCAACAATTGTGAAACTTTTTTTGCGTAATCGGCATATTTTTCTGAAATCGGGAGGATGATAAACTGATCCGGAGCCAGCCAAAGCGGAAAATCGCCGGCAGTATTCTCCAATAATATCGCGATGAACCGCTCCATGGAACCAAATGGCGCTCTGTGAATCATCACCGGTCTGTGCTTTTCGCCGTCGCTGCCTATATACGTAAGGTCGAATCTTTCCGGTAGATTATAATCCACCTGAATAGTACCCAACTGCCATTTTCTGCCCAAAGCATCCTTCACCATAAAATCCAGTTTGGGGCCGTAAAAAGCGGCTTCACCATATTCCACAACGGTTTTCAAACCCTTGTTGGCAGCAGCCTGTATGATCGCGTTTTCGGCTTTTTCCCAATTCTCTTCGGAACCGATGTATTTTTCGCGGTTTTCTTTATCACGTAGGGAAACTTGCGCCACGAAATCCTCAAATCCTAAATTCTTGAAAACATACATCACCAAATCGATCACACCTTCAAATTCTTTCATCAACTGATCCGGTGTACAGAAGAGGTGCGCGTCGTCCTGCGTAAACCCGCGAACTCTGGTAAGCCCGTGCAATTCGCCTGACTGCTCGTATCTGTAAACCGTACCGAATTCTGCAAAACGCTTCGGCAAATCGCGGTACGACCATTGTCCAACTTTGTAAATCTCGCAGTGGTGCGGGCAGTTCATCGGCTTCAGCATGAATTCTTCGCCCTCGTTTGGCGTTTTTATCGGCTGGAAACTGTCGGCACCATATTTATCCCAGTGTCCGGAAGTTACGTAAAGTTCCTTTCCGCCAATGTGTGGCGACATGACGAACTCGTAACCTGCTTTTTTCTGGGCTTCAGAAAGGAAATTTTCCAGTTTTTTTCTCAGTGCCGTTCCTTTTGGCAACCAAAGCGGCAAACCTGCGCCTACTTTTTCAGAAAAAGCAAAAATCCCGAGTTCCTTTCCGAGTTTTCTGTGGTCGCGGCGTTTGGCTTCTTCAAGCCTTTCAAGATATTCGGTTAGATCTTTCTGTTTGGGGAAAGAAATTCCGTAAACCCTGGTCAACTGTGGATTTTTTTCATCGCCTCGCCAGTATGCGCCGGCGGCGTTCAACACTTTTACGGCTTTTACAATTCCTGTTGAAGGAATGTGACCGCCGCGACACAAATCTGTAAAATTATCGTGGCTGCAGAATGTAATTTCGCCGTCTTCAAGATTAGAAATCAGTTCTGTTTTATAAGGATTGTCTGCGTATTCTTTCAAAGCGTCGGCTTTGGAAACGGCGTACAGATTGAAAGTGGAATCTTTTTTGGCGTTTTCGAGCATTTTCTTCTCGATTTTTTCAAAATCTTTTTCGCCCAGAACTTCATCACCAAAATCAACATCGTAATAAAATCCGTTTTCGATGGCAGGACCGATCGTCAGTTTTGCATTCGGATAAAAATCAAGAATTGCCTGCGCCAAAAGGTGGGCTGAGGAGTGCCAAAATGCTTTTTTACCCATATCATCATTCCAGGTGAGAAGCTGCACTGTAGAATCTTCTGTAACCGGCGTGGTAATTTCTACCTGTTTTCCGTTTACGATTGCAGAAATGGTGTTTCTTGCCAGTCCGTCGCTGATGGATTTGGCCACATCCATTGGAGTCACTGCACCTTCAAATTCTCTGATGCTTCCGTCTGGAAGAGTGATTTTTAACATAGGTCTTCTTCAAAAATTTATTAGGTGCAAAAATAAGGAATTTTTTGTTTCGCGAATATGGCAGGTCGGTCTATTTAATTAAAAGAACAGCATCACTGAAGAAATACTGATCATTTTTGAGTTTTTCTTTTGTAAGGCTTCCAAAAAGAATTTTTACCCGATATTTTCCTAAGGTGAACTCTGTGGAAATATCATCAACCAGGATTCGCTCTATTTGTGGCTGATATTCTGAAAGTTTCCTTTGGATGAAAGGCAGAAGATCAACGGACTGATCTTCATTTAATTTAACCAAAAGCTGCGGTTTGCTGTTTCGGAGGTTATTCCGTACCGTAATTTTGTCTCTGCCGATATTTATTCCTTTTTGCTCATAGTCCTGTACTCTTGCCATATACCTGTAACCATCGATTTTCACTAAAGAATTTAATGTATAAATTTCAACACGTTTTACTGCGGAAGGTTCAGCGGTTTTATATTTGAAAAATCCCAGAATGCTGTAATGAATATCGCGGTAGCCGGTTTTTTCTGTTTTTTTTAACCTGCTGACCTGCTCATTGCCGAGAAGCGAATAAATATAGTCCTCTTCGAACCTTTTGTAGAGATAATCCATTTTGTTGGCAACTTCATCAGCGACGGTATTTTTAATTTTTTTGTTGAAATCAATTTTTCCGTTTGCGAGTAAATTATTCGTAACTAAAACTTTTTCAAGTTCGTTTTTCTGGCTTCTCTTTGCAACGGAAAATGCATTGAAATAAGGAAAAATGAGCGCGAACAATCCGAATGCAAAAAGCGAAACCGGAACGAATTTAATGGTTGGTTTTTTAATGAAAATAAAATATAAAACCACTGCCGTGAGCCAAGCCGCAAGCAAAAGCACGTAATACCTAGCTTCGGTGTAACCGTATTCTAAAATTCTGGTAAAAATCGCCGTGAAAAGCATCACCAAAAGCGGTACCAGCGAGTAATAAAATACTTTGCTGAATACTTTTACCCAAGATTTCGTAGAATCTTCTTTCAACGGATGAACGAGCAATAATGCTAAAATCCCGACAACTGAATAGGCCAGTATAAGGTACGAAACCCAGCCGCGCGGTAATTCCCAATGGATTAAAATTTTACCGAAATAGAAATACAAAATCACCACATAAATCAGCAGCAGCGGAATGAGTACAAATTGAGTGAAAAATTTCAGGATTTGCGGATAACTGCTGTCGCTTTCAAGCTGTGACAGGCCTTTGTCATTAAACAACAGAAAAATAAAACAGCTTCCTAAAATGGCCAGAAACAGAAATGTTTTCGGGTATAAATCTTCATTGAAATTTAGATCAAAAAGATTGTCAACAGCTAAAATTGCGAGCATCACGCCGCCAACCAAGACACCTGTAAATACCGCAGTCAGGAAAATATTGATGAATAAGTTCTTGTTGTATTGCCAGAATTTCAGTTCACGTTTCTCACCAAAAAATGGAATGAAAGAAACCAACAGATGCGACAGTATATAACTCGGAATCAGTACGAAAGCGTATGCTTCAGTGAAATCCCGTTGAGAATTGGGCAGTACATAAAAGAAGACCGCCAAAATTCCCAAAGCAAGAATTTGCATCAAGAATTCTTTACCGATGCGCTGCGAAAGCATTTTTACGGCAAACATCAGCGAAATCCCCAGGCAGGCGGTCATTACCAATTTTGTTACCACAAACTGATTTTGCTGAGTGTCCAGCTCAATCGCGACAACCGAAGAAATCGCGGCAATCAGTGCCATGGTCAAAACCATGGGGTAGCGAAGGATGATGTCGTCCGCTTTTCCCCAGATCTGTTTGAATTTTTCTTTCATCGTGAGTTTTTTGGTTAGATCTTTAAAATCAGACTATTTTTTCTTTCTCTTCTTCTTTTTGTCCTTCACTTTTTTTGGTTTATCAGAAGTCAGCTCGGTAATAAAACTTGAAATATCGCTTCCTTTCGTTTCTTCCTTGGGTTGCAAAATGGGAACTACGGCCGTTTTTATTTCAAAATAATCATTCAGGTCAGAAGGCTTTAAAAGGTTTTCCGAAATCAGCATTTTCAACAGTTCTGAAGCGGAATTATTGAAAAAATTTTCCAGAAAAGGTGCTAATATGAACTTGCGGTATTCCTCAAACGGAACCGTTGTGCTGTATTTGAAAATTCGCCCAATTTTTTCAGTGCTTAAATATTCTTTTTCAACCAGTATTTTCAGGTATGTGGAAACGGTGTTGTGATGCGGTTTCGGCTCCGGTAAAGCCTCCATAATATCTTTCATAAACGGGGAGCCGAGTTTCCAGATGAGCAGCATGAGGTTTTCTTCCGCCGGCGTCAGGGCATTTATTTTCATAGATTACTGATTTTGAATGTAAATATAAAGATAGAAAAAAGAAACCATAGAGGCTATCGCGGCTCCCATGAGAACTTCTTTCGGTGTGTGCCGTTTCAGGATAATTCTGGTAATTCCAACCATAACAGCGATGAAAAGCCATGCCAAGCCCAAAATCTGATTCTGGGCAAAGAACAGTGCAGCGGCAAATATATTGATGGCGGTGTGCATCGAACTTTTAATAAAGTAATTGCTGATCTGCATCAATATTAAAAGGATGAAAAGAAACAGCATTGTATAATCAATCTGTCCGTCGATCATAAAATTAATTAAGAGGTAAACCAGCATCGCCACAGCGATGAAAATATACAGGCTGTTGCGCTGTTTCCGGTTAGACACGTCCATGTTTGTGTAGTTGCCTTTCCGCACATTCCAGTAAATCCACGCGCTGATTGGCAGAATAAGAATCAGCAGGATTGGCAGGAATTCATACAGGGACTTTTTCAGATCATAATGCTTGCTGCTGTAATACGCGAAATAGAGAAAAAGCGAGGTGAGCGGATTGAAAAAATTTGAAATGAATTTTGAAAGAAAAATTACGATGGGGTGAGCAGTTACATTATTTTGCATAAACAGATTCTTACATCAAAATTAAGTTTTTTTGAGCAATCTAAATTTTAAATTTCGTTTGATATGCAGCAGGCAGTACCAAGAATTTTTCTTATTTTTGCCTAATAATTTCAACTGTAATGAAGGAATTTTCTAAAGAGGTCTACCTGAAGTGGTACGCTGATATGACGATGTGGAGAAGGTTTGAAGACAAATGCCGTTCTCTTTACCTAAAACAGAAAATCAGAGGATTTTTACATTTATACAACGGTCAGGAAGCTATTCCTGCCGGTTTTACTCACGCGATGGATCTGTCGAAAGACAGTATGATCACCGCTTACCGTTGCCACATACATCCGATGGCGATGGGCGTGGATCCGAAGAGAATTATGGCTGAACTTTGTGGTAAGGCCACGGGAACTTCCGGAGGTATGGGCGGTTCTATGCACATCTTCAGCAAGGAGCACCGTTTTTATGGCGGACACGGTATCGTAGGCGGGCAAATTCCTTTGGGAGCCGGGATTGCTTTTGCGGATAAATATTTTGACCGAAAAGCCGTGAACATCTGTTTCTTCGGTGACGGTGCCGCAAGACAGGGCTCGCTTCATGAAACCTTCAATATGGCGATGAACTGGAAACTTCCTGTAGTATTCGTGGTTGAAAATAACCAGTACGCGATGGGAACCTCTGTAAAAAGAACTGCAAATCACGAAGATATTTACAAACTTGGCTTAGGTTACGAAATGCCGTGTATGCCTGTAGATGCCATGGATCCTGAGAAAGTTGCTGAGGCAGCTTATGAAGCAATAGAACGGGCAAGAAGAGGCGACGGACCTACGTTCATCGAAGCAAGAACTTACCGTTACAGAGGGCACTCTATGTCCGATGCTGAACCCTACAGAACAAAAGAAGAGGTTGAAATGCACAAGCAGGATGACCCAATCCATTTGCTGAAAGACAGAATTTTAAAAAACAACTGGGCTACAGAACAGGAGCTTGAGGAAATTGATAACAATTCCAGAAATTTCGTTGAAGAATGCGTAGAGTTTATGGAAAATTCACCGTATCCTGATCCGGAAAAAATCTACGATTACGTGTACGCACAGGAGGATTACCCATTTCTTGACAAATTAGAAAACTAAAATAATTAATTTGGAATTTGATGTTTGAAATTTCCTGAATTTCAAATCTCGAATCTCGAATCTCAAATCAATAAATTATTATGGCTGAAGTAATTACAATGCCGCGTCTTTCGGATACCATGACCGAGGGGAAAGTTGCAAAATGGCACAAAAAAGTGGGGGAGTCAGTGAATGAGGGCGATGTTTTAGCAGAAATAGAAACGGATAAAGCGGTTCAGGATTTTGAATCTGAAATTAAGGGAACGCTTCTTTATATTGGTGTAGAAGAAGGCAATGCCGCGCCGGTAGATTCTGTACTGGCAATTATAGGAAATGAGGGTGAAGACATCTCTGCCCTTAAAGGTGGAAGTTCTGCTCCGCAGGCTGAAAGTGCCATCGCATCAAACCCCGGTGTGCCTGAGGAATTTAAAACTGAAAATCAAAATACACCAACTGAAACATCACAGCCTGTGGAAAAGGAGGGAGGCGCCGATACGGCAGCCGGTAAAGCTGAAATTCCTGCGGGTGTTGAAGTGATCACAATGCCAAGGCTTTCTGATACCATGACGGAAGGTAAAGTTGCAAAGTGGCACAAAAACGTAGGCGATAATGTGAAAGAAGGTGACATCCTTGCGGAAATAGAAACCGATAAAGCAGTACAGGATTTTGAAGCGGAAGTTAATGGAACGCTTCTACATCAGGGCGTTGCAGAAGGCGGTGCTTCGGCGGTAGATACGGTTCTGGCAATTATCGGTCCTGCAGGAACCGATGTTTCCGGAATATTATCGGGCGGTAGCAAAAAACCGGCAGCACCCACCCAAGCGGAAGCTGCTCCTCAAGAGAATAAAACTGCAGAGCCTGCAAAAACTGTAGAATCTTCAACAACTGGCGACAGGGTAGCAATTTCACCGTTAGCCAGAAAAATGGCAGAAGAAAAAGGAATTGATGTAGCATCACTACAGGGTTCCGGCGAAAACGGAAGAATCGTAAAAAAAGATATTGAAAATTATAAGGCAAGTGCAGCACAACCGGCACAGGCAGCAGCGTCTTCTGTTGCAGCTCCGGCAGCGGCGCAGGCAGCCAGGAATTTTGTTTCGGGAGAAACTACTGAAACGCCAAATTCACAGGTTAGAAACATTATCGCGAAAAGGCTTTCGGAAAGTAAATTCTCGGCACCGCATTATTACCTGATGGTTGAAATCAATATGGATAAGGCGATTGAAGCGAGAAAAGAAATAAATTCGCTGCCGGACACCAAAATTTCTTTCAACGATATGATTATTAAGGCTGTAGCGATGGCTTTAAGAAAACATCCACAGGTGAACTCATCCTGGGGCGGCGACAAAATCATTCACCACGGTGACATCAATGTCGGTGTCGCGGTGGCAATTCCTGACGGACTGGTAGTGCCTGTGTTAAAGCATACGGACCAGATGAACTATATGCAAATCTCCGCGGCGGTGAAAGATATGGCATCCAGGGCAAAATCTAAAGGCCTGAAGGCTAATGAAATGGAAGGTTCCACTTTTTCGGTTTCAAACCTTGGAATGTTTGGTATCGAGACTTTTACGTCAATCATCAACCAACCGAATTCTGCAATTCTTTCAGTAGGTGCGATCATTGAAAAACCGGTTGTAAAAGACGGACAAATCGTCGTTGGAAATACAATGAAACTATCACTTGCAAGTGATCACAGAGTGGTTGACGGCGCTACAGGAGCTGAATTCCTTCAAACATTACGGACTTATCTCGAGCAGCCTTTAACTTTATTACTTTAAATAAGTTTCAGAAATTGCCATATCTTGGCAAAACGGCAAATTAATACCGCCCTTTCAGGAATCCCTGGAAGGGTTTTTTATTTAATCAAAAAAATATAAGTATTTTTGATGCTATGATTAGAGCTAAAAATATTCATAAATCCTACGGCGATTTAGAAGTTTTGAAAGGTGTGGACCTGCATATCAAGATTGGTGAAGTGGTCTCAATTGTCGGGGAATCTGGTGCGGGAAAATCAACAATGCTCCAGATTCTCGGGACTTTGGATGTGCCTTCCAATCCTTCAAAATACGGTACTGAGATCACTATCGACGGACAATCTTTTCTTAATATGAATGACCGGCAGCTTTCCCGGTTCAGAAACGAGAATATCGGTTTTGTATTTCAATATCACCAGCTTTTGCCTGAATTTACAGCGCTGGAAAATGTTCTTTTGCCTACCAAAATAGCAGGTAAAAATGAAAAAGAATATCTTGAAAAAGCCTACAGCCTTTTTGAAGACCTCAATATTGCCGAAAGATTGCACCACAAGCCCAACGAGATGTCGGGTGGGGAAGCGCAAAGGGCGGCCGTAGCACGTGCTCTGATTAATTCACCCAAGATTATTTTTGCGGATGAACCTACCGGAAACCTGGATTCAAAGAATGCGGATGACCTGCATAAGTTATTTTTTGATCTCAGGGACAAGTACAACCAGACTTTCGTCATCGTGACGCACAACCCCAACCTCGCGGAAATCACAGACCGCAAGCTCGTGATGAAAGACGGGCTGATTGTTTCAAAGTATTAAATTTAAACCTCACCCGCACGTATGTCCATAAAATTCCTAGCTGAAGACGACCGCCCGAGAGAAAAATTTCTGCTGAAAGGCAGGAATTCACTTTCTGATGCCGAGCTTTTGGCAATTATCATAGGCAGTGGAAACAGGGATGAAAGCGCAGTAGATCTGTGCCGCAGAATTTTAAAATCTGTAGATCACAACTGGCATAATCTGAGCCAGCTCACAATCAAGGATCTAATGAGGTTCAGCGGGATTGGTGAGGCAAAAGCCATCTCGATAGCCGCGGCTTTGGAAATCGGACGTCGGCGCGCCGCACAGGAAGTTCCCGACAGAAAACGGATTGGCAGTTCAGCCGAGGCCTTTCAAATTTTCAAACCCCATCTTTCAGATTTGCAGACCGAGGAAGTGTGGGCGGTTTTTGTAAATCAGAGTAATAAAGTGCTGCATCTTTCAAAAATGACTTCCGGCGGAATTACCGCTTCAATGGTCGATGTGCGCACGCTCTTCAAAACCGCTCTGGAGCATTTTGCCACGGGCATTTTTCTGGCACACAACCATCCTTCAGGAAATCTAAAACCCAGCGAGGATGACCGGCGTATTACGAAACAGGTCTCGGAAGCGGGTAAAATTTTGAACATTATCCTCATCGACCATTTGATTCTGAACCAAACATCGTATTTCAGTTTTGCTGACGAAGGCCTGTTATGATAAAACATCTGCGATATCACGAAATTGATTTTGTGAAGTACACACGCTGCCTAGATACTTCTGAACAGTTCAAATATTCGGCTTCAAAAACTTTCCTGGAGCTTGCTGCTGCCAAAAAGTGGGACCTGTTAGTTTACGGCGATTACGATGCTGTAATGCCGGTGCCATATTCCAAAAAATATGGCTTAAAAGTCGTTCACCATCCGAAGCTTTGCCAACAGTTGGGTGTTTTTTCTCTTAAGGATGATAGTAAGCTCAATGATGAATTTCTACACTTTTTACGGACTAATTTTCTCGTGTGGTATTATGCTTTTAATGAAAGAAATAAGTTCTCATCAGTCTTAGAAAAACGAACCAATTTTATTATTTATCCTGACAGCTATGAGAATGTAAGGCAGAAGTATTCGCCAAAAAGGAAGCGTAAACTGCGGTTGGATGAATCTGTAAAGGCAGATTCTGAGTTAAAAAATATAAATTTTGATGAAGTTTCAGGTTTCATCCAAAAAAATATGATTGGGCATCAGAACAATAAAGATCTTAAAGTTTTTCTTGACACCTTCAAAAGGTTTTATGATGCCGGTCTGCTGAGATTTTCAGCTTTTATTTTAAGAAATGAAATCATTAATCTGTTAGCGCTGTATGAAGATTCGTCTGCAACGGTCCTGCTTGGAACATTTAATAAACCGGAAACAGTCAAACTTGCCGGATCGTCTGTTTTAATCGATAAAGCCATTGAAAACTGTATCGAACATAAAATTTTTGATTTCGAAGGCAGTGACTTACCCAATATTAAAGAATTTTTTCAGGGGTTCAGACCGGTCGAGCGTACCTATCAATGCATCAGGAACTCAAAAAAAGATGTTATAAAAAACGCCTTTAATTTACTTCTTAAAGGAAAAAGTATTTTTTGATCTTCTCCAAAATAATAAATATTGATAGTTAACACCTTTTCATCTTGAAAAATAAACTTGGGTTAAAAGCGCATAAAACATAATTATTTATTTAATTTTGCAGTCTGAATTTTAATATGGATTTTTCACAGTATTTGCCCTATGCAGCCGCCTTCATCATTGCCATTCCTTTTTTGGTTTTATGCAGGCAGTTTGTGTACAGTTATATTGCTTTGAAAGAAAAGGAATTACAGCTTTTATCGGTAAAATCAGGTGGCGAAAACCGTTTGCAGGCCTATGAACGCATGACGCTTTTCCTGGAAAGGATGAAACCTGCAAATTTGGTCAACAAATTTGATAAAAACCTGAAACCCCACGAATTCATTTTCCTTACTGAGAAATCCATTTCCGAAGAGTATGATTATAATTCTTCGCAGCAACTTTATATTTCGAAACTCTCGTGGCAGAACATCACCGCAGCCAAAAATAATATCATTCAGCTTGCGCATAAGACTTACGAAAACCTGAGTTCAGACAGTAACCTTGAAGAGTTCAAAACCGTTTTCCTGATGAATTATGTGAATGGCGATGACTATGTTTCGCAGGCTCTCGAAAATCTTCGCCGCGAATATTTAATCCTTAGTAAATAAAAATAAACGAATCAAATGATACCAAATTTTCAAGCCCATCCATGGCATGGGATACCAGCAGGGAAGAATGCACCGGAAGTGGTAAATGTATTTATCGAAATCGTGCCTTCCGACACCATTAAATATGAAATTGACAAGCTTAGCGGCTATCTTAAAGTAGACCGTCCGCAACAGTTCTCGAACATCATTCCTGCTCTGTATGGTTTTATTCCAAGAACCTACTGCCACGACGAAGTAAAGAAACTCGCTATAGAAAGCGGTTCTGAAGATGTGAAAATGGGTGACCTCGACCCTTTGGATATCTGTGTTTTAAGTTCGCACAACATCCACGCCGGAGGGCTTTTGATGGAAGCTATTCCAATCGGTGGTTTTAAAATGATTGATAAAGGTGAAGCTGATGACAAGATTGTTGCAGTAATGGTGGGCGACCACGCGTTCGGCCACGTTCGTGATATTACTGAACTTCCTGAAGCTGAAGTAAAACGACTCAAACATTACTTCCTTACCTATAAGAACCTTCCGGATGAACCGGCCAAATGCAGGATCGACGAAGTATACGGCGCAGAGCACGCGAAACAAGTCATAGAAGCTTCGCAAAAAGACTACGCTAATAAATTTGGCGGATACTAAAAAGGTTTTAATAAATTATTTAAAAGACAGGTAATGCGTTACCCGTCTTTTTTTTTAATTAAATTTTTATTCAGAATTATGAATTTTTAAGAGTTTGTTATTCGTAATTATGGTTTTTTATTATATTTAACTATTAATTAAAAAAACAACATTTATGGATTTATTCTTCTTCATCCCAATCTTTGGACTTATCGCCTTAGTCTATACGTTCGTTCAAAGCTCCTGGGTTAGTAAGCAGGATGCAGGAAATGAGAAAATGCGCTCGATCAGCGGCCATATTGCTGACGGAGCGATGGCTTTTCTTCATGCCGAGTACAAGATTCTTGCTTATTTTGTGGTTATAGTAGCGATTTTGCTGGCCTTGATGGGCTTCAGTAATGAGAAATCACACTGGAGTATCGGTCTGGCTTTTATAGCCGGCGCTATTTTCAGCGCGACAGCCGGTTATATCGGAATGAAAATCGCCACAAAAGCGAACGTGAGAACGGCGGAGGCTGCAAAAACCTCACTTTCAAAAGCATTAAAAGTTTCATTCACCGGTGGTTCCGTAATGGGAATGGGCGTTGCCGGGCTGGCAGTTTTGGGGCTTGGTGCGCTTTATTTAATCATCAAACAACTTATTGCGCCGGGAGCGGAGACAAATTCTGAAGAGATGGAGCGCGCGATTGAAATCCTTACAGGATTTTCCCTCGGTGCTGAATCCATTGCGCTGTTCGCCAGAGTGGGCGGGGGTATTTATACCAAAGCAGCCGACGTTGGTGCCGACCTTGTAGGAAAAGTAGAAGCAGGGATTCCGGAAGATGATCCGCGAAATCCAGCAACGATTGCTGATAACGTGGGTGATAACGTAGGTGATGTTGCCGGTATGGGAGCGGATCTTTTTGGTTCATACGTTGCTACCGTCTTGGCGACTATGGTTTTAGGCCGTGAAACATTGTCAAATGACGCTTTCGGTGGTTATGCGCCCATCCTTTTACCGATGCTGATTGCCGGTTTAGGAATCATCTTCTCCATCATCGGAACTTTCTTCGTAAGAATCGGCGATGACGCTGAAAATGATACACACAAAGTACAGAACGCCCTGAATTTTGGAAACTGGGGAAGTATACTCCTCGTGGCTATTTCATCCTACTTCCTTACCAATTACCTTCTTCCGGACACCATGGAACTGCGAGGATTTGTTTTCACCAAAATAGGTGTTTTCGGGGCTATAATGGTAGGATTGATTGTTGGTACTCTGATGAGTATCATTACTGAATATTATACAGCCATGGGCAAAAGGCCTGTTAAAAGTATTGTAAAACAGTCCAGTACCGGTCATGCTACAAACATTATTGGCGGTTTATCCATCGGGATGGAATCTACACTTCTGCCGACGATCGTTTTAGCGGGTGGCATCTGGGGTTCCTACCTGTGCGCAGGTCTTTACGGTGTGGCAATAGCCGCAGCGGGCATGATGGCAACCACCGCAATGCAGCTTGCAATTGATGCTTTCGGACCGATAGCAGATAATGCCGGCGGTATTGCAGAAATGAGTGAACTGCCCAAAGATGTTCGTGAAAGAACAGATATTCTGGATGCTGTAGGAAACACTACTGCAGCAACCGGAAAGGGTTTTGCAATTGCTTCTGCGGCGCTTACGGCTTTGGCCTTGTTTGCAGCTTATGTAGGAATAGCGGGTATCGACGGGATTGATGTTTATAAAGCAGACGTTCTTGCCGGGCTTTTTGTAGGTGCGATGATCCCGTTTATCTTTTCATCTTTGGCAATCACAGCGGTAGGTAAAGCTGCGATGGCAATGGTGGAGGAAGTCAGAAGGCAGTTCCGAGAAATTCCGGGAATTCTTGAAGGAAAAGCAGAGCCTGAATATGAAAAATGTGTTGAGATCTCTACAGATGCTTCCATTAAGAAAATGCTTTTACCAGGGTCTATTGCTATCGTAACACCCATTTTGGTGGGCTTTATCTGGGGTCCCGAAGTGTTGGGCGGTTTCCTTGCGGGCGCAACCGTTTCAGGTGTATTGATGGGAATGTTCCAGAATAATGCCGGTGGTGCATGGGATAATGCTAAAAAATCATTCGAAAAAGGAGTTGAAGTAAACGGACAAACCCACTATAAAGGTTCCGAAATGCATAAGGCATCTGTAACGGGAGATACCGTTGGTGACCCATTCAAAGACACTTCCGGGCCGTCAATGAATATCCTTATCAAACTGATGAGTATTGTTTCACTGGTGATTGCGCCAACTTTAGCTTTAATGCATAAGGACAAAATCGAAAAGGGCAGGGCGGAACAAATTGAGAAGCCCACCGCACGCACTGGTGGAAATCATACGGCAACAACGGTTTTGCCGGGTGTAAAAAAAGATTCATTGGCAGGAAATATGAAAGTTTCTGAAGTGAGGGGAGGCATCAATGAGGATGGGGAATTTGTTTATGATACCGGTGACATTCAGGAAATCCAACTGAGCAATAAAAAAGTGATTGGTTTGGGAACCAACAGCCAGATGAATGACCTTTATAATAAAATCAAAATTCAGGATAAATCCGTACTGAACGAAAGCGATTGGTACACCGTAGAAAACCTTTTCTTTGCGAGCGGCAGTGCAGATATCGTACCGGGATCGGAGGCCAATCTTCAGAATCTTGCGGAAATCATGAAGGCTTATCCTGATATGAAAGTAAAAGTGGGCGGTTATACCGATAATACCGGTAACGAAGCCACCAACCAAAAACTGTCTGAACTTAGGGCTAAAACTGCTAAGATAAAACTTCTTGAAATGGGGATTTCCCCGGAAAGGGTTGAAGCAGAAGGCTACGGTTCGCGCTATCCGGTTTGTGAAACAAATGATACCGATGAGTGTAAAGCACTCAACAGAAGGATTGATGTAAGAGTTTTGGAAATGTGATCTTTGCATTTTCCAATGGAAATAATTTGCTTTGCCGGAGTTCTAAAACTTCTGCAAAGTTTTTTTTTTGGAAAGAATTTCTCTATTTTTGAGCAATGGAAAATTTCATCGTATCTGCCCGTAAATACCGCCCGCAAGAGTTTGATACTGTTGTAGGCCAGTCCCACGTAACCGATACCCTGGAACATGCCATCGAAAACAACCAGCTGGCGCAGGCCTTACTGTTCTGCGGCCCCCGCGGTGTTGGAAAAACAACCTGTGCAAGGATATTAGCCAGAAAAATTAACGAGAAAGACGGTTCCGTTTCCGAGGACGGTTTTGCCTACAATATCTACGAACTGGATGCCGCATCCAACAACTCGGTGGATGACATCCGTGAACTGATCGACCAGGTGCGTTTTGCACCGCAGGTCGGGCAGTACAAGGTTTATATCATCGATGAGGTGCATATGCTTTCTTCCAACGCATTTAATGCGTTTCTCAAAACTTTGGAAGAACCTCCGGCACATGCCATTTTCATCCTTGCGACAACTGAGAAGCATAAGATCATCCCAACCATTCTGTCCCGTTGCCAGATCTATGATTTTAAAAGAATCACGATTGAAGACATTCAGGATCATTTAAGGAAAATCGCTGAAAAGGAAGACGTTAAATACGAAGACGATGCGCTTTATCTGATTGCTCAAAAAGCCGACGGTGCCCTGCGGGATGCCCTTTCCATCTTCGACAGGCTGACGACTTTTACCCAAAAGAATATTACCCTTGCCAAAGCAGCGGAAGTTCTAAATATTCTGGACTACGACCAGTATCTCAACATTGCAGATCTAGCGAAAGCGAATGACATCCCGGGTGTGCTTTCTGCATTTAATGAGATTGTAAAAAAAGGTTTCGATCCCCACATTTTCATAGCCGGTTTGGGAAACCATTTCCGTGACCTGATGATGGCGCAGAATCCTTCTACTTTAAACCTCATTGAGGTGGGTGAGAAAACCAAGGAGAAATTTGCTCTACAAAGCAAAAACTGGTCTCCACAGGAACTTATCGATGCGATCGAGATCTGCAACCATGCCGACATCAATTATAAAAATTCAAAAAATCCAAAGCTGACGGTCGAAATCGCCCTGATGCAGCTTTCATCCCTATCTGTAAAGGGTTTGGATTCTAAAAAAAAAAGTTCCTGATTCTCGCACCGTTTCTTAAACAGGCGGCGGAAGATTTAATTGAGAACAAAAAAAATCAGCCAAAACCATCACCTGAAAAACCTGCTGCAAAGGAAGAGCCAGAACCGCCGCCGGTGCAGAAGGCATCAGCGCCCATTGCCAAAGGCAGGAAACCTTCAAAATTCAGCATTGCTGAGGCTTTAAACAAAAAAGAAGAAGCCGAAGAGACCGTTAGCGCTGAAACTAAGGAGGAAGATTTGCCGACCAATCATTTCACTGAAACCGATCTGCGCAATGAATGGGCTTTGTTTTTAGAGGAAATCCGTAAAAATGATATTCTGGTTTACAGTGCCATCAACGGCTTCAGGATGTCTAAGATTGATGAAGATACGATCCGTGTGAATTATCCGTCGGATACGGCAAAAGCAGAATTCGACAAGGTTCAGGCCGACTTCTTTAATCACTTTAAAAGAAAAGCCAATCACCACAGGATAAAAGTCGAATATAAAATGGACACGGCGCTTAAAGTTGAAATCATTACCAAACGTGGCCTTTTTGAAAAGATGGCGGAAAAAAATCCTGTTCTTCGGGATTTGGACGATCTTTTTAAGTTTGATTTTTCCTAATTATTTTCTTTATTTGTATAAATTTTTCATTACAACCTTTTAATTGCGGAATGCCGAAAGGAATTTGCAGATGAACCAAGATGGAACTACAAGATTTAAAAAACGACTGGATTAATAATTATCCAAAACCACTTATAATTGCCGGCCCCTGCAGTGCTGAAAGCGAAACTCAAATGTTGGAAACAGCACGCAGGATAAAAGAATCCGGCGCTGATGTTCCTGTATTCCGTGCCGGAATCTGGAAACCAAGAACCAAACCCAATGGTTTTGAAGGGGTTGGTGTGATTGGACTCAACTGGCTTAAAAAAGTTAAAGAAGAATACGGATTTAAGACGGCTACCGAAGTTGCCAACGCCAACCACGTTTTCGCTGCTTTGGAAGCAGATGTTGATATTCTCTGGATTGGTGCGCGTTCTACGGTAAACCCGTTTACCGTACAGGAAATTGCAGTGGCGCTTCGCGGAACCGAAAAAACGGTCTTGGTTAAAAATCCCGTAAATCCGGATCTTGCGCTGTGGATTGGCGCTATGGAAAGGCTTTTGGGACAGGGAATTACCAATATTGGAGCAATTCACCGCGGCTTTTCGAGTTATCAGAAAACCAAATACAGAAATATCCCCAACTGGCAGATAGCCATTGATTTCAAAAACCAGTTTCCGAATATTCCGATGATTGTGGATCCGTCGCATATCTGCGGAAACAGGACCGGGCTCGCCAGCGTTGCTCAGGAAGCGCTGAACGTGGGTTACCATGGTGCGATGATCGAAACGCACTGCACGCCGGACGAGGCCTGGAGTGATGCCGCACAGCAGATAACGCCCGAGATTCTGGCAGAACTCATCGCCAACCTTCAAACCAGAAATGCCGATGATGCTGAATACGAAGACAAATTAGGCCAGCACAGAACGCTGATTTCTGATATCGATTTCCAGCTGATCCAGCTTTTGGCAGACCGTATGAAAATCTCTGAGAAAATCGGAACAGTTAAAAAGGAAAACAATATCGCGATCTTTCAGCCGGACCGTTGGAAAGTAATCACGGAATATGCCGCAATGAAAGCTGATGAGACGGGAATGTCAAAAGATTTTATAGAAAAAGTATTCAAAGCCATTCACGAGGAATCGATTGAGGTGCAGAACAGCGTAATGATCAATAAATAGGTATTTTTTCCCTTCTGTTCGGGAAAAGATATTTTTAAATATCCAAAAGGTTAGATTAATTCATTAATTTAGCCTTTTATTTTTTATGGCATATAAGGGGCTCATCATCAAATCTACCGGCAGTTGGTACCAGGTTATGGATACTGAAACCAAAACCGTATTTGAAGCCCGGATCCGTGGAAAGTTCAAGCTTGTTAAAAGTAGGCTCACCAACCCGCTTGCGGTAGGCGACCTGGTAGAATTTCAGCTCGAACAGGATGATATTGCGTGGATTACCAAGATTGAACCACGAAAAAATTACCTGATCCGCAAATCGGTAAATCTCTCCAAAGAAGCGCATATCATTGCATCCAATATTGATTTGGCCTGTTTTATTTTTACTTTAAAACATCCTGAAACCTCACTGGGTTTTCTCGACCGTTTTCTCGCGTGTTGCGAAGCTTATAATATCACACCGCTGCTTCTTTTCAACAAAATGGATATGCTGGATGATGAAGAAACTGATATTGTAAAGGACATAGTGTCTGTTTATGAGAATATTGGTTACCAGACTCTCGAAATTTCCTCCTATTCAAAATTTAACCTTCCGGTGCTTCAGGAAAGGATTCAAAATAAAACGTCGGTTTTCTTCGGGCATTCCGGAAGTGGAAAATCTACATTGGTCAATGCCCTGCAGCCGGATCTGAACCTTAAAACCGGAGAAATTTCAGAGACGCACCGCAAAGGAAAACATACCACGACATTTGCGCAGATGTATTTCTGGGATTTCGGTGGCGCAGTGATCGATACACCGGGCGTACGTGAGTTTGCGATGATTGATGTGGAGAAAGAAGAAATCCAGCACTATTTCCCTGAAATTTTCGCGACAGGTAGAGACTGCAGATTTCACAACTGTATGCATATCAACGAACCAAAATGCGCTGTTCTGGATGGGCTTGAGGCCGGGACTATTGAAGAATCCCGCTATGTTACTTATCTGAAGCTCATGGAGGAGGCGGAAGCGCAGGCTTCTGATTCACGTTTTGCCTGATTTCTTTGTAATTTAATAAATTTCACAACGCATTATTGTCTGTAGTTTCTGAAAACCAGTCAGTTCCTTTTATCTCATTACACCAAAAAACCCAGCCGAAGCTGGGTAAAAACTAATAACCATGAAAACTCAAATTAAACATGAGAATCTGCACAATTTGAAACAATCTTCGTGCCAAAAATATCTGCAAATTTTGTTAGATGAATTTTGCACCGCAAATGTAATAACTATTTCGTAAATTTGGCGCAAAATTAAATATTTATGTCGAATATCACTTTTACGATGATTAAGCCGGATGCGGTAGCAGATGGTCATATTGGGGCAATTCTAGGTAAAATTGCTGAGGCAGGTTTCAGAATTAAAGCAATGAAACTTACCCAACTTACAGTTGCTGATGCTCAGAAATTTTACGCTGTACACTCAGAAAGACCATTTTACGGGGAACTGGTTGAGTTTATGTCTTCCGGACCAATCGTAGCTGCAGTTTTGGAAAAGGAAAATGCTGTTGAAGATTTCAGAACATTGATTGGTGCAACAAACCCTGCCGATGCCGCGGAGGGAACCATCAGAAAAATGTTTGCAAGAAGTGTTGGTGAAAATGCTGTGCACGGATCCGATTCTGATGAAAATGCACAAATCGAGGCAAACTTTCATTTTTCAGGAAGAGAGATTTTCTAAGCGAAATCTTATAAAATACAGAGGTAACCAAAGTTCAGGCTTTGGTTATTTTTTTTAAATTTATTTAAAGACAGATTTTGTAGGCAATAAAAACAGAAATCTGGGCTAACGTTCTTTTTCCTTATTTTTGTGTTATGAATCACGACACCATCTGTGCTTTGGCAACTGCTAACGGCGTTGGAGCTCTGGGAATCATCAGGGTTTCCGGAAATAAAGCTTTTGAAATTGTTAACCGCTGTTTTGAGGGGAAAAACCTTTCAAAAGCAGAATCGCATACCGTACATTATGGTTTTATCAAAGATGGCGACGAGCAGATTGATGAGGTGATGGTCTCCGTATTCAAGGCACCGAGAACTTTTACTACAGAAAATTCTGTGGAGATTTCTTTTCACGGTTCGCCGCATATTGCGAAAAAGATTCTTGAAGTTCTCATCAAAAACGGCGCGAGAATGGCGAAAGCCGGCGAATTCACGATGCGTGCCTTTATGAACGGCAGGATTGATCTTTCCCAGGCCGAAGCCATTGCCGATGTGATTGCCAGTGAAAATGAAGCCTCCCGGAAAGTAGCATTAAACCAACTGAAGGGCGGAATCTCAAATGAAATTTCTGAGTTAAGGGGAGATTTGCTCAACTTTACATCATTGGTAGAACTTGAACTCGATTTTGCGGAGGAAGATGTAGAGTTTGCCGACCGCACCGCGATGAAGATGCTGTTGGACAGTTTGGAAACCAAATTATCCGCGCTCATCGATTCTTTTCAATACGGAAATGCCATCAAAAATGGGGTAGATGTGGCGATCATCGGTAAACCCAACGCCGGAAAATCCACGCTTCTGAATGCTCTGTTAAAAGAGGAAAGAGCCATTGTTTCCGATATTGCCGGCACCACCCGCGACACGATTGAAGAAATTCTGCACATTAAAGGAACGGCGTTCCGCTTTATCGATACCGCGGGCATCCGAGAAACCACCGATGAAATTGAAGCCATCGGCGTTCAGAAAGCCAAAGAGAAAATTGCCACGGCGAAAATTCTGCTGTATCTGTATGATGAATTCGACAGCAGACCGCAGGAGGTAATTGATTTTGTAAAAGAATTTTACCGGGAAGATCTGAAAATCATCCTCCTTCACAATAAAATTGATATCAATGGTTCGCTTGAAAACGAATTCGACCAACAGCTTGCTGAAACCTTAGTTCCGGTGTACACCACCACCTTACTACCCATTTCCGCCAAAGACCAGACCGGTATCGAAGCTCTGAAAACCGAACTCATCCATTATGTTGAGAACTTGAAACAGGATGAAAGTAACGTGATCATTACCAATCAGCGTCATTACGAGGCCCTTCAAAAATCACTGGAATCCGTAACACGGGTAAAATCCGCCATTTCCCAGAGTTTCCACACCGAACTGCTGGCGTACGAACTGCGCTATGCTTTGGAGCATCTTGGTGAAATTTCCGGAGAGTTTACGAATGATGAGGTTTTGGGGAATATTTTTTCGAAGTTTTGCATCGGGAAATAAATTTGTTTTCCTTTAGTTTCTTTTGTATTCTTTTAGTTGATTTTCAAACATTTAGTTTATTTTTGTTTTCTTATGTAAGAGTTTGTTTGTACATGTGTTACACCTTATGTACACCTTGGGACAGAAAGTTGTACAATAGTGTGCACTTGTACACCTCAAAGCAAACTTATGAAAATTACACTGAAACAAAAATTATTAGCAGACGGTAGAGGTAGCCTGTATCTTGAATTCTATAAAGGTTCTACTACAGATAACAATGGTAAAAGAACTCATCTTCGTGATTTCGAATACCTGAAGATGTATTTGTTTGGAAATCCTAAAACTGCAAATCTCATGAATAATCGTGAAAAAATCATTATTTTTGAAAAATAACCATTAACTTTTCGGTATGCCCGACAAATCTAGCCTGTCCGAACGCGATATCTGTACCAAATATATTTCTCCTGCGATCGAAAATGCTGGGTGGGATAAATTTAAACAATATCGGGAAGAAGTGAATTTTACGGACGGCCGCATTATCGTTCGTGGAAAACTTTCGACTCGTGGGAAGCGTAAAAGAGCAGATTATATTCTTTATTACAAACCGAATATTCCTATCGGGATTATTGAAGTAAAGGAAAACAATCATTCCGTAGGAGCCGGAATGCAGCAGGCTTTAGAATACGCAGACATCTTACAGTTACCTTTTGTTTTTTCCACCAACGGAAACCGTTTCTTATTTCACGACAAAACAAATACTGAAAGTTTAGAACAAGAAATTGAACTGGATGATTTTCCGTCACCTGAAGTCCTTTGGGAAAAATATCTGAACTATAAAGGTATTTCTTCTCCTGATGCTAAGAATGTGGTTGAACAAGATTATTATTTTGACGGTTCAGGAAAAGCTCCGAGATATTATCAGCAAAATGCTGTTAATTTGACCTTAGAAGCGATTGCAAAAGGTCAGGACAGAATTTTGTTGGTAATGGCTACAGGTACCGGTAAAACCTACACCGCTTTTCAAATTGTTCATCGGCTTTGGAAATCTAGAACTAAAAAAAGAATTCTTTTTCTCGCCGACAGAAATGCTTTAATCGATCAGACTAAAAGAGGCGATTTTAAACATTTTAAAGATAAAATGACTATCGTGCAAAAACGCCAGGTCGATAAATCCTATGAAGTTTATTTGGCTATTTATCAGGGTTTGACAGGTTCCGAAGAAGAAAAGAATATTTTCAAACAGTTCAGTCCTGATTTTTTTGATTTAATTGTGATTGATGAGTGTCACCGTGGAAGTGCCAAGGAAGATTCTGCTTGGCGTGAAGTGTTGACCTACTTTAAATCAGCAACGCAAATCGGTTTAACCGCAACTCCTAAAGAAACTGAAGAAGTAAGCAATTCTGAATATTTTGGGGATCCCGTTTACACGTATTCACTGAAACAGGGAATTGAAGACGGCTTCCTTGCGCCTTATCAAGTGATTCGGGTTACGATAGATGTTGATGCAGAAGGATGGAGACCGGAAAAAGATAAAACCGATAAAGCAGGAAACTTGGTTGAAGACCGTATTTACAACCGTAAAGATTATGACCGCAATTTGGTTATAGACGAAAGAACACAAATTGTTGCTCAAAAAGTGACAGAGTTTCTTAAAAATTCCGGGCGTTTCCAAAAAACTATTGTCTTTTGCCGCGATGTGGATCATGCGGAAAGAATGCGCTCCGCTTTGGCCAATCTGAATTCGGATTTGGTAGGGCAAAATCATAAATATGTGATGCGGATTACAGGTGACAATGATGAAGGTAAACGCGAACTCGATAATTTTATTGATCCCGAACAGACTTATCCCGTTATTGCCACCACTTCCGAACTGATGACGACCGGAGTTGATGCCCAAACGTGTAAACTGATTGTTTTGGATACGGAAATCGGTTCAATGACGAAGTTTAAACAGATTGTGGGGCGTGGAACAAGAGTGAACGAAGAGTTCGGAAAACTGTATTTTACCATTATGGATTTCCGCAATGCGACGGACAAATTCGCAGATAAAGATTTTGATGGCGATCCGGTGAGGATTAAGGAAATTAAAGGTGATGAACCAATTACAGGCGATAACGATCCTGCTGAAGATGATGAACCTAATGATGTCGAAAAACCCGTTGTAAAAGATCCACCCGAAAATTACGGTAATGATGATCCATTCACAAAGAAAAAAACAAAACTTCAGAAAATCTATATCAACGGTGTGGACGTCACCATCTTAAATTCCCGTGAAATGTATTTCGACAAGGATGGAAAACCTGTCACGATGAGCATGAAAGACTATACCAAGTCGCTGTTAAGTGAAAAGTATGAATCGCTGGATCACTTTCTGAACCTTTGGAAATCAGCCGACCGTAAGGAAGCTCTCATTGAGGAACTGAATGAGCAGGGAATTCCCGTTGAAGAACTTTTGAAAGCCGTAAACCGTGAATGTGATCTGTTCGATATTATCTGCCACGTTGCTTTCGACCAAAAACCTTTAACAAGGAAAGAAAGAGCCAACAATGTGAAAAAGCGCAACTATTTTACAAAATACGGCGAAAAAGCAAGAGCGGTGATTGAAGCACTTATTGAAAAATACGCCGATGAAGGTATCGAAAATATTGAAAGTATGGAAGTGTTGAAACTGAATCCGCTTTCAGATTTTGGTTCGCCACTCGAAATTGTAAAATCTTTTGGTGGTAAAAATCAGTATTTAGAAGCAATAAAAGAACTAGAAAACGAAATATACAATTTAGCATAGATGGCATCAGTGTACTTAAATAAGCTAACAGCAGAAGAAAGAAAAAAACTTATTGAAGAACTGCATACAATTCAAAATGGAAAATGTTTTATAACAGATGAATTAATAGATTTAAGTCTGCATAAGAATTCGCTGGATATCGACCATGTTGTTCCAACAAAATTGGGAGGTAAAGATGAAAAATCAAATTTTGCACTCACTTTTTCAAGCGCAAACCGCTCAAAGCAAGCAAGCGATTTAAACTTGGCAAGATTAATTCACAGTTACCTAAAAATTCAGGATAATATCAAGAAAAAGGAAGATAGGTCACCAAATTTAAGCGACCTTTTAATCTTAAACAAAGGATCGAAATATCCTTTAAACTTTAAGATCAAAAATGATTTTATTGAATATTCCTTATCCGAAATTGGAAATACAGAAATAATTAAATTGCCTGTTTATGAAGATAAATTAAGCAAACAAAAATATTTTTTCACCAATATCCCTATTGAATATATTTTTCATGACAACATAATTAATCCTAGAGCTATCGGTGCAAATATTACTAAGTTAATTTCAGAGTTTTATTCCGGAAATCCACAACTACATGTTTCCCTTGGGTGGATTAAGGAAGATGAACAAAATCAGTCTGAGATAAAGATATTCGACGGGCAGCATAAGGCAGCTGCTCAAATTATCTTAGGTGTTAAAACTATACCGGTTAGGATTTTTATTAATCCTGATGCGGAGAAATTAATTCAAACCAATTTTAGAGCAGGAACAGTTCTTAGACAGGTTGCTTTTGATAAGTCAGTCCAAAGACATTTGGGAAGCACATTGTATTATGATAGAGTAAGAAGATATCAGGAGGATCTGAACCTAACTGAAGACAATTTAAATTTTTCTGAAAAAGAGCTACTTAATTATTTCAAAGGTGAATCACGTGAGCTTAAAAGATATATTCTTGATGCAGTAAGAGATAAAGTTACAAAGCATCCTGAAAATAAATTGATGGAGTTTGTTGATATGGGTGGCAGAGCAAAAGAAAAGCCTTTATCCTACAGCTCCATTGATAAAACTTTTTATTCATTTTTTATTCACCAAGACACTTTGGAAACTCCATTATCTCTTCATTTGGAGGAAGGAAAAAATCCAAGAACATTAGAATCAGAGCAACTGGTTAAGCTCATGAATATTATAGCAGAAGAAATCTTCATCGATAGATTTGATTTTGAAATTGGAACTAATCAAATAGAAAGCAAAATACAAAAGGGCGAAGACTTAGCCGCTGATCATGTAAGAGCGTTTCGTATGGCAAAAGAAGAAGTGCTTTACACGTGGTTGAAGTTTATATCGCAAATCGTCAAAAATCATTTTATAACCTTGGGAAAACCAATAGATGAAAATAAAATATTTCAGTTTGAGTTTCCGGATTCTCTATGGAATAACATCAGAAATTTTGTAAAAAATCTTGCAGAATTACCGCTATGGAAAAATAATTCACTTTCGGCAACAGTTTTTGGCGGAAAGCAAAACGCACCATATTGGAATAGCATTTTTGTAACCGGAAATTCTCCACAAGGTGTTAAAGTTCTTGCAGAACCAATTAATCTTATGGAATTACAGAAAGAAAGATAAAAAAGAAAATAAAACAATATGAGCATATCCGGAGTTTTAGAATCCATCAGAAAAATCATGTGGCAGGACAGCGGACTGAACGGCGACGCACAGCGGCTGGAACAATTGGGCTGGATGCTTTTCCTGAAAGTATTCTGCGACAAAGATCAGGAACTGGAACTGATGCAAGAAAATTATGAATCGCCCATTCCCGCAGAATTCCGCTGGGAAAACTGGGCAGCAGATGATGAAGGTTTAACAGGAGATGAACTGCTTGAATTTATCGACCGAAAACTCTTTCCTGCACTGCGCGACATCGACTTAAGCACCGGAAATAAGCGTGCCGTGATTGTGCATGAGGTTTTTGCCGGCAACAACAACTATATGAAAAGCGGCATCAACATTCGCAAAGTGCTGAACAAACTCAACGAGATCGATTTCAACTCGTCCAAAGACCGCCACGATTTTGGCGATGTGTACGAAACTTTGCTCAAGGATTTGCAGAGCGCCGGAAAATCGGGAGAATTTTACACACCGAGAGCCATCACACAGTTCATCACCAAAATGATCGATCCCAAACTGGGCGAAAAAGTGCTGGATCCGGCGTGCGGAACCGGCGGTTATCTTACCGGCGTTATCGAACATCTTTCGGCACAGGTAAAAAGCGTGGAAGACCATAAAATTCTGCAGGAAAGCATCAAAGGGTGGGAATACAAACCGCTTCCTTATCTTTTGGCAACCACCAACTTAATTCTGCACGATATTGAAGTTCCGGACATTACGTTCCGCGATTCTCTCGATCAGCCTTTATCACAATACCGCGAAATCGACCGTGTGGATATTATTGAAGCTAATCCGCCATTTGGAGGCATTGTGGCGAACAGCAACGAAAATAATTTTCCGCAGAGTTACCGCACCAAAGAATCTGCTGATTTATTTCTGATTCTGATGATTCATTTGCTGAAAGTGGGTGGAAGAGCCGGAATTGTTTTGCCCGACGGTTCGCTTACCGGCGACGGCGTGAAAATGCGGGTGCGCGAAAAACTCCTGAAAGACTGCCGCCTTCATACCATTATCCGCTTGCCGAACTCAGTGTTTCAGCCGTATGCGACGGTGGCAACGAATCTTTTGTTTTTTGAAAAACTGCACCACAACAACGAAACCGCAGGTTTTGCCACGCAGGATGTCTGGTATTACGAACACCGTTTGCCGGAAGGACAGAAATCTTACAGCAAAACCAAGCCGATCCGCGAAGAAGAATTTGAGCCAATAAAACAGTGGTGGAACAACCGCACCGAAAGCGACATCTGCTGGAAAGTGGACATAGAAACCTTAGAAGCCCGCAATTTTGATCTGGACCTCAAAAACCCGAACAAAACCGAGGAAACTATAGAGCATACTTCTGCGGAACTGATGCAGCAACTGTCAGATTCTTTTCGTAAATCGGAAAATTTGCTGGCGAAACTTAAAATGGCAGTAGGATAATGGAGTTTATGAAAGTGAAAATATCTGATTTTCTTCAAGAAAGAAAAGGACGATATAAGCCTAAAGATCAGTCAATTCAAGGATTAAAGCGAATTGAAAAAATTGATTTTTCAGGTCAAATTTATTTGTCTGAAAAGCCATCAAATACTGATATGATTCTGGTTAAAAAAGGAGATTTGGTAATTTCTGGAATTAATGTTGAGAAAGGAGCAATGTGTGTGTATGAAGGCGAAGAAGACATTACGGCAACAATTCATTATTCATCCTATACTTACAACGACAAAAAAATTGATTTAAATTTTTTTAAATATTTTCTGAAAAGTCCAAATTTTGTTAGTGCTTTAAAAGAGCAGGTTCCTGGAGGAATAAAGACAGAGATTAAGCCTAAACATGTCTTGCCGTTGGAAATATCAATTCCCAAAAATATTTCAGACCAAATAATTATTGTTGAAAGGCTTGATGAATTAAATGAGCAATTAAATTCTTCAAATTCCGAACTCATCCACCAACTTTACCTGATTTCCCAGCTTCGGCAGGCATTTCTGCGTGAGGCGATGCAGGGAGCTTTGGTCAGCAACGAAACTTCCGACGGAAAAACCGGCGCAGATTTGCTGGAAGAAATTAAGAAAGAGAAAGAACAACTCATCAAGGACAAAAAAATAAAAAAAGGGAAACTAACCAAAAATTCTAAACAAATTATGGAGTTTTCTTTTCCTAACAATTGGCAGATTTCAAAATTGGATGACTTGTTTTTTGTAACAAAACTTGCGGGATTTGAATACAGTGACCATATGCAATTGAAAAATTCAGGTGAAGTTCCGGTAATTAGAGCTCAAAATGTACGAAATCTAGAATTGAACAAAAATAATTTACTTTTTATTGATCTTGAAACATCCATTTTACTTGATCGGTGCTCTTTGAAAAAAGAATGTTTATTGATTACTTTTATAGGCGCTGGAATTGGTGATGTTGCAACATTTAAAGAAAAAGAAAGATGGCATTTAGCACCAAATGTTGCAAAAGCAGAACCTTTTGCCGGTGTTGAGTTTATGTATAATATAAAGTATTTCAATTATTTTTTGATTTCAAGTTATGGTAAATCAGAAATAAGTAAACATATGAAAGCTACGGCGCAGCCAAGTCTTTCTATGGAAACCATAAGAGATATCGATATTCCACTTCCACCCCTCGAAATCCAAAACCGCATGGTCGCCAAACTGGATGAACTGATGCAGTATTGCGATGCGCTGGAAGCCTCGGTAAAAGAAAGCCAAAACTACAATGCCCAACTGCTGCAGCAGGTGTTGAGAGAAGCGCTGGAAGGGAAGGAGGAGAAAACGGAAGCTTTGGCTTTGGTGGCGGAAGATATGCCCAATTATCAAAAAACAATTTGAACGAAGAGTGTTTTTTTTGATTTCTAAATTTTATTTCTACATTTGCCTTAATTAACATATATGTTAATTTTTTTTGTTTTTTAAATTTATATGAGTAACTTTGCACTAGAAATTTTTGATGACGAAAGTCCAAAATGTCAGTTTTACACTGTAAAACTGGATGGTGAAGAACTCTCAGAAACCGATAAATTTTTTGAGAAACATTATGAAACAGATAGGTTAAAAACATACGTTCAGCAATTATCGGTATTTATTTCAGATACCATTGGAACAAAAAGAGGAGCGATCAATGATTTTTTAGGGAAGAACGAAAAGCTCAGGCGTTGCCACCACCTGCAAAAATTGAAATTGAGGAAGTAGATTTTGGAGAAGACTTCCCGCTACGTTTGTATTGTATGCGCCTATCATCTTCCTGTGTTATATTGTTTAACGGCGGCGAAAAAACAAGTTGGACGGCTCAGGATGGAGAAACGAAAGTAGCTTTCAGAGAGGCAAATCACTACGCTGATAAAATACAGATGGCGTTGAATAACGGAGATATTAAACTCTGCGCAAAAAAGAGAGAAATTCTTGATACAACTACAGAAAAACCTTACACCGAATTATTCTAAATGAAAAGTAAAATTTTTAAAAAGATTTTAGACGAAACACCATTGGAAACTAAAATCTTTGTGGAAAAATATTCCGATCTAATTATCCGGATCAATCAGATTCTTAGAGATAAGGGAATTTCTCAAAAAGAACTTGCTGAAGGAATGGATAAAAAACCTGCGGAAATCAGCCGATGGCTTAGCGGAAATCAAAACATTACCCTAAAAAGCATTGCCAAACTGGAAGCAGAATTGGGAGAGCCTATTATCGAAATTCCGGTGAAGCGTTTTTCTGCATGCTTTAAAGACGAATGGGAAAAACTTGAAGTAAGTTTCACCGTTGAACGACGTAAAGAAACTTATTCTAAAGATACACAATGGTTAAATGAGGAAAAAGTAAGATATGCCTAACCTTTTTGATGCTGAAAAATTGGCTTTAGAGTCGTTTAAAATTATCAGCGAAAATATTTTTGTACCCGAATTTTTTGATGAAAGTCTAATTAAAGAATTTGGTTCTACAAACCAGCTCAGTATTTCTTTCAATCTGGAGCAGAAGTTGATCAGGGCGGAATTTGATTTTGAGATATTAACCAACTCTGAATCTTCAGAAGAAGCCAAAGCCAATTACAAATTTGTTCTTATCTACAGTTGTTCAAATCTGGAGGAACTTGCGCACGCTGATGGGGAGGAGCTTAAGGTGAATTCACAGTTAGGTTTTGCAATCTCTGCCATTTCCTATTCAACCATTAGAGGAATATTACTGATAAAACTTAGCGAGACGGTATTTCAGGATTTTATTTTGCCAATTATAAAACCTAATCTCCCAAATTAGTTCATACAAAAAGAGCAGCCTCGCTGCTCTCTTACTTCCTGTTTTACTTCTTCCTTTTCCATGGCGCATTTTTCTTCCAGTCTCCCGCTATAATGCAGCCAAAAGAGATTACTTCATCAAGGATTTCACCAAGACCGTATTCTTCTATTTGGCAGCGTGCGGAAGCGGCACTTTTCTTGGCAACTCGGCAATTCCGAAACGTCGATTTCGTTCGAGAAAAATCGTACATCCAAACCTTCGGCTTCTTCGTGGAAAAAGTCTTCAATCGCGCGTTTCAAGATTACGATATCTGACTGCAGATGCTTTTCCAGTTCTTCTGCCGGATCGTAGCTGTTTTCTACCATTGTTTCTAAAACTTCGTATCTGTTCTCCTCAAAAAAAGATTTTGCCTTATCCTGAAAAGCTTTATTCAGTGCTCCTTCCGACCAGTAAAAGCACCCAAAAGCGATGCCCTTGAAAACTATATTTCGTCGGCCAACCTATCCCTGGCAGGTTCCTCCTCAGCAGAGCCTGATTCCGTTTCAGTTGCCGGGTGCAAATTTCAAACGAAAAAACTATATTTACAAACGGTCAAAAAAGTAGACCACTAACCCTCTAAAGCCTTGTCGGAAACGGGAGATTGTCATGGAGATCCATAAGCTCCGTCCGAAGGATTCCGGCAAGGCTTTATGCGTACTTAAATTAAGCAGAAGCAGTTTTCATTACCGTTCGCTGAAAGATGATTCTACGGTGGTGATGGAGCTTGAACAGCTTACGCAGAGCCATCCGAGAGAAGGTTTCTGGAAGTACTATCACCGGCTGCGCAACCGGGGTGAAAAAATCAATCATAATCGGCTTCACAGAAATGAAGCTTCCTTTTCTACACAGCGTAAAGAAACGGCTCCCAGCCAGAGTAAAATCGCCCTTGGAGGTGCCGGAAACATTCACTCACACGTGGAGTATTGATTTTATGAGTGATGTGCTCTCAAACGGAAGAAAGTTCCGCAGTTTTAATGTGATTGATGATTTTAACCGGGAAATTCTGCACATTGAGGCTGATTACAGCTTGAAAAGTTCGCGGGTAATCCGGATACTGAACCATCTGGTGAACCGCTACGGAAAGCACAAGAAGATCCGCATGGATAATAGACCGGAGTTTATAGCGAATATCGCTGAAGTCTGGAGCATGGTAAACGAGATCAGCTTTGCTCACATTCAGCCGGGCAAGCCCACACAGAATGCCTACATCGAACGTTTCAGCAAGACCTACAGAGATCAAATCCTGGATGCGTATATTTTTGAAAATTTGGATGAAGTAAGGAGCGTAACAGCGGAATTTGTGAGGGATTACAACTATGAAAGACCCCATGATTCGTTGGGTGGCCTCTCACCTGTGATGTGGAAAAATGGACAGCAACCCCATGCTAATGCCAGCACTTTTCCTGCCCGCTTTTCCACATCCGACAACAACAGCTGTAAAATATCAAGAAAAAATTCTACTTTTGAAGTGTACTGAAAATGGGGAGCTTACAACACGAAGGAAAAGAAAACTTTTTCCCTACATTGAAAAAATCAGAGAAACCTTGAGCAGCAAGTTTTCGGATTTCACCGATGTCTTTATTATGGATTCCACGCCAATTGAAATCTGTAAAATAAGTTGGGCAAATCGTTCTGCAATCAGTTCCACGGATGAGATCAAACCTGCATATGGATATTGTGCCGCACAAAAATCTAGGTATTTTGGCTATAAACTTCATGCGGTTTGTGACAAAAATGGAATCTTCCACTCGTTTGATTTTTCCCCTGCAAATGTTCACGACGTGAACTATCTGCACGACATTAAGGAGAATTTTGAAAACTGCTTATTAATCGGCGACAGAGGGTACATCAGCAAAGAACTCCAACTGGATTTATTCAACTATTCCAAGATAAATCTTTCGGTTCCAATGCGTAAAAACCAGCATATTTTGTGGAATTTTCCAAGACAAAATCAAAAATCAGGAAGAGGATTGAACTGCGAAGCAATCGTGAATACCATTGAAAAAAAATTAAATCATGAACAAACCAATATTTCGCAACTGTGCGGACAGTTCTTAATAAATATTAACCTCGCAAAAACCTTTCAAGGTTTGGCCACAAGAATAGTATCAAAAATAACTTCTTTTACCATGATTCAATATCTAAATTTTTTCGTCTTCAAGAGAAGTTTGAATAAGTTAAAAATTAATTTGTGCTAAATGCACAACAGGTGGTGTAATTATTTTAGCAAATTTTGAACATATTTCATTTAAGATTAAATATTTTTGTAAAAACAAAGGTTTGGGAAACGCAAAAAAATACTTCAAAAAATTTCTAATTGGTGTCGGAATATTTGTAGCAATTTTATGCGCAGGTGTTTTGAGCTTACAATTACCGGTAATTCAAAATTTTTTAAAGGACCGGTTGGTAATATATTTAGAGAAAAAGGTAAAAACCAAAGTTTCTCTCGATCGGTTCTATGTTACGTTTCCGAATAGTTTGGTGATGGAAAATCTGTATCTGCAAGGCCAAACCGTGGATACGTTGCTGTATGCCAAAAAGTTTGATGTCGGATTAAACATTCCCAAGCTTTTAAAAAACACCGTCGATCTTACTTCAATTGATTTAGATGGAGTGAAAGCTAATGTTGTAAGAAACAAAAATGGTTCTTTTAATTTCGATTATTTTATCGATGCTTTTGCCCGAAAAGATTCGCAGGAAAGTGAAAGTAAGCCATTCGTCATTTCTTTAGACAAAATTAAGTTGCAGAATATCAATGTTTCATTTATAGATAACCAAGCCAGGAATGATATTAATCTTAAATTCAAGTATTTCGATACCCGGGTGAAAACCTTCGATCTTGATCGCAATTCGTATGCCGTGGGAAATATTGTTTTGGATGGATTGAAGTTAAAATTGAAGCAAGATTTATTGGAAGAAGTTGCAGAAACGGTTGATGAAAAGGCGGATTCGCTTCGAGCAAAAAAACCAATGAAATTAGCATTAAATGGTATAAAATTCACCAATTTTAATGTAGATTATGGCGACGATAATTCAAAAACGTATGCCAAAATTCTTTTTAATGAACTTAATACAAAAATTAATAAACTCGATATTGAAAACCAGAGTTATGAGGTCGATCAATTTCTTTTGAAAGGTGCTAATATTGATGCGAAAATGTTCTCGGCACCTCAAAAAGAAGTGACAAACTCTGATCTTCCATCACCTGCCGAAAAATCGATAGATCTGCTTCTAGGTAAAGCTATTTTAGATGATGTAAAGGTTTCATACAACAATACCGCGATGCCCAAAAAATCTCGGGGAATGGATTTCAATCATCTTGATTTTTCTCAAATTAATTTTGATCTGAGAGATTTTAAAATGCAGAACGGAACGTTCACAGGAACAGTGAAAAAAGCCGAAATTAAGGAGAAGAACAACCTTGAAGTACGAAAATTCAATACCGATTTTGTGTATGGCGAAAAGCAAGCATACCTAAAAAACCTTTATTTAGAAACTTCCAGAACGGTCTTGCGTGACGAAATCGTTTTAAATTACAATTCCATCGAACAATTATCCGCAAATCCTGGTGCAGTAAGTATTTCAGCAAATATCTACAGTTCAAAAATTGGTTTGGCAGATTTGTTGAATTTCGCTCCGGATTTACGAAACACACCACCTTTCAATACTTATCCTAATGGTACTATCAATCTGGACGCAAGGATAAAAGGAACGATGAATGAGATGCAGATTGCCAATTTACAAGCATCCGGATTGGGTGACTTGAAGTTGGCGCTTTCTGGAGTGGTAAGAAATGCAACCGATCCCAATAAGTTATTTTATGACTTGAAAATTCGAAATTTAGGTTCCTCCGCAAAAACTATTTTGAAGATTTTGCCGAAAAATACCCTTCCTTCCAATATTTCTTTGCCTTCATATTTTGCTATTTCGGGAGTCGCCCGCGGAACAACAAAAGTGGTCGATACGAAACTGAAAATGGTTTCAACTTTGGGAAATGTTGTGCTGAACGCACTGGTCGATATGCGCAGAAAAAATGCAGAAACGTATGCTGTTAATGCCAATTTGGCGAATTTGCAAATCGGAAAAATCATCCAAAATAAAGACCTGGGGATTGTTCGAGGAACGTTGAGTGCAAAAGGAAGAAGCTTTAATTTTAAGAATGGAAACTTGGATTTTAAAGGAAATTTGGCAGCATTTGATTATCAAAATTACCGCTATCAAAACGTTGGTCTTTCCGGCAAATTGAATTCTGGTAAATATAATATTCATCTTCTCTCACATGATCCCAATGCAAATCTCAATTTATTGGCCTCCGGAAAATTGTCTGATAAAAATTCTAGCGTAAAATTGGGCGGAACGATCACCAAACTTGATCTTTACAAATTAGGTTTCTACCAAGATCCGCTAATTTTGGCAGGAAACATTGATGGCGAATTCACCAATTTGAATCCTGATTTCTTGAATGGTTATTTGAATTTGGATCAGTTTGCAATTTCAGACACCAAAGAAGTTTTCCCGATTCAGGAAATGCGTCTGAAAGCTGAAACTACTGCGAATTCAAACGCTTTATATTTCAATTCTCAAGTTGCGGATTTTACCATGACCGGAAAATACAAACTATCGCAAATTTTCGGTGCGCTGCAAAATACAGTGAGCAATTACTATGATTTGGGCAAGAAAAAGCAGCGAATCGATCCGCATCAATATTTCGATTTTACGGCGACTTTGAAAGATGATGATTTAATTAGAAAATTCGTTCCGGAACTCAAAAGTTTTGAGACCATTACCATGAACGGAAATTACAATGCAGATTCCCAAAACATCAATGTTGATGCGCAAATTCCGAATTTAAAATATGGAGAAAATTTAATTGAAAATGCTTCGTTTAAAGTTTCTAATGATAATGACGCATTGCAATATCAGCTTCAGGCGCAGAAGATTTCAAGTGAAAAATTGGCTCTAAATCAATTTGCTGCAACCGGAAACGTTGCAAACAATCTCATCACATATCGAGTTTCAACAAAAGACGAGAAAAATGTTGAACAATTTTTGATTGCCGGAAGTGCCCAATCGCTTAAAAATGCAACACAAATTTCTTTGTATCCGGATGGTTTAAAATTAAATTACACTAACTGGAATGTCGCGCCAGATAATGTGCTGCGTTTCGGAAATAATGGAATTTTCGCTCGCAATTTTTTGCTCAGCAACGGGGAAAGCAGTCTTGCAATTAATTCTGAAAATGAAAACGCGAATAGCCCGCTGAATGTTGATTTGAAAAATTTTAAAATAGAAACCATCACCGAAATGCTGAAAAAAGATTCTCTTTTGGCGAAAGGAACCATCGATGGAAACGTGAGGTTAAAGGATTATAAAAACCTCAATTTCACTTCGGATTTAAATGTTACAGATTTGGTGATGTACGGAAATCCAATCGGAAATATCGCAGCAAAGGTGAATACTAAAACTGCAAAACTTTTGTATGCCGATGTTGCACTTTCTGGTTTTGAAAATGATGTGAAAATTACCGGAGATTATAATATAGAATCGCAACTTCTTGATTTAGAAGCGGAAATTAATCGTCTGCAAATGAAATCGGTTCAAGGGTTTACCCTAAATGCCATTGAAAATACTGAAGGTTACCTTTCCGGAAATTTCGACATCACGGGGAAAACCGAAAGTCCGAAAATATTAGGGAAGTTGAAATTCAATGATGTTGGTTTAGAAATTGTGAAAACGGGAAGCAATTTCAGACATCTTGATGATGAGATAAGATTCGCACCGAGAGGAATTGTGTTTGATGATTTTAAAGTGAAGGATTCACAAGGAAATGCATTGACTTTTGATGGCGACATTTTAACCCAAAATTATCAGGATTTCGCTTTCGATTTAAAACTGCGGGCAAGAGATTTCATGGCGGTAGATTCTCAGCCGGATAATGATAAAATGATGTTCGGAATCTTGGCAGTGGATGCCGATCTTGGTATTACCGGAAATTTGGATTTGCCACAGGTTGATGGTAAATTAGCAGTCACCGACAAAACCGATTTTACCTTTGTGATTCCTCAAACATCACCTACTTTAAAAGATCGAGAAGGTATTGTGGAATTTATCGATCAGGACCAAATTGTCCTCAATAAAACCATAAAAGCCGACAGCATCGATGCGAAAACCGGCATCAAAGGAATGGATGTTAATGTGAATATTTCTTTAACCAAAGAAGCTAAAATTTCATTATTGATCGATAAAGCCAGCGGAGATTTCGTGAAACTTCAAGGGGAAGCAGAATTGACGGGAGGTGTGGATCCATCGGGAAAAACTACACTGGTAGGCGTTTATCAGGTAGAAAGTGGGGCGTATGAAATGTCTTTTAACATGATTAAAAGAAAATTCGATATCCAAAAGGGTAGTACCATCACCTGGACCGGCGAACCAACCACCGCAAACCTGGATCTTACTGCGATTTACAAAACAAATGCAGCGCCAATTGATTTGGTGCAGCAGCAACTTTCCGAAGATCAGCTGAATTATTATAAACAGAGAATTCCTTTCAATACTTTATTGGTTTTAAAAGGAGAATTGCTGAAACCGGTGATTTCTTTTGATATTAAAACGGACGAAAATAACAACGCGGTTAATCAGGAAGTTATCGATAATGTTGAAACTAAGCTGACCCAGCTCCGTCGCGATGAATCGGAGCTCAACAAACAGGTTTTTGCACTGTTGATTTTGAATCGTTTCATTGGCGATAATCCGTTCCAAAGCCAAAGCGGAATTTCTGCCGGTACGATGGCGAGACAGAGTGTGAGCCAAATCTTGTCCCAGCAACTCAATAATATTGCACAGGATTTAATAGCTGGTGTAGATTTGACCTTCGATTTTGATAGTTATGAAGAATATTCTTCGGGAAATAAAAATACAAGAACTGATTTGAATGTTAATTTAAGTAAGAAACTATTAAATGATCGCTTGAAGATCACCGTTGGAAGCAATTTCGGCATCGAAGGAGAAGCGCGACAAAACGAAGAAATGACCAATATTGCGGGTAATATTACTGCAGATTACGCTTTATCGAAAGATGGCAGATATACCCTCCGCGCATATCAGAAAAATCAGTATCAAGTAGCTTTGCAAGGCCAAATTATCGAAACTGGAGTTGGGTTTGTTATCACTTTAGATTATACTGATTTCAAAGATATTTTCCAAAGAGCGAAACAAAACCGTGAGATCAGACGAACCAAAAAAGCATTGCAGAAAAATAGCGCAGTTGAATTCAAATAATTGATGATGAAATTTATGGGAAATACAATTCAGTTTAAAAATATTAAAATAGCTACAGGTTTTTCTGTCGCAGCACTTCTTTTTTCATGCGGTACCGAAAGATTACAACCCAACGAAAAACTTTACACTGGAGCGAAAATTAATATCATTAATGACACGATTTCCAAGAAAGAAAAATCTTCATTAAAAGACGGTTTGGAGGATAATCTTACCCCAAAACCCAATTCTTCAATTTTGGGTTTGCGACCGCGTGTTTGGATTTACAATATTACCCCGGAGCCCAAAAAAGACAAAGGAATTACCAATTGGCTGAAAAATAAAGTGGGGCAGAAACCTGTTCTTTTGGGCGATGTAGACCGGGAATTTAACAGAGATATAATTGAAAACTACTCTGAAAATAAAGGGTATTTCAATGCGAAAGCACAGTACGATACTATTATCAATGGGAAAACTGCAAAAGTAGTTTATGATGTGAAAACCGGCGCAAGATATCTCATCAGCGATGTGAAATTCCCGGAAGATAGCACCAAGATTAACCGTGAAATTCAATTGGTAAAAGATCAAACATTACTGAAAAAGGGGAAACCTTTCGACCTCGATGTCATCAAAGCTGAGCGTGAGAGAATTGATAATCGGATGAAGGAAAATGGTTTTTATTACTTTCATCCGGATAATATCATTGTTCAAGCCGACAGTACCGTTACCAACAAGCCGGAGGTCGAACTTGCTGTAAAATTGAAAGAAGAAACGCCAGAATTGGCCAAAAAGCAATTCAGCATCAATAATGTAATTGTCTATGCCGATTACAACTTACGCGATGTGAAAGAAAATGTATATAAAATCCCTGCAAATATAGATTCCATAGAAGCTTACAAGGATTTTTATTATGTTGATCCCAAGAAAAAATTTCGTCCGGTCATGTTTGAAAGGGCGCTATATTTCAGAAAAGGCGACATCTACAATCGTGCGGACCATAATTTGACTTTGAACCGATTGATCAGTCTTGGAGTTTTCAAATTCGTAAAAAATGAATTCGTAATTTCTGATAGTTTAAAAAATAAATTTGATGCCTATTACTTGCTGACTCCTAAGGAATTTCAGTCTTTAAGAGTGGAAGCTTTGGGTAAAACCAATTCGGCAAATTATGCAGGTTCAGAGATCAATCTCAATTGGACCCATCGAAATATTTTCCGAGGTGCGGAGCAATTGAAGGCATCTGTTTTCGGTTCTTTTGATATGCAGATGGGTGGGAGATCTTCCGCTTACGAACGGGGGGAAGGCAATATCTATCGAGCGGGCGCAAATGTTCAATTGTCTGTTCCAAGATTGTTAACACCTTTTAATTTTCAATCCTCAAGCGCATTTGTGCCGCGTACCAATGCCGAAATAGGTTATGAATATGTAAGCCGTAGCAAATGGTACACTTTGCACAATTTCAATGCGTCGTTTGGATATATGTGGAAAGAAAATATCCGAAAGGAACATGAATTGAAATTGCTAGATGTTACCTTGGTAACACCTGAAAATGTGACGGAAGTTTACCAAAATTATATTCAGGACAAACCATATTTGCAGCAGGCAATTCAGAAGCAATTAATTTACGGGCCTACTTATTCTTACACCTATACCAATACGATGTTGCCTAAAACCAACACGATGTACTATCGCGGTTACGTTGATTTGGCGGGAAATCTCACAGGCTTAATCTCAGGAGCTAATGCTAAAGAAGGCAAAGAAAAGCAGATTTTTGGGGTGCCTTTCAGTCAGTATGCCAAAATGGAAAACGATTTTAGATTTTACCATCAACTTTCCACTAAACAAAGTGTTGCCGCGCGAGTAATTGCTGGAATTGCGTATCCGTACGGAAATTCGCTCACGGTTCCATTTTCCCGACAATTTTTTTCCGGAGGTAGCAATAGTATTCGCGCATTTCGGGCGAGAACTTTAGGTCCTGGTAGTTATGATCCGCGGACGCAAACCGGCCAATTGTTTTTCGATCAAGCCGGCGACATTAAGTTGGAAACCAATCTGGAATATCGCGCGAATATTTATAAATTCTTGAATGTAGGTGTTTTTGCAGATGCAGGAAATGTTTGGCTGGTCAATGAAGATGCAACGCGCCCAGGAGCGAAATTTTCCAAAGATTGGCTGAGCGAAATGGCGGTAGGAGCGGGCGTTGGACTGCGTTTGGATTTTTCTATTCTGCTTCTTCGACTAGATTTGGCAATGCCGTTGCGGGTACCTTACTACGAGAAAAATGATCGTTGGATGTTCGATAAAATCGATTTTGGGAATAAAGATTGGCGTCGACAAAATTTAATTTTGAATATTGCGATTGGTTATCCTTTTTAATCAGTTTAAATTTACCTGTTGTGCATTTAGCACAAATTAATTTTTAACTTATTCAAACTTCTCTTGAAGACGAAAAAATTTAGATATTGAATCATGGTAAAAGAAGTTATTTTTGATACTATTCTTGTTGCCAAACCTTGAAAGGTTTTTGCGAGGTTAATATTTATTAAGAACTGTCCGCACAGTTGCGAAATATTGGTTTGTTCATGATTTAATTTTTTTTCAATGGTATTCACGATTGCTTCGCAGTTCAATCCTCTTTCTGATTTTTGATTTTGTCTTGGAAAATTCCACAAAATTATGCTGGTTTTTACGCATTGGAACCGAAAGATTTATCTTGGAATAGTTGAATAAATCCAGTTGGAGTTCTTTGCTGATGTACCCTCTGTCGCCGATTAATAAGCAGTTTTCAAAATTCTCCTTAATGTCGTGCAGATAGTTCACGTCGTGAACGTTTGCAGGGGAAAAATCAAACGAGTGGAAGATTCCATTTTTGTCACAAACCGCATGAAGTTTATAGCCAAAATACCTAGATTTTTGTGCGGCACAATATCCATATGCGGGTTTGATCTCATCCGTGGAACAGATTGCAGAACGATTTGCCCGACTTATTTTACAGATTTCAATTGGCGTGGAATCCACAATAAAGACATCGGTGAAATCCGAAAACTTGCTGCTCAAGGTTTCTCTGATTTTTTCAATGTAGGGAAAAAGTTTTCTTTTCCTTCTATTGTAGACACTCCTTTCAATTCTTCCCTCCAAATCAGTCCCTGAAATGTATCTAAATAACTGTAGTTCAGAGTTAATAGACATATATTCTGCGGTGAGGTTGAGTGCCACAAGTTCCAAATCAGACATTTTTGGAAGCCTAATTTACTTACTTGTAGTAATATATTTACAGGTGTTTGTCAATTCTTTTAAAATAATTTTGTAGTTTTGAATAAGATTATTCATGTATTTAATAACTTGGTAATCAATTAATATACGATTTTTTAATCAAATGGACAATCTTTTTTCTTTTTTAATTCCTAAATGCACAACAGGTAATACTTAATCTAATTTCAAAAACATATTATTATGGGAACAACATTTTTTAAAACTATCAAAAACACAGTTAAGCATTGGTATTTACCTTTAATTGTAGGTATTTTACTGGTGATTATGGGATTGTATATGTTTAGCATTCCACAAGCCACTTACCTGTCTCTGGTACTGTTTTTCAGTGCGTCATTTTTGGTTTTCGGGATTATGGAACTTGTGTTTGCAATACAAAACAAGGATAATCTGGACAATTGGGGCTGGTATCTGGTAGGTGCTTTGCTAGATCTTTTTGTAGGGATTATATTATTTTTTCAGCCGCAGGTGGCATTTGTTGCTTTGCCCTATTTTGTTGGATTTTCATTAATGTTCCGTTCTGTACAGGGGATTGGTTTTGCCTTTGATCTCAAAAGCTATGGCGTTTTGCAGTGGGGGAATCTGGCGCTGATCAGTTTTCTTGGCCTTATCGGGTCTGTTATTCTAATCCTTAATCCTGTCTTAGCCGGTATTTCTCTGGTTGTTATAACAGCTGTGGCATTTATTTTTGCTGGTATCTCTGCAATAGTTCTTGCATTCAATCTCAAAAAACTGAAAAACTATCCGAACAAAATCAGCAAAGAGTTGAAAGACAAAATTGAATCACTTAAAAATGAATATCATAATGAACTTAATAAATAAAACTTTTTCATAGGCATATTTATATTTTTTTCAGAAGTCATGCACAGTTTCTTCTTCATGGGTGATTGGTTTCCAAATCATGCCAGGTAAATTATTTTTACTCAATATAAATAACCTCTCGTATAGGCTTTTTTCATCCTAAGCCTGATCAGGAAAAGAAGAAATAGTGCTAATTTAGAGTTCCTAGAAAATTTTGTAATGAAAGTAGCACTGTTTATCCCCTGTTATATAGATCTGATTTACCCAAAAGTTGGGATCGCAACACTTGAGCTTTTGGAGCGATTGGGAGTAGAGGTTACAGTACCTCTGCAGCAGACCTGTTGTGGGCAGCCTATGGCCAACGAAGGCGATCAGAAACATTCTATAAGGACAGAAACTCAGTTTTGTGAAAATTTTAAGGATTTGAATTTTGATTATATCGTTGGGCCGGCAGGGAGTTGTGTCAAGCACGTCAAGCTCCATATGGATGCAATTCCGCAAACCGAAACTGTTACAGAAATCCGTCACAAAACTATAGAATTAGTAGAGTTTTTACACGATGTTCTCAAGATAGAAGAATTCCCTTGGGCAGATTTCCAGCATACGGTGGCTATCCATAATTCCTGCAGTTCTATCCGCGGCTTACACATTGCATCCCGTTTTGAGTGGCAGGAACCTTACTTTAATAAAACCGAAGATCTGTTAAAGAAGGTGTCAGGAGTTAAAGTAGAAACGATTGACAGGCCACAAGAATGCTGTGGCTTTGGCGGAACGTTCTGCGTTACCGATGAAGCGGTGAGTGCCAAGATGGGACAGGACAAAGTTGCTGATTACACAAGGCATAAAGTAGAATATGTAGTTTCGCCGGATATGTCTTGCCTGATGCATCAGGAAGGCATTGCCAAAAGAGAAAAATCAGACCTCAAATTTGTACATATTGCTCAGGTTTTGAATAACGGACCATTCTAAAAATCACAAACAATGGGAAAAGTAAACGTAGAAGATAACGCCCGCAAGTTCATCAAGCAGGATGATGTTCACGAGGCGCAACACGACAAGAATCTTTACAATACAATTATCAAGCGTGGTAAAGTATCCTCTGAGATCCCGGAATGGGAAGAGCTTAGAAATCTGGCTTCGCAAATTAAGGAACATGCGCTGACGCATTTGGATCACTACATAGACCAGTTTGCAACAAAAGCAGAGGAAAACGGTATCACAGTTCATTTTGCAAAAGATGCCGATGAACACAACGCTATTGTTTTTAATATTCTGAATTCTCACGGCGCAAAGCGCATCATCAAAAGCAAATCGATGCTGCAGGAAGAATGCGGGATGACGCCTTTTCTTGAAGAAAGAGGAATTGATGTCCTGGAGACCGATCTGGGTGAGCGAATCCAGCAACTATCGGGTGAGCGCCCAAGTCATATTGTAATGCCTGCCATCCAAAAAACGACAGAAGATATTGCCAAACTATTTGCAGATAAAATTGGTACGGATCCCAACGATGATGATCCGCATTCTCTCGCAGAAGCAATGAGGAACAATGCCCGGCCCAAATTTTTGGTGGCAGATGCCGGGATGACAGGCGCCAATTTTGCCATTGCCGAAACCGGTACTTTTGTAGTCTGTACTAATGAAGGTAATGCCGATCTTACCGCAAGCATTCCGCCACTTCATATTGCAAGTATTGGTATAGAAAAGATCCTGCCGAAGGTAGAAGATCTGGGTGTTTTTATCAGACTACTTTCCCGCAGTGCTTTAGGAACGCCGGCGACACAATATACGTCTCATTTTTCAGGCCCAAGAGAAGGATCTGAGATGCACATTGTACTCACAGATAATGGCAGGAGCAAACGATTGTCTATGGACAAATTCTGGTATTCTCTCAAATGTATCCGTTGTGGCGCCTGTATGAATACCTGCCCGGTGTACAGAAGGAGTGGCGGATTGTCTTATGGTGCTACTTATTCCGGCCCGATTGGGATTATTCTGGATCCTACTTTTGATGAAGACACCTATTCAGAATTACCTTTCCATTCATCGCTTTGCGGCTCCTGTACAGAGATCTGCCCCGTTCATATTAATATTTTGGACCAGATTATCGAGTGGCGAAAAGTGATGATGGAGAAAAAGAAAACACCTTTTGGCAGAAGGCTGGCATTTGCTGCTGCCGACAGATTTCTGGGCAGTGCAACTGCTTTTAAAATGATGGAAAAGACCACTTACAATATGCTGAATATTCTCCCAAAATCTCTATTGGAAAACAGCACGTTGGATCCTTGGGTAGAAGACCGTGAATTGCCTGACGTGAAAAAAGAAACCTTCAGAGACTGGTACAAAAAAAACCGAAAAAACAATGACTAAAGAAGAATTACTGAGTTCGGTAAGAACCAATCTTGCTAACCGCGAAAAAGTGGATTATCCCGCCATCCCGGATTATAAAAAGCCAGGGACAGATCTTAAAGCTGTTTTTGAAATTAACGCCAAAATTGCTGCCGTCGATTTTTATGATGTCGCATCGGTAGAAGAAGCGCAGGAAATTATGCGAAAAAAGCTTCCTGATGCTAAGGTCACTTGCTCTGCAACGCCTGAATGGAGAGGGAATAAAGATATACACGTGCAAAAGCCCGCGGATCTGAATGATGTGGATTTGGGTATTTTCCGTGCAGAGTTTGGTGTGGCGGAGATGGGAATGGTCTGGGTCACCGAAAAATCTCTGGTTACCAATTCATTAGGTTATTTATCTCAACACCTCGCTGTTTTGCTGGATCCTGAAGATTTGACCGAAAATATGCATACCGCCTACAAAAGAGTAGATTTTCCACACTCACATTATGGCTGTTTTGTGATGGGGCCATCTGCAACAGCGGACATCAGCGCCGTTTTGGTACACGGTGCACAGGGCGCACGGACATTGACTTTGTTCTTTCTGAAAAAACCTGTGCCCTAAAATGACAATTAACGGAAAGCTTTACAGCAACATCCTTTTGGTTTTTGCTCTGGAATCAGAAGCCGGAAAAGAATTTGATAGTTTTAATAAATTGTTTGTTGGTGTAGGAAAAATTAAAGAGACTTATCATCTATCAAAAGCCATTCAAAAATCTAAGCCAGATCTCATAATCAATTTGGGAACCGCAGGAAGTACAGTTTTTGACAGAGGAAGTATTGTTAACTGCAACCGTTTTATCCAGCGGGATATGGATGTAAGAGCATTGGGTTTTAAGAAATTTGAGACGCCATTTTCTGATGAACCAATTCTTTTGGAATATGGAATTAAAACAAGCCATCTCCCGAACGGGATCTGCGGTTCCGGCGACCAATTCGAAATGGAACATAATAACCCCGAATACAACGTTATTGATATGGAAGCTTTTGCACTTGCGAAAGTCGCCGAGCAGGAACAGATCGATTTTATCTGCCTCAAATATATCTCTGACGGTGCCGATGGCAATGCTGCTGATGATTGGACTCAGGAAGTGAAAAAAGCGTCGAAGGCATTAGGTCAAGCATTGCAGGGTTTAACATAAAAACCAGCCAATTCGGCTGGTTTTTATATCATTTTATATAAAAAACCTGTTGTGCATTTAGCACAAATTAATTTTTAACTTATTCAAACTTCTCTTGAAGACGAAAAAATTTAGATATTGAATCATGGTAAAAGAAGTTATTTTTGATACTATTCTTGTTGCCAAACCTTAAAAGGTTTTTGCGAGGTTAATATTTATTAAGAACTGTCCGCACAGTTGCGAAATATTGGTTTGTTCATGATTTATTTTTTTTCAATGGTATTCACGATTGCTTCGCAGTTCAATCCTCTTTCTGATTTTTGATTTTGTCTTGGAAAATTCCACAAAATCATGCTGGTTTTTACGCATTGGAACCGAAAGATTTATCTTGGAATAGTTGAATAAATCCAGTTGGAGTTCTTTGCTGATGTACCCTCTGTCACCGATTAATAAACAGTTTTCAAAATTCTCCTTAATGTCGTGCAGATAGTTCACGTCGTGAACGTTTGCAGGGGAAAAATCAAACGAGTGGAAGATTCCATTTTTGTCACAAACCACATGAAGTTTATAGCCAAAATACCTGGATTTTTGTGCGGCACAATATCCATATGCAGGTTTGATCTCATCCGTGGAACAGATTGCAGAACGATTTGCCCGACTTATTTTACAGATTTCAATTGGCGTGGAATCCACAATAAAGACATCGGTGAAATCCGAAAACCTGCTGCTCAAGGTTTCTCTGATTTTTTCAATGTAGGGAAAAAGTTTTCTTTTCCTTTTATTGTAGACACTCCTTTCAATTCTTCCCTCCAAATCAGTCCCTGAAATGTAAAATCGTCCACATGGATCCACGGAAAATATTGCTTACCGCTGCCAACAGGTGAAGCAAGATGAAGATTGGTTAATTTTTTTAAAGGTTCCAGAAATCCACCATGGGCGGAAATTACAGGAGAAATTCTAAGTTTTACAATTCTTTCCGAAATTGCTTCGAACCGGTTTGCGGATTCTTCCAACAAGCCACAAACTTCCGTAAGAAAATCTTTTTTTTGCGGTTCATCATTTTCCGTAGCAGCTTTTTCATCGTTCCAGTCACCGTAATAATTAATTCCTGAAGCCGAAATAAATGACTGTAGTATAATATTTTTTTCTTTTACCTTTTTCTCTAAAAACAGGGCAGAATCCACGCGAGAATTGATGATTTCCTTCTTGTATGCCGTAGTCCACCGTTTCGCAATTGTTGCGCCCGCCAAGTGGATGATGCTGTGAATACCTTCCATAGCACCTTCTTCCAAATAGTGATTTTCATAATCCCAGACGAATTCATGCTCGAAAATATTTTGTTTTTTCCTCACCAGGCAATGTGCAATATAACCTCTTTCCTTAAGCGCAGAATACAATTTTTTCCCGACCATTCCGCTAGCTCCCGTGATTAAAATTTTTTTCATTTTAATTTTTTTAATGTTGATGGGATTTAGATTAAATTATTAATTTCCGTAATGTCAGAATCTTTGTATTGGTGATAGACATTAAAATGAAATTCGTTTAATTTTCTTAATGTTTTAAGTAAATTATTCTTTTCATCACTATCTAATTTTGCAGATAAAACTCTGGAAGTGATGCTTACAGATTCAACGGATTGATGAAAATACTGTTTGCCAAGTTCGGAAATTTTCAATCGGGTTACCCGCTTATCTTTGCTGTCCGAAATTTCCACCAGAAGGTTGTTTTTTACTAATCTTCTGATGATTTCAATTCCTGTCTGTTTTTCATGCGCGTTCTTTTCTACCAGTTGCATTTTGGTTAGCAAGGGTTCGTCCATAATTCTGTAGAGGTAGGTGAACTCTTCATTGTATAATTCCGGAAAATCTTGCAGACCTCTGCGAATCATCTGTTTTGTAAAACGAGACAACAGGATCACTTGCTTGGCAATTTCATTTTCTAAATCGTTGACCTTCTTTTGCTCACTCTCCGAGATAAAGCGTGGACTTTGACTTTTGTAAAATTTGTCATTTAAAAAATTACGAAAATCCTCAATGGTGGAATCGTTTTTAGAGCTTCCGGAATTTTCAAATTCTTGAACTTCTAAAAGTAAATTGATAAAAAAATTGGTATTCATGATTAAGAGATTAAAAATAGAGGTTCTGAATTTGGTTTTGCATAAGACAATTTCGCAATTTTTTCCGGTACAAAATACGTAACTAATCCGTAATTCATCAGTGTGTTTTCTAGGTTTACAAATCCGTCTTTCTCTAAACGGGAAGGCTTAACAACCAGATGTTGGATTTCGCCGATGACTTATCCATGTTATTTATAAAACTCTTGCTCTGTGGTGTTTAAATCTTTAGTAAATAGGTAAATATTTTTTGGACGCTCGCCATGAATCAAAATATAGTCGGAATAAGCTTCGATAATGCTGTCTTTTGTGATTGTTTGTGTTTTCATTTTATATGTGATTTATATATTTGTAAAATATTTTACAAATATAAAAATAAAAGTATATATTTGGACAATTATTTTACTCATGAAAAAAGCTATAATTATTGGGTCCGGTTTTTCATCATTATCTGCGGCGTGCTACCTCGGAAAAGCGGGACTTCATGTAACCGTTTTGGAAAAAAATGAACAGCTGGGAGGAAGGGCTTCCATGATGGAGATTGATGGATTCAAGTTCGATATGGGACCGAGTTGGTATTGGATGCCTGATGTTTTCGAACGTTTTTTTGCTGATTTTGGAAAAAGCGTAGCGGAATATTATACGCTTGAAAAACTTTCTCCGGCATACCGAGTGGTTTTTGGTAAAAATGATTTCATTGATATAGAGGATACACCAGAAAAAATTATCCAAACTTTTGAAAGTATTGAAAAAGGTTCTGGAAAGCATCTGAAAAAATTCATGAGTGAATCGCAAGAGAATTATGATATCGCTATGAAGGATTTGGTTTATCAGCCGGGGCTTTCAGTAACGGAATTGGTATCGTGGGAAACAGCAAAGCGACTAGGTCTCTTCGTAAAAAATATCAGTCAGCAAATCCGAAAAAATATAAAAAATCCAAAGCTGAGAAGCATTTTGGAATTTCCCGCCCTGTTTTTGGGTGCTAAACCCAAAGATACACCAGCCTTTTATAATTTTATGAATTATGCAGACTTTGGTTTGGGAACCTGGTATCCGAAAGGCGGTTTTAATGCCGTTGCTTTAGGGATGGTGAAGCTGGCCAAGGAATTAGGTGTGGATTTCAAGACCAATGCTGCGGTGCAGTCTATACAGACAGAAAATGGTAAGGTAGTGAGTGTTTCTACGGAAAATGAAACCTTCGCTGCCGATGTTTTTGTATCGGGAGCGGATTATGCCCACACTGAAAATTTACTGCAGAATAACAGAAACTACAGCGAAGAATATTGGAAAAAGAAAACTTTTGCGCCCAGTTCGCTGCTTTATTATGCTGCTTTTGATAAGAAGGTTGAAAGTTTGGAACATCATAATCTATTTTTTGACACCGATTTTGAACAGCACGCTGAGGAAATTTACGACACGATGACATTCCCGAAAGCTCCGTTGTTCTACGCTAATTTTTCCAGCAAAACCGACAGCTCCCTTTGTCCGGAAGGTAAAGAAATTGGATTTTTCCTTATTCCGACTGCAGTGGATTTAGAAGATTCGGAAGAGATCCATGAGTATTACTTTAATTTAATCTTAGATAGGATTAAGGATTCAACCGGGGAAGATCTGAGGCCGAAGATTTTATTCAAAAAAAGTTTTGGAACCCAAGATTTCAAAAATCGCTATAATTCTTGTCGGGGAAACGCTTATGGTTTAGCAAATACATTAATGCAAACATCTGTTCTTAGACCCTCCATAAGAAATAAAAAATTAGATAATTTCTTTTATACAGGCCAATTAACCGTTCCTGGTCCTGGGGTGCCGCCCGCATTAATTTCCGGAAAGGTGGTAAGTGAATACATTTTAAGCAAAGGAAAATTTAATTAATAAAGAAGATCATTATGAATAATTTTCAAAAATTCAATAAAATTTCAGATTGTACTTCTCAGTTGGTAACCAAACAGTACAGCACTTCTTTTTACTGGGCCTCTTCGTTATTCAGTCGGGACATTCGTCAGCATATTTATAATATTTATGGCTTCGTACGGTTTGCTGATGAAATAGTGGATACCTTTCATGACTATAATAAGCAGAAATTGCTTAATGAGTTCGAACGAAATTACAGAGAAACTTTAGAAAACGGAATTTCACTTAATCCTGTGATTCAGTCATTCTGCAGAACTCAAAAAGAAAATAATATTCCACAGGATTTGGTAGATGCATTTCTATATTCCATGAAAATGGATTTAGGCGAGATTAAAGATTTAAATGATGAATTGTATAATCTCTACATTTATGGAAGTGCAGAAGTGGTGGGATTAATGTGTTTAAAAGTCTTTGTGAAAACGAAAGAGGACTACGAAAAATTGAGACCTTATGCACAAAATCTTGGTGCAGCTTTTCAAAAAATCAATTTTCTTCGGGATATTTCCGCTGATTACAACGATTTGAATCGCACCTATTTCCCCAATGTGAATTTTCTGGAATTTTCAGAAAGAGAAAAAACAGAAATAGAGTTAAATATTAAGAGCGATTTTGAAAAGGCGCTAATCGGGATCAAGATGCTTCCTTTATCAAGCAGAAGTGCAGTTTTTATGGCGTATAAGTATTACCTCAGTCTATTCAAAAAGATCAAAAAACAGCGGGCAGAACACCTTATGAAAAGTAGAATCCGTGTTTCTAACGCAAGGAAAATTTATCTGATGGGAGAGATGCTTTTAACTAAGAATTTATATTTTATTCGATGAAATTTTTGGTCATAATATTTACGCTGATGTGCCATATTATTTTTGCTCAAAACCTTAAAGAGCTGAGAAGTTATTTAATTAAAGGTGAAAAAACTTCAGTTGCAGCAATACAATTGATGGAAAAGTCTGAGGCGCTTTTTAAACAAAATAAATTGCCTATCTATCAGGGTTTTTACAGTGTCGGACAATTTTTCATGGCCAAGCACGCTGCCAATCCTTTTAAAAAATTATCCTATTTTAATGAAGGAAGAAAAAGCCTAAATCATGCAATTAATAGCGATTCGAAAAATTTGGAATTGAGATTGTTCAGACTGATGATCCAAGAACAGGCACCAGCTTTTCTGAATTATACCGATAATATTAAAGAAGATCGGTCATTTATCCTGAAAAAGTATGAAAATGAAACGGACGAAGATTTGAAGATTTTCATTAAAAAATATTTAAAAAAATGATTCTACTATATTTGGCAATAACAGTGGCTACTTTTGTAGCAATGGAAGGCATTACATGGCTGACGCACAAATACATCATGCATGGATTTCTCGGCTGGTATTTTCACGAAGATCATCACCAACCTGGCTATCCACACGTTTTCGAGAAGAACGATTTTTTCTTTGTGGTTTTTGCTATCCCTTGTATGATTTTGTTTTATCTCGGCACTGTGGAAGGGATTACATGGTTAGCGTTTTTAGCAGCGGGAGTTTTACTCTACGGAATTTGCTATTTTTTGGTGCATGATGTACTGATACACCGAAGATTTAAATGGTTTGATAAAGTGGACCATTGGTACTTCAGAGCGTTGAGAAAAGGACATAAAATTCACCACAAACATTTAGGAAAAGAGGATGGCGAGTGTTTTGGAATGCTGTACGTTCCCAAAAAATATTTTATTGAAGCCAGAAAAATGCGTAAATAGTTGATTAATAATTTTTTGTTGGACTTTTTACCTTAATGATTAACGGTGAACTAACCATTATTATGGAGAAATATTACTACATTCTTTTGAATATCGCGACATTTTCAGTGCCGTTTTTTTTTAGTTTTGAAAAGAAGTGGATGCATTTTGCGCGATTTTGGAAACCCTATTTTCTGGCAATTATCAGCGTTGGGTTATTCTTTATTATTTGGGACGTCTTCTTTGCATATTCCGATATTTGGGGATTCAACGATCAGTACTTATTAGGATTTAGAATTTTGAAATTGCCTGTAGAGGAATGGCTGTTCTTTCTTCTAATTCCTTATTCCAGTAATTTTATCCATTACTCACTGGAATATTTCTTTCCAAGATTACAGTTAAGTAAAATAACTACTCAGATCATCAGCATCGCGCTACTAATTATTTCATTGGGAGTTGTGCTGGGTAATTATGATCGATTGTACACATTGTGCAGTTTCGGTTTATTTGCCTTGCTCATGTTGGCTCAAATCATCTGTCAGTGGAAATATGCCCGACGTTTTTATCTAAGTTTTATCCTGATTTACATGCCATTTTATTTTGTAAATGGCGCTTTGACGGGAAGTTATTCGGCAAATCCCGTAGTTTATTACGATAATGCGGAAAATCTGGGAATTCGTGTGGGAACCATGCCACTGGAAGATTCTTTCTATTGTTTTTCGATGCTTTATAGCAGCGTATTGCTTTTTGAATTTTTGAAGAAAAAAATGAATTTAGATCAACCGATTAGAATCAGTCATGGACATAAAAATAACTAAACAATCCGGCATTTATACCTTAACTTCTAGACAGGTTTTGCCAATGCCCCTGGAAAAAGCATGGGCATTTTTCTCTTTGCCGCAAAATTTAGACAAAATTACCCCAGATGATATGGCGTTTTCCATCACCAATAATCCACCAAATTATACCTATCAGGGACAAATCATTGCCTATAAAATAGGAGTTTTTCCTTTGGTTAAAAATAATTGGGTAACGGAAATTACGCACCTGAAAGAAGGCGAGTTTTTTGTCGACGAACAACGTTTCGGGCCTTATGCGATGTGGCACCACGAACACCATTTTGAAGAACTGCAAGATGGAAAAGTTCTCATGACGGACATTGTAAATTTCAAATTGCCGATGGGATTTGTTGGCGATTTGGTTGCAGGATTTTTTGTGAAAAACAAAGTGAGAAAAATCTTTGAAAGTAGATTCAGAATTTTGGGAGATTTATTTCCTGGTCTCAGTTCGTAAGCGTCGGCAGTACCATCATGTACGGTTATATAATAATCGTGGGCATATCAGGCATTGTCCCAATATTTAAAAGTAGTTCCCATTTTCAGAAGGGTTATGTGAAGATTTATCTTACCAAAGAACAATAGCCGGTTCTCACTTTGATGACGCTCAAAAAACTCGAAGAAGAATTGCCCAAAAACAATTTCATGCGGGTACATCGTTCCTACATCGTCGCTTTGGATAAGATTGAACAGATCGAACGTAATCAGTTGATTATCAATAATCAAAGAATCAATATTTCCGAAGCGTACCCCGATCATTTCCGTAAATTTATGGATGCTCATCAGTTTTTGTAACCAGCATTTTCAAAGTTTTTATCATTAAAATCTGCCATTTTTTTGAATGAAATGTTTGCTGTGGAAATTTCCATGGAAACTTTCGCGCTGCTGCCTTTTAGAATATCTTTGCAACTTTATTTAAAATTTAAAAATGCTCTCAAAAATTATCGTTCATAAAGTAGGAAACAGAATCAATCAGGAATCTTTAATCCTTTCCCAGGAAGAATTGCAACTGGAGGAAGACATGAAAGAACTGCTCGAAGATTTCTTCCTGAAAGCCTTCAAATCAGAGGAACAGTTTTGTTTTTACAGCGACACTTATTTGGTTAATAATCCGGTGTACAGCTCAGTTTCCGAGATTTTTGAAGACCAAAACAAATTCGTTTACGAAGCGGAAAATATTGCGCAACATCTGTATGATATCACCGAAAATCCGCGCGTGCAAAGCGGCGAACTCTTCATCGTTTATTTCGAAGGGGAAGAAAATGCCGACGGAAACAGGATCGATTCTATAGGGATTTTCAAAACCGAAAATAAAAATCCTTTCCTGAAAATTTTCCCTCAGAATGAAACTTTTGAAATTGAAAAAGATTACGGCATCGGGCTTTCAAAGCTGGATAAAGGCGCATTGATCTACAACAGCAGCAAAGAGACGGGTTATGCCGTTTCGGTGGTGGATAACAACAAAAACGGCGATATGTACTACTGGTTCGAGGATTTCTTGAAAGTAAAACAGCGCGACGACGAATATTTTCAAACCCAGGAAACGCTCACGGTGTACAAAGAATATATCACCAAGCAACTTCCCCAGGAATTTGAAACCACCAAAGCCGACCAGGCCGATTTTCTGAACAAATCCATCAGTTTTTTCAAAGAAAAAGAAACCTTTGATTATGATGAATTTACCAGGGAAGTTTTGGAAGATCCTAATGTTATCGAGAGTTTCAGTAACTTCAAATCCGATTATGAACAGGAAATGCAGGTTTCAATTGCCGAAGATTTTGCCATCAATGAGGCAGCGGTGAAGAAGCAAAGCCGGGGTTTCAAAAGTGTCATCAAACTGGATAAAAACTTCCATATCTACGTTCACGGCGACCGGAAACTCATCGAAACCGGACAGGATGAGAAAGGGAAATATTACAGGCTCTATTTCGAGAAAGAACAGTAAAAAAGCAATGCTTTAAGACGGAAATTCAGATCGCTGTTTATGCGGATGATAACTCGAAGATTTACACTTGCCCGAAAGGTTAGATATCATTTAAAAAAAAATCCTGCCGAAACAGGATTTTTTTGCTTTAATATTCGAAAACGTTTTCCTCGAAAAGTCCGTCAACAGACCAGTATCTTTCGCCCGTATCGTAATTGAAAGTAAGAATTTTTGATCCTTCCGGAATTTCTGAAAGTTTTTTGTTGATCGCTGCCAAAGAAGCTCCGGTCGAGATTCCCGCCAGAATTCCTTCCTGTTTTGCCAGTTTTTTGGTGAATTCGTACGCTTCTTCTTTTTCCACCTGAATGGTTCCGTCGAGAATTTCAGTATTCAAAACTTTCGGAACAAAACCCGCTCCAATTCCCTGTAATGGGTGCGGACCGGGACTGCCTCCGGAAATTACCGGTGAATCTTTTGGTTCCACTGCGAAGCTTTTCAGGTTTGGGAACTGTTGTTTCAAAACTTGGGTAACACCGGTGATATGGCCACCGGTTCCCACTCCCGTGATCAGATAGTCGAAACCTTCCGGGAAATCGTTGAGGATTTCCTGAGCAGTAGTTTTCTGGTGAATTTCAGGGTTTGACGGGTTTTCGAACTGTTGGGGAATCCAAACGTTATCGAGAGTTTCTGCCATTTCCAAAGCTTTTTTCACGGCTCCGGAAGTTCCGAGTTCTCTTGGCGTCAGCACAAATTTAGCACCATAAGATGACATGAGTTTTCTGCGTTCCACACTCATACTTTCGGGCATTACCAAAACCAGTTGATAGCCTTTCACCGCGCAGACCATTGCCAATCCAACACCGGTGTTTCCGGAAGTGGGCTCTACAATAAGGGTGTTTTTATCGATTTTGCCTTCTCTTTCAGCTTTTTCGATCATTGCGAGGGCTATTCTGTCTTTGATGCTGCCGCCGGGATTTTGGCGTTCAAGCTTCATCCACACTTCCACATTGCTGTCAAAAATAGTATTGATCTTAACGAGTGGAGTGTTTCCAATGGCTTCTAAAACATTATTAATTTTCATAAAATGAGGTATTTATTTTAAATTATATTTGAGTTAAATGATGAAATTAATGGGTTCGTTTCCCGGGAATTTGTTCTTCACCGTGACTTGTCCTTTGTGAAATACCACCGAATTTGGTGCCACACTTTCGGTGATCCAAACATTTCCACCGATGAGCGAATTTTCCCCAATGATGGTTTCGCCGCCGAGAATGGTCGCGTTGGCGTAAATCACCACACGATCTTCGATGGTGGGATGGCGTTTCTGATCCTGCAAATCTTTCGTAACCGAAAGTGCGCCTAAAGTTACGCCTTGATAAATTTTAACTTTCCTGCCAATGACGGTGGTTTCGCCAATGACGATTCCGGTACCGTGGTCGATAAAGAAATTTTCGCCGATTACTGCGCCGGGATGAATGTCGATTCCGGTTTTGCTGTGGGCATATTCGGTCCAGATTCTTGGAATGAGCGGAATTTTGTTTTTAAAAAGTTCGTGGGAAAGCCGGTAGACGGCGATTGCAAAAAATCCCGGATAGGAAAACACCACTTCTTCTACACTTTGTGCAGCGGGATCGTTTTCAAAGATATATTGCGCATCGTTTTGCAGTGCACGGTAAATCTCGGGGAATTTTTCAAAAAAGACATCACTTTCCACTTTTTCATTTTCTGTCTTCACTGTAGCTAAAATTTCGGTGAATTCAGCTTTGAAGTCACTTAGCCGCTTCTCGATCAGTTCAATTTCTGAGCACCGCTGATATTCTAAAAAAAAGATAAAACGAAACAGGCGGTCGATAAAATCTTCGGTTTTCCTCTTGTCGATATCGAATTTCCTGTTCTGATAGCCCAAATGAAGTTGTTCCGTGAAAGTCATATACGGGATAATTTCTAACAAAGGTAAATAAGAATTTAATGTAAATAATTGATGTAGGTTAATAAAAATTGGACCGTGAGCCTATCGTATTACAAAAAAAAGACCTTTCCACAAGTCTCTTCAATATCTTCAGAAAAAAATAGTTTCACGGTCTGCTTTCATATACAGAAGCGCTGGTTATCATGGCTGGGCTTCTTTTTATCGGCCTATTTTCCTGTCAGCTGGTTAATGTCCCCAATCATAAAAGTATGTTTTCCTTTCTCGGCAATTTTGGTTATGGTTTCCATAATTTGGAAGAATTTCAGGTTTTCGTCATCTTTCATGAGTTCTGAAGCATTTTTCAAAGTCCGTGCTGTTGCTACTGCTGTCCTGGCGTTTTCAAGTTCTGATTTTGCTCTTATTTTTGCTTCCAAATGTTTAGCGAACAAGTCCTGGATTGATTTTGGAAAGGTTAAGTCGCGCAGTTGTGCCTGTTCTATGGTTATGCCGAATTCGGCCACTTCTTTTTCCATTTCCCCGGTCTTGAAGTCCGTAAGTTCATTTCTTTTTTCGTTCGCGGTTTCACTGTCCATTTCTGCAATCCTGTTTCTCAGATAGATTTGGACGATACTGTAAATTCGCTGCTCAGCTTCCTGAATAATGGCATACATCTCTCTGTCAAGCGCAAACTTGTCAAGAAATTTCTGTCCATCCACGATTCTGTAAATCACATTGAAGGAAAACCGCAGAGCGACATTGTCCTTTGTTAAAACTTCCTGGTTCACGACGGTGAGCAGTTTTGAAGTTTGAGGCAGAAGAAACAGTTCGGTCCTGTTTTTCAAATCCCAAACTTCGTAGTAGCCGGCTGCCAGTTTTTGCTCAAACTTATTGTCACGGTAAAGAAATCCAACAGTGTTTGGTTTTACCTGATATCTTTTTTTGAATATTCCCATTTGTTATTTTGTTACAGTTTTGTTGAATTAAAAAGGAGAAGAACACCAAAAGTTGAGGGAAGCCAAGTTGAGTTTGAACCAGTTGTCCAAACGGTATCCCTTGTCTTGCAAACTCAATTTCAGTTTGAGCAATACTGCTCTGTTCTTCACCTTCTCTTTTTTCAGTGTGATAGGATGAAGCGTTTTCCAACGCAAAATGCAACCAATGCACACGGGGAGTCGAACCCCTTGGGACGAAGCTCCGCAATACCCTGTTTAGTATGCTTGTCCCCTTAGTAAAACAGGTGGCGGTTTATCTTTAATATCTTTTTGATTAATTGTTATTTGCAGGTCTACTGCGGTGTCGTCTTTAACATTTGCTCTGACGTTTAAATTTTTTAGACGTTCTTTCGATACATGCCATCTTGCCTGAAAAGACATTTCAAATATAATCCAAATCTACAGAAAATCCAAGATATCATAGGTGGTCAATGGACTTTTATTGAATTTAGATAGTTGGTGAATTGTAAAAAATATATATTTATTTGTGCTGATGTTCGCGGTGACCAACATTAACTTTATTTAACAGTTTTTATAGTTTCCTTTGTTACGGAAAACTTACTTTTGTTATAAAGAGTTGAAGATCACTCTTAATAACATTTAAATTTAAAAATTATGGAAAAGTTTGCAGTATTAGCAAGAGTGGAAGCTAAACCGGGCAAAGAAAAGGATGTACTGGAATTCCTAAAGTCAGCCTTACCGCTTGCCCAGGATGAGCCAGGAACAGTAAGATGGTATGCCTTACAAATCGGCCCTTCTACTTTTGGCATATTCGATACCTTTGAAACCGAAGATGCAAGACAGGCTCACCTTAGTGGCGAGATTGCAAAAGCTTTAATGGCCAATGCTTCTGAATTACTGGCTAAGGAACCTGTACTTGAAATGGTAGATCTGCTGGCAGTAAAGTAAGCAGTCCAACAAAAGAGATTAGTTCAGTTGAATGGAGCCGGGTGTTTCACCAGCTCCATTTTTTTGATATCATTTTCTGTGCAGGGTTCAATTCAGAACTAAGTCATTGCAGGAATTTAAATAATACATTATTTTTGAGTAAAATTTATACTATGAATTTAATTATCAGATTGCTGATTACAGCAGTAGCTGCTTACCTTCTGACCTACGTATTGTCCGGAGTGAGCTTTGACGGTTTTTCCTCAACCATCGTCTTTGCATTGGTTTTGGGGCTTCTGAACCTGATTGTGAAGCCAATTCTTAAGTTGCTGGGTTTGCCTTTAACCATCATTACTTTAGGGCTTTTTTCATTGGTGATTAATGCCATTGTGATTATGATTGCAGATTATTTTGTGGACGGAATGACGGTGGACGGTTTCTGGTGGGCCCTTATTTTCAGCATCGTGCTTTCGCTGGTTACTTCGGTTTTTGAATCTGTTTTCATCAGCAAGGACAATTAAATGCAGAAGCGGGAGCTTCAGGCGATTATCGACAGCCAGCCTTCCGTCTCGGCCAATACTTTTTTGGTCGGGGCGCTCTATGTGGTGGCGTGGATACTTTTCGTCGCTTTTTTGATTTTGGGGGCTGGGCTTTTTTTGGAAAGTTTACTGCATTACAAAATCTTTTTGGGATGGGTTTCCGAGCAGTTGAATTTTGCTTTGAATGAAGAGCAGCGCTGGAAGATCGCAACCAGCTTCGGATTGATGTCTTTATTTTTAAGTGCCGTATTTTTAGGCGTGATATTCCTTTGCAGGATGGTCCTCAATCGTAACCGCTTCATCATCGAGATTGATGAATGGATTTACACTAATCTTAAAGAAATTAAAAACAAACCGACAACTTCAAAAACAAAAGTGCGCCGATGAATTTCAGAACTGCATCAATGGATACCTACACCAAAGTGATGACTATCGTTTTCATCATTTTCTTTTCTGTGGTGATTTTTGCATTGGTGACGAGTGGGGAAAAATTTGTGTTCTGGCCAGTCTGCATAATGATCGGGGCCATTGTCTCAGCTTATCTCATGGTTCCTGAAATTGATTTGGAACAGGGCAGCCTTAAGATAAAAAACTCCTTTGTAAATATTCAAGTTCCTGTAAAAAGTATCAAAAATGTGGAATTGATCACAAAGACAGCCTTCAATTACAGGACTTTTGGCATTGGCGGACTTTTCGGTCATTTTGGATATTTCAACGGGAATGACGTGTGGTATGTCACCAACATCAGAAAAAAAGTGAAAATCCAGACAGAGAGAAAGACCTATTTGATTTCCCCGGAAGAACCGCAGAAATTTATTAATGAAATAGAAAAACTTAAAAAAAATATTTAAAAACATAATGAAACTTAAACATACCATAATTGCTCTCACAGCACCTTTCCTGATGAATGCACAAGAATATATGACGCCGGAAATAATGTGGACGCTGAAGAAAATCGGTGTTTCAGTGGTGTCCCCAGAGCAGTCGTCGCTGATCTACAAGGTAAGCCAGACCGACCTGAAAACCGAGAAGAGCAAATCTGAAAATTATTTTCTGAATATCGGAAACGGGCAGGCTTCAAAAATGGATTTGGGTAAAAAAAGCCTGATACAGTGGGATAAAAATGGGCTGTATGCTCAGGAGGGTGATATAATTTACCTTTCTAAAGATGCCGGCAAAACCTGGTCTGAATTTTATACAATTGGTGAAGCGGATAATATCGTCATTTCACCAGATGGGCAGAAGGTTGCCTTCAGCAAGCAGGTTCAGGTGGAAACGGTTTATGGCAGGGAAAAGTATAAGGACACACCGAATTCTACCGCTCAAATTTATACAGATCTTAATCACAGGCATTGGGATTATTTCAATGAAGGTAAATACAACCACGTTTTTGTGGTGAATAAATCGGAAAGTGTTGACAAAGCCAAGGATTTGCTGGAAGGAAAAGCCTGGGATTCCCCGCAGCGCCCCTTTGGAGGTGCAGAAGATTTCGTCTGGAGCCCTGATTCTTCCAAACTGCTTTATGTAACTAAAGCTTTAAGTGGAAAGGAATATGCAAAATCTACCAATACCGATATTTTCGCTTATGATCTGAAATCAGGAACGGTAAAAAACCTTAGCGAAGGGATGATGGGTTATGATGTTGCTCCGAAATTCTCACCGGACGGAAATTTCCTCTCCTGGCAAAGCATGGCCAGAGACGGTTATGAAGCAGATAAGAACGACATCATAATCATGAACTGGAAAACCGGTGCCAAAACCAACCTGACCAAAAACTGGGACGAAAGCCTGACCGGCGATGTCTTCTGGACTCAGGATTCAAAGAAAATTTATTTTACAACAGCATTCAGAGGGACTAAGCAGCTTTTCTCATTAGATCCAAAAACCTCAAAAATTTCACAGATAACAAAAGGGAATTTTGATGTGAATGAAATCGTGGCGCAGAATAAAAATTCGCTTTTGGTGACCAGAACCGATATGAACCGCAATGCAGACCTGTTTTCTGTAAACCTGAAAGACGGACAAATGACTCAGGTTTCTGATGTGAACAGGGAAACATACGCGAAACTTAAGCCCGCAAAAACGGAACTTAAAATGGTGAAAACCACGGACGGCAAAGAAATGGGCGTGTGGTTCGTATATCCGCCGAACTTCGATTCCAATAAAAAATATCCTACCTTGCTGTACTGCCAGGGCGGGCCGCAATCTGCGTTGACGCAATATTTCTCTACAAGATGGAATCCTGGGCTCATGGCCGCAAACGGCTATATCGTAGTGGCTCCAAACCGTCGCGGTATGCCGGGCTGGGGAACAAAATGGAACGAACAGATCTCGAAGGACTGGGGTGGGCAGGTAATGCAGGATTACCTTGCTGCTGCAGATTACGCGAAAACTTTGAATTATGTGGATGGTGACAGAATGGGTGCTGTGGGCGCAAGCTACGGCGGGTACAGCGTGTTTATGCTTGCCGGGATTCACCAGAACCGCTTCAAGACTTTCATTGCACACGACGGGCTTTTTGATATGAACTCTTGGGCCCTGACCACAGAGGAACTGTGGTTTGCAAACTGGGATTTGGGAAGTCCTTTCGAACAACCAAAACCAAAGGCTTACACAGAATTTAATCCGATGACTTATATTGATAACTGGAATAAGCCGATCATGATCATCCAGGGCGGTCTGGATTTCCGCGTGCCGTATGAACAGGGGCAGGAAGCGTTTCAGGCAGCACAGCTGAAAGGCCTAAAATCTAAATTCCTTTATTTCCCGAATGAAAACCACTGGGTGCTGCACCCTCACAATGGTTTGGTCTGGCAAAGGGAGTTTTTTGAATGGCTGAAAGAAACATTGTAAGCGACAAGATTTTTTATCAACCCCGGATTTTCAGTGATTTACTGCTGAAGAAGTAGAATTTGAGTGAAAATACGATTTGTATTTATTGTATTTATCATAACCGTCTGAAGGCATTTCAGACGGTTTTTTTATAGGTAAAGGACGCGGTAATCATATTTCAGCAATATCAGCGAATTAAGTTTGGTTTTGTAAGGTTTCATATGTTACAGCATAACTGCTGTTTCTGGATTTATTGTGCTTAATGGAGTACAGGGCTTTATTTCTGATATGATTTTGAAATATACTCCTATTTCCTTGACTTTCGCTTTTTATAGCCGTATCTTTGCAGACTTTAAAATTTTAATAAAATCCGTAAATTTTATGAAAACATCTGATTTCAATTTTGACCTGCCCGAAGAACTGCTGGCAGAACACCCTTCAGAGCACAGAGACGAAGCAAGATTGATGGTGCTGGACAGGAAAACAGAAACCATTGAGCATAAACTGTTCAAAGATGTGGTAGATTATTTCGATGAAGGTGATCTTTTTATCATGAACAATACCAAGGTTTTCCCTGCAAGACTTTATGGAAATAAAGAAAAAACCGGAGCAAAAATTGAGGTTTTCCTGCTGCGCGAACTTGACCGCGAAACCAGAGTTTGGGACGTACTGGTAGATCCGGCAAGAAAGATCAGAATTGGCAACAAACTGTTCTTTACTGAAGATGAGTCTTTAGTGGCTGAGGTTATTGACAACACCACTTCCAGAGGGAGAACTTTGAGATTTTTATACGACGGAACGTATGAAGAATTCCGCGCAAAACTGAAAGAATTGGGGGAAACACCGCTTCCAAAATATATCAAAAGGGCTGTAGAACCGGAAGATGCTGAACGTTACCAAACGATTTATGCAAAACACGAAGGTGCTGTAGCTGCGCCAACTGCCGGTTTACACTTCTCCAAACACCTGATGAAGCGTCTTGAAATCAAAGGAATTGATTTCGCTGAGGTGACGCTCCACGTTGGTTTGGGAACTTTCAATCCGATAGAGGTTGAAGACCTTTCAAAACATAAAATGGAATCTGAGGAAGCCATCATCGACCAGAAAAATGCCGACATCATCAACAAAGCTGTGGAAGAAAACCGCAGAATCTGCGCAGTTGGTACCACCACCATGAGAGCGCTGGAAACATCAGTCTCTTCAAACAGGAAAATCGGCCCGTATCACGGCTGGACGAACAAATTCATCTATCCACCACACGATTTCGGGGTTGCCAATGCGATGATTACCAATTTCCATACGCCAAAATCAACACTGATCATGATGATCGCCGCATTTGCCGGCAAAGATTTCGTGATGCGTGCCTACGAAGAAGCCATCAAAGAAAAATACAAGTTTTACTCTTACGGCGATGCGATGCTGATACTGTAAGATACAAGATTTCAGATACCAGACATCAGATTTTTCTGATGTCTGCTATCTGAGATGTGAAATCGATTATGAAAGACATCAGAACTTTATCACTGGATCAGCTTAAGGATTATTTTGTAACCTTGGGTGAAAAACCATTCCGCGCGAAACAGGTTTACGACTGGTTGTGGAGCAAGAACCTGCATTCCATTGATGAAATGACGAATCTTTCAAAAGATTTGAGAGATAAAATCTCACAGGAATTCTGCATCAATCCGGTTTCGGTTGACCAACTTCAGAAATCCACCGACGGAACCATAAAAAACGGCGTGAAACTCCACGACGGTCTTATGGTAGAATCCGTTTTAATTCCGACAGAAACCAGAACTACAGCGTGTGTTTCCTCACAGGTAGGATGTTCGCTAAACTGCGAATTCTGCGCCACCGCCAAGCTGAAAAGGATGCGGAATCTGGAAGTGGCAGAAATTGTAGATCAGGTGGCGCTGATCGACCGGCAAAGCAAAATGTATTTCGACAGGCCGCTCTCCAATATTGTTTTTATGGGAATGGGCGAGCCGATGATGAACTATAAAAACGTGGTAGAGGCAATCAGAAAAATCACCAAGCCGGAAGGTTTGGGAATGTCGCCACGAAGAATCACCGTTTCCACATCGGGAATCCCGAAAATGATTAAAATGCTCGCGGACGAGGATTTGAAGGTGAAACTGGCTTTATCACTACATTCCGCGATAGAAGAAACCCGAAATGAGATTATGCCGTTTTCGGAAAAGTTTCCTTTGGACGAAATTATGGATTCTCTGAAATATTGGTACCAGAAAACCGGGAATGTCATCACATTCGAATATTGTGTCTGGGGCGGCATCAATGACAATGATGAACACATTAAAGCGTTAATTAAATATTGCCGGCAAGTTCCCAGCAAAGTTAATCTCATCCAGTACAATCCAATTGGGGAGGGCAAATTCGACCACCGAAGTATTAAATCTGAAGAAAAGTATGTCCGGGAACTCACGAAAGCCGGAATCACCGTAATGGTGCGCCGGAGTAGGGGCGCAGATATCGACGCAGCGTGCGGACAGTTGGCCAATAAAACTTCGGATTAAAATGTTTGCGCACACAGGAAAAACCAGGACCAGCAACCACAATTTGGGAATCGCATCCCTGCTTTCCTTTGTGGCAGGCTTGGTAAACGTGGTGGGATTTTTTTCGGTGGCAAAACTTACCACCAATGTCACGGGCCATTTTGCTTTTTTTGTGGACGAAGCTTTCCGGATGAATTATATAACGGCTTTCCATGTAGCGCTGTACGTTTTTTTCTTTTTTCTGGGTGCCTTTATCTCCAATATCATGGTGGAAACCTTTTCCCGGATCAGTGAAAATTATACCTACATTTTTCCCGTTTTACTCGAAGCTGCGATCCTGGCCGTCATCGCTTTGGGCGGACAGGTCTTTATAGAATCCAATCCGGATATTATAGCTTTCAGCCTTTTGTTTGCAATGGGTCTGCAAAATTCGCTGGTTACAACAATTTCTAATTCTGTCGTAAGGACTACCCATCTTACCGGACTTTTTACCGACATGGGTATTGATTTTTCGCAACTCTTTTTTTACAAAAGCCGCAAACAGAAACAAGAACTCCTTAAATCCATAAAGCTGCGTCTTACAATTATTTGGATGTTTTTTGCCGGTGGTATCGTGGGCGGATCGCTGTTTGAAAATTTTGGGATCAAAAGTTTACTGGGCGGAGCTTTACTTTTATTGGCGGGTTTGCTTTTTGATTTTATAAAAATCCGCCTGTTGCTTTTAAAGAGAAAATTATGACCAAGAAAACCTTTTTCCTTCTGTCTTTTTTATATGTCTTAAATATTTCGGCCCAACAGAATTATGAATGGCTGAAAATCAAAAAATATAAAGTTGCCACCCTTTCTGACGGGCTGAAAGAAACATCAGGCCTGAAATTCGCCGGTGAAAAACTCTACTCCTTTAATGACGGCGGCAACACTTCTGAAATTTTTGAACTCGATAAATCCACTGGAAGCATCATTAATAAAATCAACACAGGTTTAACGAATACGGACTGGGAAGCGCTTACTTCTGATGAAACCCATTTCTACATTGGTGATTTCGGAAACAACTGGGGCATCAGGAAAGATTTGAAAATTTATAAAATTCCGCATTCTTCTCCAACTTATCCCGCAACTGCTGAAATCATAAGCTTTCAGTACCCGGAACAGAAAGAATTTATAGGGAAGCCGCACAACAACAATTGGGATGCAGAAAGCCTTATCTATAAAGACGGCAAACTTCATATTTTTACAAAAGAATGGCAGTCGTATCAAACTGCGCATTACCGTTTGAGCTCAACGTCGTCTGAGGAAATCCAGAACGCTGAAAAACTGGAGGCTTATAATCTTGGTTACCTTGCCACCGATGCTTCTTATTTTAAAAATAAGCTGTATATCATCGGTTATACCAGGAAAATGGAGGTTTTTCTTACGGTTTTTAAAGAAGACCAGGACGGCAAATTTTTCACGCAGAAACCACAGAAATATTACCTTGGACAAACTTCAAAACTTGGACAAATCGAGGGAATTGCAGTGAATGATGACGGAATGTACATTTCCGGTGAAGCATTTAAGTTTAAGATTTTCAATGCAAAGCCATCATTCTACTTTATACCAACGGATAAACTGCCTTGGGTCTCGCCTTAAACGGTTTTACTTTTACTTTAAATCGATTATATTTGTAGAATCATATCCTGTTTAATTCAACACCAATTATCACTCTGTGCCGAATATTGTAGAAGACATTAAAATGCCGATTGCAGCAGAAATGAAACTTTTTGAGCAGAAGTTTTATGAATCGATGCAGAGTAATGTGCCGCTATTGGATAAGGTAACCCGTTTTATCGTCACCACCAAGGGGAAACAGATGCGTCCGATGTTTGTCTTCCTCTGCGCGAAACTGATTGGCGGGGTGAATGAGAAAACGTTTCGCGGCGCGTCAATGATCGAGCTCATTCACACGGCCACACTGGTGCATGATGATGTGGTGGATGAAAGTTTTAAACGAAGGAATTTTTTTTCCATAAATGCGCTTTGGAAGAATAAAATAGCAGTTTTGGTTGGTGATTACCTTTTGTCAAAATCAGTTTTGCTTTCCACAGATAATAAGGATTATGATTTATTGGCTGTGATTTCCAGAACGATACGCGAAATGTCCGAAGGCGAACTGCTCCAGCTCGAGAAAGCCAGAAAACTCGACATTACTGAAGAGGTTTACTATGAAATTATCCGCCAGAAGACCGCGACACTGATTGCTGCCTGTTGTGAAATTGGAGTGCTTTCAAACGGCGCCGATGAGAATTTAGCAAAAAAAATGCAGGATTTTGGCACATACACCGGTATGGCATTTCAGATCAAAGACGATTTGTTCGATTATTTGAGTTCCAATTTTATCGGAAAACCTGTCGGCATCGACATCAAGGAACAGAAAATGACTTTGCCTTTAATTTATACATTAAAAACGGCAAAAGAAATCGACCGTAAATATTTCTTCAATACCATAAAACGCTATAATAATAACCCGAAGCGTGTAAAGGAACTGATCGAATTTGTGAAAAAATCCGGCGGTTTGGACTATGCGGTTGGAGTTATGAAAGATTTTCAGCAAAAAGCCAAAGATATTCTTTCAGAATTCCCTGAATCGGAGGCAAAAACTTCACTTAATCTGATGCTGGACTACGTGATTGAACGGAAATTCTAGCAGATTCCTCATTTATATTACCATAGATTTTTTATGCCGCCTGCGATGGCTGGTATATCTTTTTTCACCGCCAGAGAATAACTGTCGGCGAAATTAACTTAAACACCAGGCTTTAATTAGCAGGTTAGATTTGGTTCTCTTTTTTAATCTTATAGAATTTTTTGTATGGTAACTCTCAAAATTTCATGATCTTTAACGCATAACCGATTGTAAATCTTATCATTAATGCATAAACTGGAAATGCGGGTTGTAAAATGTTTATTGCGGAATTTTCAATGATTTAGGTTTAAAATATTAATTCAGCAAAATTGTTATCTTTGTGAAAATCTAATGAAATAATGCAGACAACTTATATCGAAACGCAGCAGGTTTCTTTTCAGGATTTTAAGAATTCAGTGCTTGAAGATTACAGGCTTGGAAGGATTTCCCGCGAAATGTCATACCTCGGAAGAAGGGAAGTTCTCACCGGGAAAGCCAAATTCGGGATATTCGGGGATGGTAAGGAACTTCCTCAACTGGCTATGGCAAAGGTTTTCAGGGAAGGGGACTGGCGTTCGGGCTATTACCGCGACCAGACTTTTGCGATGGCTGCAGACGCGCTTACTGTAGAAAGTTTCTTTGCACAGCTTTACGCCGATACGAGCATTGAGCGCGAGCCGGCATCTGCAGGACGACAAATGAACGGGCACTACGCTACACGCAGCCTGAACGAGGACGGGAGCTGGAAAGATTTAACCAAAATAAAAAATATTTCTTCCGATATTTCACCTACAGCCGGACAAATGCCTAGATTACTAGGTTTGGCACTGGCTTCCAAAGTTTTCAAAACTGTAAAATTTGAAGGTTCCGAAAAATTTTCAAATAACGGAAATGAAATAGCTTTTGGAACGATTGGCGATGCTTCCACTGCTGAAGGCCATTTCTGGGAAACTCTGAATGCAGCCTGTGCCCTGCAGGTTCCGATGATTGTTTCAATTTGGGATGACGGCTACGGAATTTCTGTACCCACGCACAATCAGAGAGCAAAAGCAGATATCGCAGAAATGCTTTCCGGATTTCAACGTAAAGAGGGCGAAAACCAGGGTTGCGAAATCATCCAGGTAAAAGCGTGGGATTATCCGGCACTTTTAGATGCTTATGCCCGGGCTGAACATTTTGCCCGAACAGAAAGTATTCCTGTGGTTATTCACGTGATTGAAGTGACGCAGCCGCAGGGACACTCCACTTCCGGGTCGCACGAAAGATATAAAGACGAGCAAAGACTGGCTTGGGAAGGAGAACATGACGGCTTGGTAAAATTCAGGGAATGGATTTTAAATTATTCTGTTGAACTGGAAGGCCGTGAGGAAATTTTAGCAACCGCAGAAGACCTGGATGCCATTGAGGCTGAAGCAAAAAAAACTGTGAAAGAGGGTCAGAAAAAAGCGTGGGACAATTATCAGGCGCCAATTCTTGCGATGAAAAGCGAAGTGTTGAGCTTAGTTGAAAAACTGCAGCAGAATGCGGGTGTCGCCGAAGAAGTTTCCAAATTCAATAAACTGATTTCAGTAGCGAAGCGCGATGTTTTTCATTTGGCAAGAAAAGTTCTGTTGGTAACCCGAGGGACTGATTCTGCGGAAAGAGCGGCACTTCACAATAAATACAACGAATTATTAAAAACCGAAAAAGACAATTATTCATCGCATCTTTATTCACAGTCTCAATGGAAAGCGACTAATGTGCAGGAGGTAAAGCCTGTATATTCTGAAAACTCGCAGGAGGTTGACGGAAGGGTAGTTGTAAGGAATAACTTTGATAAAATCTTCGAAAAATATCCTGAAACTTTAGTTTTTGGTGAAGATGCCGGAAATATCGGTGACGTAAACCAGGGTCTTGAAGGTATGCAGGAAAAATATGGAGAACTGAGGGTTGCCGATACGGGAATCCGTGAAGCGACGATTCTTGGCCAGGGCCTTGGTATGGCAATGCGAGGACTAAGACCAATTGCTGAGATCCAGTATCTTGACTATATTCTTTACTGTCTGCAAGGCATGAGCGACGATTTGGCAACGGTGCAGTATCGTACAAAAGGCGGCCAGAAAGCACCTCTTATCATCAGAACGCGTGGCCACAGGCTCGAGGGAATCTGGCATTCAGGATCCCCGATGGCTGGTATCATCAACCTTTCCAAAGGTATCAATATTTTGGTGCCAAGAAACCTTACGAAGGCAGCAGGATTCTACAACACCATGTTGCAGAGCGACGAGCCTGCACTGATCGTGGAATGCCTTAACGGTTACAGATTGAAAGAAAAACAACCTGATAATTTGGGTGAATTCACTGTTCCGGTTGGTAAGATTGAAGTGACAAAAGAAGGTTCTGATGTAACGCTGGTAACTTATGGTTCAACCTGGAGAATTGTGATGGAAGCAGCAAACGAACTTGAAAAATTTGGAATTTCTGCAGAAGTAATCGATGTGCAGTCATTGATTCCATTCGATTTAACTTCAGAAATTGCCGGGAGTTTAAAGAAAACCAGCCGCCTTGTCGTGATCGACGAGGATGTGGAAGGCGGAACCTCGGCATTTATTCTTCAGCAGATTTTGGAGAAACAGAAAGGCTTCCGGTACCTCGATTCCGATCCCGTAACGATTGCTGCGGAAGATCACCGACCGGCTTACGCGAGCGATGGCGACTACTTCAGCAAGCCATCCGCAGACGATATTTTAGAGAGGGTTTATGGTATGTTCCACGAAAACAATCCCAATAAATTTCCAAAATTATAAATTCCAAAAGCAGATGAAAATCTGCTTTTATTTTTTTTCCTTAAATCTGTAGGATAAATCCTTACTGAGGATCATGTTTTTGTGATCATTGAACATCACAACGGATGAATTGAACTTCTGCTATATGGGTTTATGGCATTTTTTTGAAATTACCTTTTGGCTTATTCTTTGTTTTTAGTTTTTTCAAACCAAATTAAAACATATGAAAACACTTTTGTTGTCGGCCACGGCTGTATTACTAACATCATGCGCAACAGTAAAAATACAGGATTGCCCGGATGAAAAAATCATTAACAAAATGCCGCAGGTAGGCGGGCAGGGTTTACCTTCAGAATATTACATCTACAAAGGGGAACGTAAGGAAATCACAGATTTCGACCAGGAATGGCTGAAGAAAAACTGCCCATCCATCAGGGTTCAGGAGGTATATTAAAAAAAATAAAGCAGAAAAATTTTCTGCTTTTATTTTTTTTAGAAGATGCCCCATTTTCGCTCGGGTGTTTCGATTTTAAGCATGTCGTTTTTCTGAAGATCTTCTACAAACTCATCTTCTGTAGCGAATCTCAGTTCTATTTTTTCAAATGTTGATTTCCTGTGGGAATAGGCTTCCATGAAATCATGGTTGTTTTCAAAGCTCTGAAGATCACTTTTTCGCATCCATGTTACAAACTCCTCATTGCTTTTTGCAAGAGTGCTTTTTTTCCGGTTTACGAGTGTGTATTTCATCCTGGCTTATTTAATTTTATAACAAAACTAAAAATAGTTTTCGAAAGTTTTGTTAACAGGTTTTTAAATTTCATGAAAATGTACAGGTTTATGATGACGCACCAGTGAAAAAATACTTATTTGAGAAATTTATTAAGTTCAGCATTTTACAAGTTTAGTTTTTTTAAATATGAAACAATTCTTGAATTATGATTTCGGCTTCAACAGTTTGAATTCCTGATGAAAAGAAAAATTATAAGGAGGGCAATAAGATATTTTCCGTATTTTTGTCTTTAAATAAAATAGAAAATGAACTACGATATCATTGTTGTCGGGAGTGGTCCCGGAGGTTACGTTACCGCAATCAGAGCTGCACAGCTGGGTTTTAAAACGGCTGTTGTCGAGAAAGAAAATCTTGGCGGAATCTGTTTGAACTGGGGTTGTATTCCTACAAAAGCATTGCTTAAATCTGCTCATGTTTTCAATTATCTGAACCACGCGGAAGATTACGGTTTGAACAAAGTGGAAAACCCGGGTTTTGATTTTTCAAAAGTGATCCAGAGAAGTAGAGGAGTCGCTTCCAAAATGAGTGGCGGAATCCAGTTTCTGATGAAGAAAAACAAGATTGATGTGATCATGGGAACTGCAAAGGTAAAACCGGGAAAGAAAATAGATGTGAAGGATGCTGAAGGAAAATCTACAGAATACTCTGCAAATCACATTATTATCGCAACAGGAGCACGTTCAAGAGAACTTCCAAACCTTCCGCAGGACGGGAAAAAAGTGATCGGTTACAGACAGGCGCTTTCACTTCCTGAACAGCCGAAATCGATGATTGTAGTGGGTTCAGGTGCGATCGGTGTAGAGTTCGCAGATTTTTACAATACGATGGGAACTAAGGTAACCATTGTAGAATTTATGCCAAATATCGTTCCTGTTGAAGACGAGGAAATATCAAAACACCTTGAAAAATCCCTGAAAAAATCAGGAATCGAAATCATGACGAATTCTTCTGTAGAAAGCGTAGATACCAGTGGCGAAGGCGTAAAGGCAAAAGTGAAAACTGCAGGAGGTGAAGTTACTCTTGAAGCTGATATTCTTCTTTCAGCCGTAGGAATCGCTGCAAATATTGAAAACATCGGACTTGAGGAAGTGGGTATCCAGACAGATAAAGGAAGGGTTTTGGTAAATGAATGGTATGAAACTTCTGTTCCCGGATATTATGCGATCGGCGATATCATTCCCACACAGGCATTGGCACACGTTGCGTCTGCTGAAGGAATTACCTGCGTAGAAAAGATCAAGGGAATCCACACAGAGAAAATCGATTACGGAAATATCCCGGGCTGTACTTACTGTCATCCGGAGATCGCATCTGTTGGCCTTACAGAAAAGCAGGCAAAAGAAAAAGGTTACGACATCAAAGTTGGTAAATTCCCGCTTTCAGCATCAGGAAAGGCAACTGCAAACGGTAATACCGATGGTTTTATCAAAGTAATTTTCGATGCCAAATATGGCGAATGGTTAGGCTGCCACATGATTGGTGAAGGCGTAACCGACATGGTGGCGGAAGCTGTAGTGGCGAGAAAACTGGAAACAACCGGTCACGAAATCATCAAATCAATACACCCGCACCCAACGGTTTCTGAAGCGATTATGGAAGCTGTTGCCGCGGCTTACGGCGAGGTGATTCATATTTAATAAAAACCTAAATACAATCTTAAGACCACAGATTTTCTGTGGTTTTTTGTTATTTAATTCATAACTTTCAAAAAAAAATTGATATGAAGAATAATTTTATTTTGGCATCAGTCTTTTTGCTGGGTATTACTGTCTCTGCACAGACAAAAGAGGTCCTGATGGTGCCTAATGAAAACCTGATTACAGAAAATATTTTACCAATTCCCAAAAGCATTTCGGAAGGGTTTAAAAAATATTCTGAAAGCCGCTCGGCGGTTCTATCAGCAGTACACCCCGTAGATAATTCAATCATTATTTCGACCAGGTTTGCTTCGGTAAATCAGCTTCATAAAGTAGCCCATCCATTGGGAGCGCGTAAACAGATTACTTTCTTCGACGAACCGGTTTCCAGCGCCAGTTTTGAACCTACAAAAGGTCATTACCTCATCTATTCCAAAGATATTGGTGGAAACGAATTTGGGCAACTTTTTAAACTGGATCTGAAAACCATGACTTCCACGATGCTCACTGATGGCGGGCGCTCACAAAACGGTGGTGTGCGGTGGTTGGTAGATGGTTCAGGATTTTATTATTCTTCCACAAAGAGAAACGGCGGCGACCGTGATATTTATTTCATGAATCCTGATAAGCCTCAGAATTCAAAAATGATTCTTCAGGTAAAAGGCGGCGGTTGGGGGCTGACTGACGTTTCGGATGATAACAAAAATCTGATAGTGCAGGAGTATATTTCAGCTAATGAATCGCATCTTTACTTATATGATCTCGAAAGTCAAAAGCTTTCAAATATTACCGACAGAAATCAGAAATCTGTAGTTCAGTCCGCAGCAAAATTCAGTAAGAATAAAGATGTGATCTATTTCCTTACAGACCGTGACAACGAGTTTATCCGTTTGGCAACCATGGATTTGAAGTCTAAAAAGATAGATTATATCACTTCTGCGATTAAATGGAATGTTGAAAACTTTACCCTTTCTAAAGATAAAAGCAAAATTGCGTTTGTGACCAATGAAGAGGGCATCAACCAGCTTTATATTCTGGATACGGACAATAATAATTACAGCAAAGTTCCCGGACTTGAAAATGGTTTGATCAGTTCTGCTGAATTCGCAAATAATAATAAAAGACTTTTCTTCTCTAAAAGTTCAGACGATTCTTCACTTGATGTTTACGATTTTAACCTTAATTCAAAAAAAATTACGAGGTGGACTGAAAGTGAGCTTGGCGAAATGCAGAAAGAGGATATGTCTTCACCAAACCTCATTTCGTGGACGAGTTTTGATAATCAGAAAATCACCGGATTCTACTATCCGGCTTCTAAAAAATTTACAGGTAAACGTCCTGTAATCATCAATATTCACGGTGGGCCAGAAGGTCAGTCTATGGCATCGTTTTTAGGAGCAAACAATTATTATACGAATGAAATGGGAATAGCGTTGATCTTCCCAAATGTCAGAGGGTCTTCAGGATTTGGTAAATCCTTTCTTGCCAGTGACAACGGATTTAACCGTATGAATTCTGTGAAGGATATAGGTGCACTTCTGGACTGGATTGCCAAACAACAGGAACTCGACAAAGACAGAATTCTCATTACCGGCGGAAGCTACGGCGGATTTATGACGCTTGCCACCGCCTATGAGTATGCTGATAAAATTCGTGCATCAGTGGATATTGTAGGGATTTCTGATTTTAATACGTTCCTGAAAAACACCGAAGAATACCGGCGCGATCTGAGAAGAGCCGAATACGGTGATGAACGTGATCCGAAGATGAGTGAATTCTTCACAAAAATTGCCCCAATGAACAATACGGACAAAATTAAAAAACCAATGTTTATCATCCAGGGTACCAATGATCCCAGAGTTCCGGTTACAGAAGCCGTTCAGATGAAAGAGAAACTGAAAGCACAGGGCAATGTGATCTGGTATCTGGAAGCGAAAAATGAAGGTCATGGTTTCCGTAAAAAAGAGAATATTGATTTTCAGAGAGCCGCAACGATTCGTTTTATTCAGGAATATTTATTGAAATAAACTGAAGTTGCCAAACCAAACCACAGAATTTTGCTGTGGTTTTTTTATGTCCTATGATGCAAATACCTTTTAATTGTTAAGATAAAAATCTTTGCATTAAATTTGAATAATGAAGAAAAGCAAAGTAGGACTGGTACTTTCAGGAGGTGGAACGAAAGGTGTTGCACACGCCGGAGTTCTGAAATTTTTGGCAGAAAAAAGTATTGAAGCCGATGTTTTGGCCTGCTGCAGCGCCGGTTCTATTGTTGGCTGTCTTTACGCTGCCGGCAAATCTCCCGGGGAGATCCTGAGCTTTTTCAAATCGGTTTATTTTTTCAACTGGCGGCATTTTACTTTCAATCAGCCGGGTTTGGTCTCGTCGAAGATCTTCCGGAATTATCTGAAGCCTGTTTTTGAAGATATGACGATTGGCGATCTGAAAAAAGATGTGCGCATCGTAGCCACTGAACTGGTTTCAGGCACGCAGAAAATTTTCGACAAAGATTTTAATGTCATTGATGCCATCATCGCATCCTGCTCCATTCCAGGCGTTACCACACCTTATATTGTTGGAAAAGAACTTTACAGCGACGGCGGCGTGCTGAATAATTTCCCGGCAGACATCATTCAGCAGGAGTGTGATAAGATGATTGGCGTTTTCGTGTCACCACCACAGGATATCGAACTTTCTAACCTTAATTCGATTAAAGCCGTTGTTTCACGTTCTTATGATTTGCTCTCGTTCCGTAATGAACTTCATAAATTTTCATATTGCGACTGGTTTATTACCTCAAAGAAACTTTCGCACTACGGAACTTTTGAGAGAAAAGCCGAGCGGCTCGAGGAGATTTTTGCAATCGGTTATCAGGCCGCGAAGCAATCTTTCGATGAGGTTATTTTTTAAAATTAACCACTTTTTCGCCGCATATTTTGCAGTAATTGGCATCATCATCAATATCATCGTTACCGCACCTGTTGCAGACCTTTTCAAGATTTTGTCGCTTGTTTCTCATTTCTGCGGTCACAATTCCTGTTGGTACAGCGATGATGGAGTAACCGGCAAGCATTAATATAATAGAAAAGAATTTTCCCAGTGGCGTAGACGGTGATACGTCGCCATAACCGACCGTAGTTACCGTAACCACAGCCCAGTAAATACTTTGCGGAATGCTTTCAAAACCTTCCTTATGACCTTCAACCATGTACATTATTGAACCTACGATCACAGAAAAAATGATCAAAAACAGCAGGAATATATATATCTTCCGCGAAGAGTTTTTCAAGGCCCGAACGATCAGGTAGCCGTCATTCATAAAATCCATCAGATTCAGGATTCTGAAAATCCTCAGCATCCTCAGCATTCTGATGATGAGGAAAAACTTGGTAAAAGGAAAAAATAAACTAAGGTAAAACGGAATGATCGCTAACAGGTCTATAATCCCAAAAAAACTGAAAATATAGTCTTTTTTATTGCGGATCGTGATAATTCTCAGCGCATATTCAATAGTGAAAACAACTGAAATCAGAATTTCAAGTGCGATGAAAAATTTATGAAACCTTAAGTCCAGCGAAGGTATGCTCTCCAGCATTACAATAAAAGTGCTGATGAAAATAAGGATCAGGAGGCAGATGTCGAAGAGTTTTCCCAGCGGCGTATCCGCTCTGTAAATGATTCGGAAGAGCTGGCGTTTCCATTTTTTGCGCTCCGGAATATAGTCGTGTTCCTTTTCTATAGTTTGGTGTTCTTGCATTCGGCAGAATTTTAGAAATTTATTCCTAATTTCGCTACAAACATAATAAAATGAAGTTAAACGAGGTAATTCTTGAACTCGAACAACGGTTTGAAATTCCCCAGGCAGAAGATTTTGACAATGTGGGGTTACTCTGCGGAAATCCGGATCGGGACATCACCGGAATTCTGGTGTGTCATGATGCTCTGGAAAGCGTCGTTGATGAGGCTGTTGCTAAAAATCATAATCTCATCGTGTGCTTCCATCCCATTATTTTTTCCGGGTTAAAATCTTTGACGGGTAAAAATTATGTGGAGAGGGCGGTTCTGAAAGCTATTGAAAACAAAATCGCGATTTATGCCGTTCACACCAGTTTTGACAATGATTATTTTGGTGTGAATTACAGAATATGTGAAGAACTTGGCCTGAAAAATCAGCAAATACTGATGCCGAAAAAAGACAACCTGAAACAGTTGGTAGTCTACGTTCCAAAAGACTTTTCCGAGAAAGTAGAAACAGCCCTCTTTGCAGTTGGTGCAGGAAATGTGGGCTTTTACGATGAATGCAGTTTTACAGTTTCCGGAAGCGGAACCTTTCGGCCGTTGCCTGGGTCGGATCTGTTCCAGGGTGAGGAATGTATTCGGGAATATGCCGAAGAGGAAATGCTTTACTTCATCTTTGAAAAATACAAGCAGCGAAACATCATCAACGCGATGAAAGCTGCACATCCGTACGAAGAAGTGGCTTACCAGATTTACAGTTTGAACAATGAAAATCAGTATTCAGGACTTGGAAGGTTCGGTGATTTTGAAAAAGAAATGGATGAGCCTGAATTTTTGGCCCTGGTTAAAGAAAAATTCAATTTGAAAGTCATCAGGCATTCACCACTCAACGGAAAACCTGTAAAAAGGGTAGGCGTACTTGGCGGAAGTGGCGCGGGCGGAATTAAGGCAGCCATTTCCAAAAAATGTGATGCTTATCTTACCGGTGATATCAAGTACCACGATTTTTTCCTCTCAGAAAGCAATATGCTCATTTGCGATATCGGGCATTACGAATCCGAACAGTTTGTGGTTCAACAATTATTTGAGATTTTGTCGGAAAAATTTCCTAAATTTGCAATCTCAAAAACAGAGGAAAATACTAACCCTGTAAATTATTTTTTATAAAAATATGGCTAAAAAGACCACCGAAATTTCAGTTGAAGAAAAATTAAGAGCGCTTTACGACCTTCAAATTATCGACTCCAGATTAGATGAAATCCGTAACACCAGAGGTGAATTGCCGATTGAAGTGGAAGATTTGGAAATAGAAATCGAAGGCCTGCAAACAAGAGCCGAAAAATACGAGACTGAAGTTAAAGAGCAAAATACCGAGATCGGAATAAAAAACGAGGTGATCAACCACGCTAATTCGCTGATTGAAAAATATAAAGCACAGCAAGACAACGTAAGAAACAATAAGGAATTTGAATCTTTGGCTAAAGAGATTGAGTATCAGGAACTTGAAATTCAGCTGGCCGAGAAGAGAATTAAGGAGCATAACGCTAAGATCGGACAGAAAAACGAAACTTTAGAGGAGCTGAAATCTAAAATCGAAGACCTGCAAAGCCACCTGAAATTCAAGAAGGAAGAATTGGATGGTTTGATCGCAGAAACCCAGAAAGAAGAAGAATATCTGGTATCAAAATCAGAAGAATTTGCTGCAAAGATTGATGAAAGACTTCTGAAATCTTACCAAAGAATCCGTGAAAACTCTGCAAACGGACTTGCAGTTGTAGGTTTGGAAAGAGGAGCGCCAAAAGGTTCATTCTTCATGGTTCCGCCGCAAAAGCAGATGGAAATTGCCCAGAGAAAGAAAATTATTATCGATGAGCACTCCGGTAAAATCCTTGTTGACGACGATTTAGTAAACGAGGAAACTGAAAAAATGAAAGATGTGATTAAATTCTAATCAATCACAAATCATACAAAAACCGCAGAGCGATCTGCGGTTTTTTTTTGTATAATTTTTTTTATGGTAATTATTTCCTGTCAATACATCAGAATCTGCATACAGTTTTATATACCCTATTTTTTAATAATTCTCCTGTTAATATGTCCTCGTAATTTAGATTTTTATCTGCTTGTATCAGGCCGCTTAACTTTCTGCGTGAAATCTGCTTTATCGTTCCTTTTGTTTTACTGATGGATGCATCTTAAAGTTACGTGTCATTTTAAATTATAAAAAAAGCCGCAGTTCACTGCGGCGATTTTTAAGCATTATGCCCCGTACATCTTATTGTAAAGGGCGATATATTTTTCTTTTATAGCTTTACGCTTCAGCTTTAATGTTGGCGTAAGCAAACCGTCTTCGATGCTCCAGACTTCCGGAGTAAGTTCAATTTTTTTGATCTGTTCCCAGCCGCCAAGTTTGGTGTTCAGATAATCGATATCTTTTTCAATTCTCGCTTTCAGTTCAGGATTTTTTGCTATTTCAGCAGGGGTGTCACCGATTTTTATATTTTTGCGCTCTGCCCAGGATTTAGCAAAATTAAAGTCCGGTTGTACAAGGGCTGTCGGCATCTTCTCGCCTTCACCAACGACCATAATCTGCTCAATAAATTTTGAAGCTTTAGCCATATTTTCAATCATCTGTGGCGCTACATATTTGCCTCCAGACGTTTTGAACATTTCCTTTTTGCGGTCGGTGATGTGCAGAAAACCTTCTTGATCAATATGCCCGATATCACCTGTCTTAAAGAATCCGTCTTCGGTAAAGGCCTCCCTGGTGAGTTCCTCATTTTTAAAATAACCTTTAAAAATACTCGGCCCTTTTACCGTAATTTCTCCGTCGGCTTCTATTTTTACATCAAGATTTTCCAGAGGATGGCCCACCGTACCTACTTTCATCCTGTCTTTTGAGTTTACAGAAATTACCGGCGAAGTTTCTGTAAGCCCGTAACCTTCAAGAATTGGAATTCCGGCGTTTTGAAATAAGTTATTAAGCCGCGGCGAAAGGGCTGCCGAACCGGATACTAAAGTGATGATGTTTCCGCCCAAACCTTCACGCCATTTGCTGAAAACCAGCTTGTCTGCAATAATTTCCTTAAGCCCGGACGGTTTTCCGATTTTCTTTTTTGCCTCGTTTACGCCAAGTGCCCAAAGAAAAATTTTAGATTTCAGGCCTCCCGCAGAAGTTCCTTTATCATATATTTTATCATAAACCTTTTCAATTAATCTAGGTACCACCGACATAATGTGCGGCTGCACTTCCTTGATGTTCTCGCCCATTTTATCGATGCTTTCTGCAAAGTAAATAGAGTATCCGTTAGATTGGTAAAGGTAAAACAGCATCCGCTCGAAAATATGGCAGATCGGCAGGAAACTAAGGACTTTTATATCCTTGTTATCCAGTCCCTTTACCCGGGGAATTCTGCTGTCAGACGCTAAAACATTGGAAACGATGTTGGTATGCGACAACATGACGCCTTTAGGTTTCCCGGTAGTTCCTGATGTGTAAATAATCGTCGCCAGATCTTCCGGGTTGATTGTTTTTGAAATATCTTCAACTTCAGTTTGGGTGGATTCGTCCTCACCAAGATCCATCACTTCCTTCCAGCTGGCAGCACCATCGATATTGTCAAAAGTAAAAATTCCCTGTAAACTCGGTACATTTTCCTTGATTGCGTTTACTTTTTCAAGCAAAGCTCTGTCCGAAAGAAAACAATATTTTACTTCAGCATTATTAAAGATATAATTATAATCTTCCGGAGAAATCGTAGGATATACGGGAACGCTAACGGCCCCTATCTGCAGGATTCCTAAATCCATAACTGCCCATTCGGTACGCGTTGAGCTGGTAATTAGGGCAATTTTATCGCCGGGCTTTATGCCGAGTTTCAGTAATCCCCGGGAGATTTTGTTACCAAGATTAATAAACTCTTTCGTGGAAGTTTTTTTCCACTCGCCATGATATTTGGTTACAAACATCGAGTCATTTGGAAATTTCTCCATTGCCTGATGTGCAATATCAAACAGTCTTCGTATAGACATAATTCGTTATGGTTTAATGTTAATTAAAAATTAATGAAAGGATAATTGTAAAAATATAATTTTTTATCGATTCTCCAAAATTCAATATGTTTTTAGGATTTGAGCTGAAAATCGTAAATTTACGGCAAACAACTTTTAAAAATTATGAACTTTAATTTATCTGAAGAACACTTAATGATTCAGCAGGCTGCACGAGATTTTGCACAGAATGAATTGCTGCCCGGAGTAATAGAAAGAGACCGCGACCAGAAGTTTCCGCACGAACAGGTGAAGAAAATGGGAGAAATGGGATTTCTTGGTATGATGGTGGATCCGAAATACGGCGGAGCGGGCATGGACAGTGTTTCCTACGTCTTAGCCATGGAAGAAATTGCAAAAGTAGATGCTTCCGCTGCGGTGGTAATGTCTGTGAACAATTCACTGGTTTGCGCGGGTATTGAAAAATTTGCCAGCGAAGAGCAGAAACAGAAATATTTAGTGCCTTTGGCAAGTGGCGAAGTAATCGGGGCATTTGCGCTTTCTGAGCCGGAAGCTGGTTCTGATGCCACTTCACAGAAAACAACAGCTGTAGATATGGGCGACCATTACCTGCTGAACGGTACCAAAAACTGGATTACTAATGGTGGCAACGCAACGTATTACGTGGTAATCGCCCAAACTGATCCCGAGAAAAAGCATAAAGGAATCAACGCATTTATTGTAGAAAGAGGCTGGGAAGGTTTTGAAATAGGGCCAAAAGAAGACAAACTGGGAATCAGGGGAAGTGACACACACTCTTTGCTCTTCACCGACGTTAAAGTTCCAAAGGAGAACAGAATTGGCGCTGACGGTTTCGGGTTCAACTTTGCAATGGCAGTTTTGAACGGTGGCAGAATCGGTATCGCATCACAGGCTTTGGGAATTGCTTCCGGAGCTTACGAGCTGGCTTTGAAATATGCTAAAGAAAGAAAGGCTTTCGGTACAGAAATTATTAACCACCAGGCAATTGCGTTCAAACTTGCAGATATGGCCACACAAATTACGGCGGCAAGAATGCTTTGTTTAAAGGCAGCTGTAGAAAAAGATGAAGGAAAAGACATCTCCGAAAGCGGCGCTATGGCAAAACTTTATTCATCACAGGTTGCGATGGATACTACGGTTGAAGCGGTACAGATCCATGGTGGTTATGGTTATGTGAAAGAATATCACGTAGAACGTATGATGCGGGATGCGAAAATCACGCAGATTTACGAGGGAACATCAGAAATTCAGAAAATCGTAATTTCTCGTTCAATCGCTAAGAAATAATTCTACGCTATGTTTAAGGTCTGAATTCGCTGTTTTCTGAATTTAAACCTTTGAATTTTAAATTAGAACCTAAAAAAATACAGCTATGAAATACCTTTGGATGATTTTACTCGCCGTTTTCCTTATACTGGGCGGATTTATTTGGTTTAAATATTACTACGTTTTCGGTGAAGGTGTGAAGTCCGGGCATTTGAATTATGCGGTTTATAAAGGAAATGTCTTTAAAACCTATGAAGGAAAACTTATACAGGAAGGTTTCGGCAGAAATTCCAAAAGCGGACAGTTTACCACCTACGAATTTGAATTTTCTGTAGAAGATCCGGAGGTTTTTAAGCAGCTGGAAATGAACAGTGGCAAATATTTTGACCTTCACTACAAGGAATACAAAGGTACGCTTCCCTGGCGCGGTAATACGGTTTATATCGTCGATAAGATCGTCAATATGAGATAAAGAAGAAAAAATCCTTCCCAGGCGGAAGGATTTTTTTTACGGTTTCGGTTTGTACTTCGCGTACGGATCGTCAGGGTTTTCTGGTGATTCCGGTTTTGAGATAGGGGTCGGTTCGGTATAACTATGCTCAGCTTTCTCGCGGTATATTTTCTGTTCTTCGAGTTTTGCTTCTACCAGAGCCTCGTCTTTTTTACGCTGATTCCGACGGTAAAAATAGTACACGATTCCACCGATCAATAACAGTGGCCAGAACGGAAGCAGAAACAGTAATACATTTTTCAAGCCGTCGAAACCTTTCATGAAGGCGTCTGATGATTTGTCTTTGTAGGTTTCACTGTTGCTTGAGTCAGAATTTGTAATTGTTTCGTTTGATGAAAACTGACTTCTCTCAGTAAAAGTAATTTCTAGGTCGCACATCTGTTCCGGACTGTAATCTGTTCCGTCGGTTTCAACATTTTTAGTCTTCAGGGTTCCCATACGCTGGGCGATTTTTTGCGTGGCTTCATCGAAGTATTTATATGGCACTTTCGCGGTAATTCTCTGCTTTCGGATGCCCTGTTCTTCGCCCATACTTTCACTTACGATTTCTCCGCCATATTTATAAAGTTCAGTCGCCAGTGTACTTCTGGTGCCCTCGATGTTATCCACCGCTATGGTCATAGTTGCCGTTTTCGTTATTGGATTTGTGGCAACAGGTTCCTGCTGAGAAGGAACTGCCGGGCTTTCATAATCCGGAGTTTGTTTCTCAACCTGCACTTGCGGCTCTGCCGGTTTTGTCTGCTGCTGAGTATTCCTTGCAGATTTTGAAACCTTTTCCAGAGTTTTTGAGATTGTCGTCAATGCATCGACAGGATTTTTGCTGTTTTTAAGAGATTCCCGGGCAGAATCAACGGTCTTAATTACGTCGGCGCTCCTGTTGATCTTTTCAGTGGTGCTTTTGATTACGGCATTTACAGAATCAATGCTTTTAGCGCTGTTTCTGATTACTTCTTCTACACTCTTTTTCTGCTTTTCAATTTCTGGAACTATAACTTTATTGAATTGAGCAGAGTCTTTTACAATCGCCGAAATTGAATCCAGTGTCTTAAAGCCATCTTTTGCAGTTTTAAACAGGCTGTCGGCCTGCTTTATGGTGTCTGTGGTTTGTTTCATTTCTGTTTGGGAGCAGGAAACCATAGCCACTGCAACCGCAAAAGGAAACCAGATATTCTTCATTTGATATTTTTTGTCTTAACGGAATTGATGATGCAATTTATATTCCTAAAAATAGATTATAAGGTTAAGTGTTAATCAAAGTGGTTGTATACCAATATCTTGTAAATCATTTTACAGGCATTTCACAAAAAAAAATCTGCAAGTGGATTGCAGACTTTGATTTAAAAATTTTGATTTCCGTTATTCATTATGAAATTCACTGATGAAATGCAGCTTCACGTTGGGAAATTTCTCCTGTGTCATGTGAATGGTAAATGATGAATCTGCTAAAAAGACCAGCTGGTTATATTTGTCCCGTGCCAGAAATCTCTGTTTTAAGCGCGCAAATTCCTTAAACTCTTCAGATCTTTCATCGGCTTCTACCCAGCAGGCTTTATGAATGGAAAGCGGTTCATAGGTGCACTTTGCACCGTATTCGTGCTCCAGGCGGTATTGGATGACTTCATACTGAAGCGCGCCCACGGTTCCGATGATTTTTCTGCCGTTCATTTCCAGAGTAAACAGCTGGGCAACACCTTCATCCATCAGCTGATCGATGCCTTTCGCAAGCTGTTTTGCTTTCAGAGGATCATCATTATTGATATATCTGAAATGCTCCGGCGAGAAGCTCGGAATTCCTTTGAAACTCAGTTTTTCACCCGCGGTCAAAGTATCGCCGATCCTGAAATTTCCTGTGTCGTGCAAGCCAACGATGTCGCCCGGGAAACTTTCGTCAATAACTTCTTTTTTATCAGCAAAAAAGGCGTTTGGGGCAGCGAATTTCATTTTTTTTCCTTCACGTACAAGCAGGTAATTTTCATTTCTTTTAAAAGTTCCGGAAACTATTTTCACGAAGGCAAGACGGTCGCGGTGTTTTGGGTCCATATTCGCATGGATTTTAAAGACAAATCCTGTAAAATTCTTCTCTTCCGGCTTCACAAGTCGCAGGTCAGATTCCTTTGGCTGCGGCATCGGAGCAATTTCAATAAAGGCATCCAGCAGTTCGCGCACGCCGAAATTGTTTAAAGCCGAACCAAAGAATACCGGCTGCAGATTACCGTTCATATAATCTTCACGGTTGAATTCCGGGTAAACGGATTCTACCAGTTCCAGTTCGTCACGCAGGGTAGAAGCGGCTTTGGCGCCGATCAGTTCATCCACTTTCGGATCGTTGATGTCTTTGATATTGATGGATTCGCCAACCTTTTGTTTCTTTTCTTCCAGGAAAAATTCAATATTCTTCTCCCAGATATTATAAATCCCCTGAAAGTCGCTTCCCATACCGATGGGCAATGAAAGCGGTGTCACCGTAAGGCCAAGTTTCTGTTCCACTTCGTCGAGCAGATCAAAGGCGTCTTTCCCTTCCCGGTCGAGCTTATTGATGAACACCAGCATCGGGATATTCCGCATTCTGCAGACCTGAACAAGTTTTTCCGTCTGTTCCTCAACGCCTTTTGCCACGTCGATCACGACGATTACAGAATCTACAGCCGTTAAGGTCCTGTATGTATCTTCAGCGAAATCCTTGTGGCCCGGAGTATCCAGAATGTTGATTTTATGGCCTTTATATTCAAATGCTAAAACCGAAGTTGCTACGGAAATTCCTCTCTGGCGCTCAATTTCCATAAAGTCGGAGGTTGCTCCTTTTTTAATTTTGTTGGATTTCACCGCACCCGCCTCCTGAATCGCCCCTCCGAAAAGGAGAAGTTTTTCGGTAAGCGTGGTTTTACCGGCATCGGGGTGGGAGATGATTCCGAAGGTTTTACGTTTTTGTATTTCTTTGATTAAATCTGACATATTGAATTTTCTGGCTGCAAAAATCGGTATTTTTATTATAAACCACAAAAGTGACCAACGAAAGTGGTGAGTTTGTTAATGACCGTTTGAAAATAATCAAAATTTTAGCTTAATATTTCAACTTCGCCTTCAGTGTTCTGACTTCTAACTTCTAACTTCTAACCTCCAGTCTTCATCTTCCAGTCTTCAAACAATTATTATATTTGTGTAAAATAAACATTTGATGAATTCAAAATTTCCCAAGTATATTTTCGACTGGAAAGGTTTTTTGGCGCTGTTTGCAGGAGCGATAGTTCCTGCGACGGCAGTTTCTTTTATCAATGTCGTTGCTATGATGTTTTTGAAAGAGAATTTCCAGTACGAAGATTTTTATTTAATGCTTCTGAATGCGGTGATGTGGGTTGGTGCCATCCTGGGTTTTGATTTGCTGGTATGCCGTCCCCAGACGGGAAAAAAACTGAATTTTAATTTTTCGACTAAAAATGTCAGTACGTATTTCTTCATTTTCCCTCTAATGCTGGGCATGATGTTCATCGCTGAATTTATCACAGGAAAAATACCGGTAAAAGGGCCGTTTTTCGGGCCGATGTACGAATGGTTTTCGAAAATGATGGAGCAAATGACCAATGATTTCTCGGTGATGTTCATTATGGCGGTAGTAATGGCGCCCATTTTTGAGGAAATCGTATTTCGTGGAATTTTGCAGAAAGGACTGATTAACAAAGGCTGGAAACCCGCGAAAGCGATTTGGGTTTCTGCGGCTGTTTTTGGCCTGGTTCATGGCAATCCGTGGCAGTTTGTAGGGGCAGTTTTGCTCGGATATGTGCTGGGACTGGTTTATCACCGTACGAAATCGCTGTTGATGCCAATTTTGCTGCACGCCTTTAATAACGGAATTTCCACAATTCTTTTATTTTATGGCAAGACAGAAAGTTTTTCAGATTTCTTCGGGATTCCGGATTATTCGATTTTAATAATCGGAATTGTTTTATTTGCATTTTTTTATTATTTATTTACCCAAAAATACGAGATTGCTCACGCGGAGTAATTTCAATAATATTTATGATTAAAGAAATCTTAGTTGCCACGCACAACATTCATAAAAAAGAAGAAATTCAGCAGATTTTAGATCCTGATTTTCTTGTTAAAAGCCTTACCGATTACGGCATTCAAGACGAAATTGTGGAAGACGGCACAACTTTCCACGAAAATGCGCTGATCAAAGCAGAATTCTGTTTCAGAAGAACCGGAATTCCAAGTTTGGGCGACGATTCGGGATTGGTGGTGGATGCTTTGGACGGGCGGCCGGGCATACACTCTGCACGTTACGCTTCCGATCACGATTTCCCAACCAATATCGCCAAAGTTCTGGAAGAGATGGAAGGAATAGAAAACCGGAAAGCTCATTTCATCACCGTACTTTGCTACTTTACCGAAGAAGGTGCGCAATATTTTGAAGGAACTGTAGACGGCACTTTGCTCCAAGAAAATAAAGGCCATAAGGGCTTTGGTTACGATCCGATTTTTGTTCCTGAAGGTTTCGAAAAGACTTTTGCTGAAATGCCGGCTGAAGAAAAAAACCAGATCAGCCACCGGAAAAGAGCGCTGGAAAAATTCCTGGTAGGTTATTAGTCGCGCTTTTATTATTTTTACATAGTAATTTTTATTTCTTTGGGTACTTACTTAACCATCCTCGGCTTTAATTCCGCAATTCCAACCATTAATTCTGCGCCTACAGCACAGTTTTTGGAGATGGAGGAACGCCATTTCCTTATCGATTGCGGAGAAGGAACGCAGGTGCAGCTGCGGAAAGCCAAAGCGCGGTTTTCAAAAATTAACCATATTTTTATATCCCATCTTCACGGGGACCACTGTTTCGGTTTGCCGGGACTTATCGCTTCTTTCAGGCTTTTGGGCAGGGAAACGCCGCTGCATATTTACGGTCCAAAGGGAATTAAGGAAATGCTGGAAACCGTTTTCAGGCTCACAGAAACGCATAAAGGTTTTGAGGTAGTTTACCACGAACTCGATAAAAATTATTCCGAGAAAATTTTTGAAGATAATAGGGTAGAAGTCTTTACAATCCCGCTCGATCACAGGATTTACTGCAACGGCTACCTCTTCCGCGAAAAACCAAAAGAGCGCCACCTCAATATGCAGGAAATCTCAAAATACCCCGAAATCGAAACCTGTGATTATCATAATCTAAAGCTGGGAAAAGATTTTGTGTTGAGTGACGGCTACATCCTTAAAAATGAAGTCTTAACCAAAGAGCCTGCAAAATCTGTTTCTTACGCTTTTTGCAGCGATACGCGCTATTTTGAAAGTATCGTTCCTGTAATTGAAAATGTGGATGTTCTTTACCACGAGGCAACTTTTCTTCATGATTTAAAAGAAATGGCCGATTACACGGGACATACCACTGCTCTGGAAGCTGCCAGGATTGCGAGAAAAGCAAATGTTGGGAAGTTGATACTGGGACATTTTTCAAACCGTTACGGTGATCTGTCGGTATTTACCAATGAGGCGCGGGAAATTTTCCCCAATACATTTCTGCCGAAACAGCTCGAGCCGGTAAAAATTGGATGATTTCCAGCAAATACGGACATATTTCTGGCGGATGACACGTATTTTTCTGTTGTTATAAAACGGTCAAGAGGCGGTAAAGTTTCGTTATAGATCTGCATTCAAACTAAAACTTTGTTAAACCTTGCGTTTATAAATTTCTTTTAAAATGAAATTTCAGGAATTAAAAACTTTTCTTGACGAGAAAGCCGATCAATACAATCATCCTGATTTTATTGAGAGTGATCCCATACAGATTCCGCACCGTTTTTCTTTGAAACAGGATATTGAAATTTCGGGATTTTTAACCGCTACAATTTCCTGGGGAAACAGAAAAGCAATCATTAAGTCCGCAGAAAAAATGTTGGATTATATGGGCAATTCACCGTACGATTTTGTTCTGAATTTTTCTGAAAGTGATTTGAAACCTATCGAAGGGAAACCTTTGCACAGAACTTTTAACGGGGAAGATTTTGCACAGTTTATCAGGAATTTAAGCCGTATTTATCGTGAATATAACAGTCTGGAAAATCTTTTTTTGATCAGAGAGAGTGAATCCAGTTACTATCACAGTCTGGAAAGGTTCCGTACTTCTTTTTTAGGTGAAAAAAGGCACCGCAGCCATAAGCACGTTTCGTCCACATATAAAAATTCTTCCGCAAAAAGGCTGATGATGTTTCTGCGCTGGATGACACGACGAGACAACAAAAAAGTTGATTTTGGGATTTGGGATCAGCTCCCACAAAAATATTTATCAATCCCGCTGGATGTTCACACCGGAAATATTTCCAGGAAACTCAATCTTATTACAAGAAAACAAAACGACTGGAAAGCCGTAGAAGAACTGGATCTAATCCTGAGAAAAATGGATTCGGAAGATCCCGCCAAATACGATTTCGCACTTTTTGGTCTTGGAGTAGCACGCGAATTTTAATAATTTTGCCAAAAAATAAAGCAATGGGCAAAAGGCGGAAAAATCTACAGGCGCTGGAGAAAACTGCAGAAAATATTACCTCGTGGGTAGGTTCCATCCCGTCGCTGATCGTGCACACCGTTTTTTTCGTCATTGCCTTTATGTTGCCGGTTTTCGGGATTTTAGAGTTTGATCAGATGTTGCTGATCCTGACGACGATTCTTTCCCTGGAGGCCATCTACCTTTCAATTTTTATTCAGCTTTCCGTAAACCGCAGTCAGGAGCACATTGAGGACCTTATTGACGATGTTTCTGAAATTCAGGAAGATATCGAGGATATCCAGGTGGATATCGAAGAAATTAGTGACGATATCGAAGACATTCAGGAAGATATTGAAGAAATCAACGAGGACGAAGATGAAGATGAAGACCACAGCGAACGCGCAAGAACGGTAATGCTGAAAAGCAAAGTGGCTCTCAACAAAACCGAAATCAATTCCCTGAAAAATAAAATTGCAGAAATGCAGGCTTTAATCCTGGAACTTCAGAAAGAAGATGACGAAATTGAAGATGAGTTGGGTGCCAGCGAAGAAAATTACTAAATGTGAAGCATCATTTTCGCAATCGAGAAATAAATAAGAACTCCTAAAATATCGTTGGAAGTCGTGATAAAAGGACCTGTCGCAATCGCCGGGTCTATTTTATTTTTGTCTAGAATTATCGGAACTATGGTACCAATCACAGCCGCAACCAAAATTACCGCAAGAAGTGAAATTGAAATCGTCATCGAAATCGTGAAATCCTGGTGATTGACCAGTAAATTGAAAGCAAAAATAATCAGTGAAAGAATCATCCCCGAAGCTGCTGAAACGCTGATTTCTTTTGCTAAAGTTCTGAAAGTGTCTTTACCCAAAGTATTATTGGCCAAACCCTGTACGATGATTGCCGAAGCCTGAACTCCGATATTTCCGGCAGTTGCTGCAATCAGCGGTACAAAAAACATCAGGGCAGGTACATTTTGTAAAGCACTTTCGTTACCCTGTAAAACGCGCGAACCAATCAGGCCGCCGACCATCCCGATGAACAGCCACGGCAGGCGCGCCTTGGTCATATTGAAGATATTGTCGGTATTGTCAATATCACTCGAGATACCCGATGCCAACTGATAATCTTTTTCGGTTTCCTCCTTTACAAAATCCATCACGTCGTCGATGGTAATTCTGCCGACCAGTTTTCCCAAAGAATCAATTACAGGAACTTCAAAAAGGTCATATTTCTGCATTTGCCGTGCAACTTCGTCAGCTTCTTCAGAATCTTTTACGGAACGTACTTTTGAATTAAAAACATCAGATACCCTGGTTGAAGAAGAGGTGGTCAACAGTTTTTTCAGGCTTAAAGTTCCCAGGAGCTTATCGCTGTTATCCACCACGTAGATGGAGTAAACTTCCTCCATTTCCTCGGCCTGTTTGCGCATCTCTTTTACCGCAGAAATTATGGAAAGGTCCTGATTGACTTTCACAAGCTCCGTCGCCATCAAACCCCCGGCAGTATCTTCGTCATAACGGAGAAGGTCGACGATGTTCTGTGCGTGTTCTACGTCATCAAGGTGCTGGATGATTTCATCCTGTTTATGTTCCGGAAGTTCGGCGATAATATCGGCAGCATCATCAGAATCAATCTCATTGATGATTTCATCGGCAATTTCCTTGGAAGAAAGGGTGCTGAGGAATTTTTTACGTTTGTCTTCATCAATTTCCAGGAGCATTTCCGCAGATTGCTCATTGGTCATCAGATCATAGAGAAACGTCTGCCCGTCGGTATCTAAACTTTCGAAAAACTCAGCAATATCCACAGCTTCCATTTCCGCAATCATGGCAGAAACTTCGCTCACGTTACGGTCCAGTACCGCGTTCTTCAGCTTTTCGTGGATTTGTAATGCTTCTTCAGTCAAAATTTAATGCTTTGTTTTTGTGGGAAATTCTCAGTTTTGCAAAATTACGCTTTAAAATAGAAAATCCCAATCTTTAAGCGATCAGGAAATATTAATATTTAGAAACTTTGCAGATTTAAGAAACGGAATTTTTCCAGACATTCGTCAGCGAAATGAAATCTTCCACCGAAAGTTCTTCCGCACGTTTGTCCATAAACCCGTGGGTTTTCAGGTTTTCAGGAATATTCAGGATTTTGAGAGCGTTACTGAGTTTTTTTCTTCTTTGGTTAAAACCTGCTTTTACAATTTGTTTAAACAGAATTTCATTGCCTTCAAGTCCGTTTTTGGGATTTCTGATTAAGCGGATTACTCCGGATTTCACTTTTGGCGGGGGATTGAAGACATTTTCATGAACGGTGAAAAGGTATTTCACATCATAATAAGTCTGAATTAAAACCGACAGAATTCCGTAATCTTTTGTGCGGGGAACGGCTGCCGTGCGCTCGGCGACTTCCTTTTGGAACATCCCGACCATTTCCGGAATCTGCTCAAAATGATCAACAATTTTGAATAAAATCTGCGAAGAAATATTGTACGGAAAATTACCGATTATGGCTAAAGGTTCTTTCTTTAAATAAGAAAAATCCGTTTTCAGAAAATCTCCAACAAAAGCTTCATTGTCAATTTGATTGTAGTTTTCTTTCAGATAATCGATCGATTCCGTATCGATTTCCGCGAGGTAAAGCTGCACATCTTTTTCCAGAAGATACTTGGTAAGGACTCCAGTTCCGGGGCCAACCTCCAACACTTTGCTGTAACCCTCAAACGAGAGGCCGTCCACAATTTTTTTCGCAATATTTTCGTCGGTTAGAAAGTGCTGTCCTAGATGTTTTTTTGCTTTTACGCTCATTAATTATCTGTTGAAATTTTAATTAGGAAAGGTACACAATTTACCTTTCGGGCATCAGGCATTTAAGGTTTTTTAACAAGTTTTTCCTCGCTATATTCAGCAAATTTCGGAAGTTTTTTTCTATTTTAGCCGAAAATTTTTATTTGATGGCTAAAACTGTTGATGATTTTAACAAGAGAAGGCTGCGTTCCAGCAATATTACCGTTGTAATTTCTATCGCATTAGTTTTGTTTTTGTTGGGATTGATGGGGCTTATACTTATCAATGCCCAGAAATATTCGGATTATATCAAGGAGCAGCTGGTGGTAAACGCCTATTTTGATGAAAATTTTGAGGTAAAAGATTCTGCTAAAATTGTTGCGATGGAGCAGCAGGCCTTCCAGAAAATCCAGACTTTGGCGCCCGTGAAACGTGCGACCTACATCACCCGGGAGATGGCAACTGCCGAAGCCAAAAAAAGCATGGGAATTGACAGCGACGCTCTTTTCGACGAACATATTTTTCCTTCCTCGGTGGAAGTAGCTCTGAAACCGGAGTTTGTAGATCCTGCCAAGATCGAAGGCGCCATAAAGCAGTTAGAGGCAGTTCCTGGAATCGTGGATGTAAAAAATAATTCCTCCTTGATGGTGGATGTTTACAATAACCTAAACAGAATTCTAAAATGGATTTTAGGTTTTTCTTTGCTGTTTTTGGTGCTTGCAGTCGTATTAATCAACAACTCAATCAGGCTTAAAATATTCTCCAAACGTTTCATTATCAAAACCATGCAGTTGGTAGGGGCGAGGAGGAGGTTTATTCTGAAACCTTTCATCGTTGAAGCGGTGGTTCTCGGGCTGATCGGTTCGGTGCTTGGTCTTTTGGCATTGTTTGGTGTCTGGTATTATTTCACCCGGGAAATCGGTCAGGAATTCATTCAAAACGACCCACAATATCTGTGGCTCATCCTGCTGGTTTTTGGTGTGGGAATTTTAATTACAGTCCTCAGTACAATTTTTGCAACGTGGAGATTCCTTAGAACCAATATCGACGATTTATACTATAACTAATGGCGAAAAATAAACTGAAAAAATTCTCTGCGGACCAGTTCGGCAATGATGATGTGAAAGTTGGGGACACCAGTAATTCACAATTTTATTTCGGGAAGGAAAACTACAAATGGATGCTGATCGGTTTAGGTTTAATAGCCGCGGGCTTCCTGCTTATGCTCGGTCCTGATGCCAATACCGTAAACGGAAAATATGATCCCAACCAGTGGAATGACGGTATTTTCTCGGTTGTTAGGGTCAGAATTGCGCCACTTCTCGTTGTTGCAGGGTTCGCAGTAGAGGCTTACGCTATTTTAAAAAGAAATAAATAATCAAAAAACTTTATGCTTGTCACACGGATGTGGCGAAAGCTTTTATAAGATATGGATTTAATCAAGGCAATCATCATCGCCATCGTGGAAGGATTAACAGAATACCTGCCTGTATCATCCACTGCTCACATGATTTTCACCAGTTCAATCTTTGGAATTCAGGAAGATGAATTTGTGAAGATGTTTCAGGTTTCCATTCAGTTTGGGGCCATTTTGGCGGTTGTTTTTCTCTACTGGAAGAAGTTTTTCGATTTTAAAAACATCAATTTCTACCTTAAGTTGGCGGTAGCAGTTCTCCCTGCTCTGGTTTTGGGAAAACTGTTTGATGATAAAATTGAAGCCGTCCTCGGCGACCCTGTTCCTATTGCAGTAGTCCTGATTCTCGGGGGTGTGGTGCTTTTATTTATCGATAAAATTTTCAAGGTTCATACCATTGATGATGAAAAGGAAATTACGTTCAAAAAAGCTATTACCATCGGTTTTTGGCAGTGTTTGGCAATGATGCCCGGAACCAGCAGAAGCGCCGCTTCCATTATTGGAGGTATGCAGCAGAAACTCACCAGAAAAGCTGCTGCAGAATTTTCGTTTTTCCTCGCTGTCCCTACGATGCTTGCGGTAACGGTTTATTCAATTTTCCTGAAAGACTGGAACCACAACGGGGTGCAGCAAAAGGGTTATGAAATGCTGATGCAGGGAAATAACCTGATGCTGTTTCTCGTGGGAAATATCGTGGCGTTCGTCGTAGCTGTAATCGCGATTAAATTTTTTATCGGTGTACTCACAAAGTATGGTTTCAAACCTTGGGGTTGGTACAGAATCGTCGTTGGAATCGCGCTGTTGATCTATTTTACACAGTTTAAATAATATTTGGGCAGCTTTTTCCGCCTTCCGTTCCCAATCTTTTGTTCGTCCTGCGTCCTCACAAAAGGATTTCCACTCAAGTCGGGCTGCGGATTTGGGAATCTTTAGAAATTTTAGTTAACCAATGACCGAAACAGATTTTTTAGAAGGGCAGACTCTTTTGGTAGACAAGCCATTAGACTGGACCTCCTTTCAGGCGGTAAACAAACTCAAATACAAACTCAAAAGAGAATTTAACCTGCCCAAAAAATTCAAAATCGGTCACGCCGGAACGCTGGATCCAAGAGCGACAGGTTTACTGATCGTCTGCACCGGAAAATTCACCAAGAAAATTCCGGAAATACAGGATGCACCGAAAGAATATCTTACCGAAATAAAGATCGGCGTACAAACTGAATCCTACGACACCGAAAAACCGGAAATTCTTCACGCAGATTTTTCCCATATTACCGAAGAATTCATTCACGAAACCTTAAAAACTTTTGTTGGCGAAATAGAACAGAAACCGCCTGTTTTTTCAGCTATAAAGATTGATGGAAACCGCGCTTATGATTTAGCAAGAAAAGGCGAAGAAGTGGAAATGAAACCGCGGAAAACCAAGGTTTTTTATATAAAGGATATTGAAATTGAATTACCTTTCGTAAGATTTACGGTTGGATGCTCGAAAGGCACCTACATCCGGAGTTTGGCGAACGATATCGGTCAGGAATTGGGAGTGGGAGCGTACCTCACGAATTTGAGAAGAACGAAAATCGGAGCGTATTCTGTAGAAAATGCCTCATCAGAATTTTTGGAAAACGATTACAGATTTAGTGGTTTATGAGAAAAATTTTATCGGTTTGGTCTTTGTTAATGGGCGTTTTTGCTTTCTCGCAGGAAAAAGAAAATTTAAAGCTGGGATTCTTTGGAACTTTGCAAACTGATATTGGTCTGGATCTCGGCTCCATACTTAGAAAACCGCAAGATCCCAATGATTATTATTCTGCAAAAGACCAGTTTCCGACGTATTTTACTTATGGTTTTACAGGACAGATCGGCTATCAACCGTTGAATTGGTTTGCTTTGGGCACAGGTTTGCGATACAGCTATATTTCACCAAAATATCATAATATTTACTGGACTTTTCAGCCCTATTTCTTTGTTTCAAATCCCAAGGATAAAGAATTTAATTTTATCACATTAAATTTCGGAAAGCAAATCAACACGACTCAGGGATTGAGCAATAACGGCTTTATAGGTGTTGGTGGCGGTTTCTATGAACTGGCAAGGGAAAGAACAGCACAGAAATTTCAACTGAATCTGGATGTTCAGGTGGCAGATGATGCGGTATGGTTTTTAGGATTTTCTTACGGAATTACAGTTTTCAGCAACAAAAATTTGTAAACTTGCAGAATGGAGAAAACCCGCATTAATAAATATCTTTCGGAAGTCGGATACTGTTCGCGCAGAGCCGCAGATAAACTTCTGGAAGAAGGAAGAATCACCATCAACGGAAAAATTCCCGAGTTGGGAACCAAGGTTTCTGATGAAGATGAAATTTGCGTGGATGGCATTTCCATCCGCAAAAGCGGGGAAGAACATGTTTATATCGCGTTCAATAAACCAATTGGAATTGTCTGCACCACCGATACGAAACGTGAAAAAAACAATATCGTTGATTACATCAACCATCCTAAAAGGATCTTTCCCATCGGAAGACTTGATAAACCCAGCGAAGGACTTATTTTGCTGACGTCCGACGGCGATATTGTGAATAAAATCCTGCGCGCCAGAAACAACCACGAAAAGGAATATATCGTCCGCGTCGATAAGCCCATTACGCCAAAATTCCTGGAAAAAATGCGCAGCGGCGTCCCGATTTTAGACACCGTAACCAATAAATGCGAAGTGGAAAAACTGGACACGATGACGTTCAGGATTATTTTAACGCAAGGCCTCAACCGGCAAATCCGCAGGATGTGCGAATATCTGGGCTACGAAGTAAAGAAGCTGAAACGCATCCGGATTATGAACATTCACCTCGATTTACCCGTGGGAAAATGGCGTGATCTGACACCGGAAGAGTTTTCTGATTTGGATCAGTTGCTGCAGGATTCTTCGAAGACGATTGACTGAAAAGCATTTTTGGGGCTCGAAGCCCTGAGAACGCTCTCTTATTTCAGATACATTCTCATTTTCGCTTCGTACTCCGGTTTTGTTTTGATGAATTTCCAAATCTTTTTTTCATCCGGATTAGAAATTCGGTAGAAAATAATTTTATCAGCTGAATATTTGAAGTAAGGATGTGTTTTCAACCAACTTTCGGGCGCATCAGTCAAAGTGTATTTTTTTACGCCCTCAGAATTTAATGGGGACATACCAACCAGTTTTTCTGCCAAATCTCGGTCTATTCCGTACACTTCATAAATCTGATTTTTATTTACGAAACCGCCCAAACTCTTGCGAAATGCCACAAATCCGCCGGAAGTTTTTTCATTAAAACCAAATTCTCGCAGCTGGTTGAATGTCATTTCATTCAGATCCACTTTCGAGAAGTCGGTTTTATGTTCCTGCTTTGCATCTGGTTTTGCGTAGCTTGTTTTTTCAGGTTCTTTAATATTTTCAGGATTAAATCTGATCCACGGTTTCAGCTCTTCGAAGCGCTGAGTGATCATATAGCATTTCTGCACATCTTCCAAAGTCCGGAAGCTTCCGCGCAGAATTTTTATTTTGTAATTTAAAATTCCGGCAATCTGCTTTTCGGAAAATCCCAGCGATTTCCACCCTTCTTCATCCAGTTGGTTGGGATCGAAATAAGTGTAGTTGATTTTGGGTTTTTCCTTGAAACTGCCAGCATAGACCCTGGGCTGCTCATCGGTTTTCTCCGGTAGCAAAACGTAAGGCGACATTTGCGCAAACTGCTCTTCACTAATCATGAAACAGGCCTTCAGCTTCTCTTTACTCTGAAAACTTCCACCCAGATAGTTCTTGTATTTCAGGATTGCCTCTGCCTGCCGCTCAGAAAATCCCATTGCAACCCAATCGTTTGTAGAAAAATTGTCCGGATTGAATTTGCCGGGAATATTAAGTTTCTTCTTTTCAAAAGTTTTATAAGTAAAATTACCTTTTTTGGCGTCGTAATCGGTTTCCGGGAGAAGAATGTAGGGCTCAAGTTCTTTGTAACGGTCAACAATTGGATAACACTTTCTGAACTGTTCTTTCGATCTGAATTCGCCGCCTATAATTCTTTTGTATTTCAGAATTGTAGCAACATCTCTGTCCGTAAACCCAAGATTTTTCCATTGGCTTTGATCCAGGTCATTGGGATTAAATTCAGTAAGAATTATAGGTAAATCGGGAGTTGCCGAATTGGTTTTAAACTCAACATCTGATATTTCCGGCTTTTGTTTCTGCTTATAAAGGGAAAATGCAAATTGAGTTGCAGCGATCGTCACTCCAAACAAAGCTAGGGCGATATACTGCCTGCGTCGGAGCCGGTTTGGGAGATTGTTTTTCATTATTCTCAGTTTTCTGACTAAAATTAATCAAAAAACTTAAATGAAATTCAATATTCTTATGAAATTGATTTTCTTCGCAGAAGAACTCTTTCGATAAAAAGTTTCAGATAACTTATGGCTACGACAATAATCAGCAAGTCGGCAAAGTTAACCCCTAAACTGTATGCAAAACTTTCAACGTCAGCCGGAAAGTTCAAGCCTCTGTCAAAATATTCAGAGATAATTTTAGAAGATTTTACTCCGAAGGATATGGCAAAAAATGTTATGAAAATTGGATTTTGGATTAGATTTTTCATGGTTGTTCGTTTTCAGGTTTATCAGTCAATGAATCCTTTAGTTTCTGCAATTCAGCTTTTACAAATTCCAGACGGTCGATCATGGTAACGGTTTCTGAAATTTTTGAGTTGGTCGTCAGTGCGATGCGCGCTCCGTCCAAAGTATAACCTTTTTCTTTAACCAAATGATAGATGATTTTCAAATTCTTGAGGTCTTCCGGCGTAAAATACCGGTTTCCTTTCTTATTTTTCTTCGGACGAAGGATCGGAAATTCCTGTTCCCAATATCTTAAAAGTGAGGTGTTTACATCGAAAGCTTTAGCAACTTCTCCGATGGAATAGTAAAGTTTATCAGGTAATTCAAGTTTCATTAAAGCAAAGATAAAAATTTCCCTTTAACTTAAAGTAAATCTTTAATTCAAAATCTTTTGCTTAAAGCTAAATGAAAATCTTGAGTAACAGTATTATATATCAATAATTTTTATTAATTTTGCACCACTTTTTTGTGGGCAAGGTCTGTGAAAGTAAACAATTCATAACTAACATCTTCCGTATTTCTAAAACCCACAGCAACAGACTTTAGAAAGAAGGAATACAAATTTAGAATTTATGTCTGAAAACAAAGACGCGGTTCTGATGAACCAAAACGTAGCACCTGAACAGTTTGACTGGGATTCTTTCGAATCCGGACTGGATGCTGAAGCCAGAAAAGAAAAAAGTGACCTTGAAGAAATCTACAAAGGTTCTTTGAGCGATCTTGAGGACAATGATGTTCTTGTGGGTAAAGTTGTAAGACTTACTGACAAAGAAGCTATCGTTGACATCAACTTCAAATCTGAAGGTGTGATTTCTCTGAACGAATTCCGTTACAACCAAGGCCTGCAGGTAGGTGACGAGGTTGAAGTAATGGTTGACAGAAGAGAAGACAAAACCGGCCAACTGCAACTTTCCCACAAAAAAGCCAGAACACTTAAGGCTTGGGACAAAGTAAACGAACTTCACGAAAGCGGAGAAATCGTAAACGGTTTTGTAAAATCAAGAACCAAAGGTGGTATGATCGTAGATGTACACGGTATAGAAGCGTTCTTGCCAGGTTCACAAATCGATGTGAAGCCAATTAAAGATTACGATCAGTTCGTAGGTAAAACAATGGAGTTCAAAGTTGTGAAAATCAACCCTGAGTTCAAAAACGTTGTAGTATCTCACAAAGCATTGATCGAAGCTGACATCGAAGGACAGAAAAAAGAAATCATCGCTCAATTGGAGAAAGGACAGGTTCTTGAAGGAACAGTGAAAAACATTACTTCTTACGGTGTATTCATCGACCTAGGTGGTGTTGACGGTTTGATCCACATTACTGACCTTTCTTGGAGCAGAGTTAACCATCCGTCAGAAATTCTTGAAGACGGGCAGACTGTAAAAGTTGTAATCCTTGATTTCGATGATGAGAAAACAAGAATCCAGCTTGGTATGAAGCAGCTTGAACCTCACCCTTGGGATGCACTTTCTGCTGACTTGAAAGTTGGTGATAAAGTAAAAGGAAAAGTGGTAGTTCTTGCGGACTATGGTGCTTTTGTAGAAATTGCTCCAGGTGTAGAAGGTTTGATCCACGTTTCTGAAATGTCTTGGTCTACACACCTTAGAAGCGCAGGCGACTTCGTGAAAGTAGGTGATGAAGTAGAAGCTGAAGTATTGACTTTAGACAGAGAAGACAGAAAAATCTCTCTTGGTATCAAGCAATTGAGCAAAGATCCATGGGAAAATATCGAAGCTAAATATCCGGTTGGTTCTCAGCACGTAGGTACTGTGAGAAACTTCACAAACTTCGGTGTATTCGTAGAACTTGAAGAAGGTATCGACGGACTGATCTACATTTCTGACCTTTCCTGGACTAAAAAAATCAAGCATCCAAGCGAATTCTGCAACGTAGGCGACAAACTTGATGTGGTAGTTCTTGAGCTGGATACTGCTGCAAGAAGACTTTCTCTAGGACACAAGCAACTTCAGGAAAACCCTTGGGATAAATTCGAAACTAAATATGCTGAAGGCACCGTACACAACGGAACTGCAACTGATGTATTCGACAAAGGTGCACAGGTACAGTTTGAAGATGCTGAAGTAGAAGCGTTCTGCCCATCGAGATTGTTGGAAAAAGAAGACGGCTCCAAAATCAAGAAAGGTGAAACTGCTGATTTCAAAGTAATCGAATTCAACAAGGAGTTCAAGAGAGTAGTAGTGTCTCACACAGGTACTTTCAGAGACGAAGAAAGAAGAAATGCTAAAGAAGCTGCTGCAAAACCAGCTGCAACTTCAGGTGAAGAGAAAACCACTCTTGGTGATATCGACGCTTTAGCAGAACTTAAAAAGAAAATGGAAGGCGGTAACTAATCCGGCTGAAATTTAATAAATTTAAACCGTCCTGTTTTGCAGGGCGGTTTTTTTATGGAATTAATTTTGTAGTTTTGGATATCAAATCACCACACAATGACTGTAAAAATTGATAAAAAAGATTCTAAAAATCTTAAAAAAATATTGAATGAAAAACTTAAGAAAACTCCAAAAAAAGGTAATTTATCTAAACACTTTGGTAAATTAAAAAGAAATTTGGATGGGCTTGAGTATCAAAATTCTATAAGGGAAAATGAAGATTGATTTTATTGCTGATACAAATATCCTCATTTACATTCACGAAGGAAATGAAATCGTAGAAAGTTTTATGGATTACAATTTTGGAATTTCATTTATTTCCGAAATTGAATTACTAGGTTTTAAAAATATTTCTAAAAGTGAAGAAACAAAATTGAAGCAGCTCATTTCTGATTGTTTTTATATTGATTGGAATTCAAAATTAAAGGATCAAACAATAGAGCTAAAGAAGAAATACGGAATAAAACTTCCTGATTCTATAATAGCTGCAACATCTATTGTATATGCTATTCCTTTAGTGACAGCTGATAAAGGCTTTGTGAAAATTAATGAACTAGATTTAATTTTACTTGAAGTTTAAGATGGAGCAGAATTTTCAAACTTTCCACGAAGCCTGCACCTTCATCCAAAACCTGCCGTACAGGCGCAATCAAGATAAATCAAATCTCAACTGCGTCATAGAAGACAATGGTGGAACATGCAGCACCAAACACGCTTTCCTGAAAGATTTTGCGGATAAAAACGGCATTGAAAATGTGCAGCTGATGTTAGGAATTTTTAAGATGAAAGGTTCCTACAACAAAAAACTGATTCCAGTTCTAGAAAAATACGGATTGAATGAAATGCCGGAAGCGCACAATTACCTTAGAATAAATGGTGAAATAAAGGATTTTACAACAAATAAATCATCTGCGGAAGATTTCAGGAATGATTTAGTAAAAGAAATAGAAATCAATCCCGATCAAATAACTGATTTCAAAGTGGAGTATCACCGCAATTTTTTAAAGGATTATTTAAGCAACAATCCTGAAATCCCTTACACTTTAGAGGAATTTTGGACGATACGTGAAGCATGTATCGAAACTTTGCAAAGCTGAATTTTAATCCTTAATTTTAACCGCTTCATCTATATCCGGGCTCGCACTCACTTTCGCGTCAAAATCAGAATATGACATCCTCTTTCTGATAACTTTAAGCAAAATAAAACCTGCAAGCGCACCAGCTGCTGTCATCACCACCAAAAGGATATTCCCGGTTTGGCCGCCAATAGCAACTTTACAAATAAGCCCCAGAACAACGCCAACGAGGAATGGCGAAGCAAAGATTTTAGTTCCGAAAAGGGATTCTACAAACTTTTCCATTTCTATTAATTTTAAATAAAGGTAAATAAAATTTCAAAACAAAAAGATGTGTTTGAATTATTTTTATGTCTAATAACTTAATAATCAATTAGAATCTGTATAATGGAAAAAAAATAAAAGGCAGTCGATTCCACTGCCTTGTTCTATATTTTTAAAAGTTCAATGGTCTTCTCAGGATTTTCACTGCTGAAAACCGCATTTCCGGCCACCAGAACATCGGCACCCGCATCGAAAAGTTTTGCCGAATTGTCAACATTCACCCCGCCGTCAACTTGGATTAAAGCTGTGGAATTATTGCTTAAAATCAAATCTTTCGTTTCAGAAATCTTCTTGTAAGTATTCTCAATGAATTTTTGCCCGCCAAATCCAGGGTTTACGCTCATTAACAAAACCAAATCCACTTCAGAAATGATGTCTTCCAGCATCAGAACCGGCGTAGAAGGATTTAAAACAACACCAGCTTTAGCGCCTTTATCCTGAATGAGATTAATTGTCCTGTGCAAATGCGTACACGCTTCATAGTGAACGGAAACCAGATCCGCTCCCTGATTAATGAATTCTTCCACGTATTTTTCCGGCTCCACAATCATCAGGTGCACATCAACAAACTTTTTTGCGTGCTCGCGAACTGTTTTCATTACCGGAAATCCGAAAGAAATATTCGGCACGAATCTTCCGTCCATTACATCCACGTGAAACCAGTCTGCCTGGCTCCTGTTCAGCATTTCTATATCACGCTGCAAATTCCCGAAATCCGCAGACAAAAGGGAAGGAGCGATTAACCTGTTCTTCATTTTATTTTAAATTTATTTTTTAATGGTATTTCAAATTCATTGTTGGCTTGATCTGAAGGAGCGTTTCATAAATCAGCTTGATGACATTTGCAACATCTTCTCTTTCTACCATCTCAACAGTGGTGTGCATGTAACGCAGTGGCAGCGAGATCAGCGCGCTCGGAACACCGCCATTGGAATGGGCAAATACATCGGTATCTGTTCCAGTGGCGCGGCTTGCAGCGGCTCTCTGAAAAGGAATTTTCTTAGATCTTGCAGTTTCTACAATAATTTCACGGATATTGTGATGAACGCTCGGAGCAAAAAAAACGACTGGCCCGTCGCCACACTTCTGTTCGCCCTCTTTTTTCTTATCGATCATCGGAGTTGTGGTGTCGTGCGTAACATCTGTAATGATCGCGATGTTTGGTTTTATAGTGTCCGCAATCATATCAGCACCATAAAGGCCAACTTCTTCCTGAACAGAATTCACGATATAAAGGCCGAAAGGCAGTTTGTTTTTGTTGTCTTTCAGCATTTTTGCTACTTCGGCAATCATAAAACCACCGATTCTGTTATCGAGTGCGCGACATACGAAATAGCGGTCATTCAGTTCAAAAAATTCATCAGGATACGTGATCATGCAGCCAACGTGAATTCCCATTTCCTCGACTTCTTTTTTGGTTTTTGCGCCACAATCGATAAAAATATTTTCAATCTTTGGAACAGGCTCGTTCTGGTTTGCGCTTCTGGTATGAATGGCCGGCCAGCCGAAAACACCCTTTACAGTTCCTTTTTCTCCGTGGATATGTACCACTTTTGACGGTGCGATCGCCTGATCAGAACCGCCGTTTCTGATGACGTAGATCAGGCCGTCATCAGTAATATAATTAACATACCACGAGATTTCGTCGGCATGCGCCTCAATTACAACTTTAAATTCAGCTTCCGGATTGATGATGCCGTAGCACGTTCCATAATGATCAAATTCAATCTTATCTACATAAGGCTTCAGGTAATTCATCCAGATTTCCTGCCCATTTCGCTCGTAACCTGTTGGCGATGCGGCGTTTAAATATTCTTCTAAAAAGTGTAAAGATTTTTTTTGAAATTTCATTAAAGGGAACGTTTTTTGTTAGTTTAAAGTCCGATTTTTAGTGAGTAAAAGTAATGAAAATATATAAATTATTCTATATCGTCCTTTTGTTCTTGGGCGTTCACGCTTTTGGACAAACTGACACGATAGCCAAACCTTTTAGCCAAATTCCGGCAGACGAACTGCGGACTGACGAGTTCGGAAACACCTACTACTACGACGAAAGGCAGCAAGCCAAAATCTATGAAATAAACGGTGAAACAGTAGTGGTGATGGATGAATTGGTGTTACAAAAAAAGCCACATTTTAATAATCAGCTGGACCGGAACTATTATTACTTTCTTAATAAAAAGCTTAACCGCGTTTATCCTTTATTTTTGACGGCATTGCAGCAATACCGTGATCTCAATGCCCAGTTGGCCACTATGGAAGGTGCTGAAAAAAGAAAGTTTTCCCGGGAAATCCAGCAAAAACTTGCAGACCGGTATGAAGCTCAGTTGCGTGACCTCACCACAACCGAAGGACAGGTTTTTGCAAAATTGATGTACCGGGCTACCGGCAAAACAGTCTATGAAATTATCAGGGAATTACGTGGCGGCTGGAGCGCTTTCTGGTGGAATGTAAAAGGCAACGCAGCCGATATTGAACTGAAAAAAGAATATAACCCCTATAAATACAGGGATGATGAATTTGTGGAGTCGCTCTTGCAAAGCAACTGGAATGTGGGCTACCTGATCCCGTATCCGGGCTACCGCGATTTCAAAGTAAACAAAAACTAAAGGTAGGTTGCTTTAAGTTTTTCGAAAACAATTCTGTCTACAGGCAAATTAAATGGATTTGCTTCGGCGAGGGAAATCCATTCTGTATTTTCAATGGTGGAATCCATAATTTTCAGGGCTGATTCGTCCTTGATATCTGCAGTGTAATAAATCGTCAGCAATTGCTGGTTCTGTTTGAATTTTGATATTATGAAATCTTCCTGCGTGTAAAGGTGCTGAATGTTTTCAATTTCGAGATTCAGTTCCTCAGCAAATTCACGTTTCAGGCATTCAACCGTTCCTTCACCAAACTCAAGGCCGCCGCCCGGAAGCTTAATGAGTTTTTCGCCAACATATTCCTCAAACAAAGTGAATAATTTTTTATTTTTTATACACGCTGCGTAAACCCGGATATTGAAGCTGTTTATCATAATTGCGGCAGTTTTCTGGCGTTGATCATTTCGCGTTTTCCCGGTGGACCAGCTTTTTTTTCAACCTCAAAACCTAACTCCTGAAGGTTTCTTCTCACGCTTCCTTTCGATGCATATGTCGTAAGCAATCCATTGGTCTTCATCTTATCGGCAACCATTTTAAATAAAGGCTTCTCCCAAAGGTCTGGCTGTACGCGTGCCCCGAAGCAGTCGTAGTAAACCAAATCTATTGGTGGGATCTCGAGATTTTCAAGCTGATAGAAATCACATTCAAATTTAGTTAAATAGAAATTGGGAATAATCTCTACGGGTGTATTCCATTCTGAATGGTGAATTTTCTCGTTAATTTCCGTTATTTTTTTGTTGCTAAAAAGCGAAGGGTAGTCGAGCTGTTCAACTTCTGTTAATAAAACGGGGTATTTTTCAAGAGTAAAATAGTGAAAAATATGATTTTTATCAGTTTTTAAAAATTCATTAATGGTAACTAAAACATTCAGACCTGTGCCAAAACCGAGTTCTAAAATATTAATTTCGTAATCATCGACTAGATTTAGTCCATTTTTGATAAATACATGTTCGGCTTCCTGCAAAGCACCGTGACCGGAGTGGTAACCTTCGTTCATTTCATTGATAAACAAGGTCTTACTACCGTCATTTGTGGTCTTAATCTTTCTTTTCATAACAAATATTTGGCAAATTTAAATTAAATCTTTACATTTATAAAATTAAATTATACTTGTTAAAATTAAATTATTTTCAAAAAATGATAATTCAAAAATCAGACAATCCGAGAATTGGATCTTTTGATCCTGAAAACTATTCATTTGGTGACCATTTTATTGACCACATGATCATTTGTGAATACGAAAACGGCCAATGGGGCGAACCTAAGTTAATGCCATATGGACCGCTTCCTTTTTCACCTGCAAATATGGCTTTCAACTATGGGCAGGCTTGTTTTGAAGGGATGAAGGCTTACAAAGATAAGAATGGAGACGTTTTTCTGTTCAGACCGGAAAAGAATTTTGAACGTATCAATAAATCTGCAACCAGACTTGCGATGCCGGAAGTTCCGGAAGAAGCTTTTATGCAGGGACTGAAAGTGCTGATAGATGCCGACAGAGACTGGGTGCCGCATGGCGAAGGAAAATCCCTGTACATTCGCCCGCTGATTTTTGCTACTGAAGAAGCCCTTAAAGCAAGGATTTCCACAAAATATATGTTTGCGATTGTAGCATCACCTGCAAAGAGTTATTACTCAGCACCGGTTTCAGTAAAAATTTCTGATTATTACTCCAGAGCATCCAGCGGTGGTGTTGGTTTTGCAAAAGCTGCAGGAAATTATGCGGCGTCTTTTTACCCTACAAAACTGGCCAATGAGGAAGGCTATGAACAGATCATCTGGACTGACGATGCCACCCATGAAAATTTCGAGGAAAGCGGTACGATGAATGTTTTCGTAAGAATAAACGATACGATTTATACGCCTGCAACATCTGATAAAATTTTGGATGGCGTGACCAGAGACAGCTTCATCCAGCTTGCAAAAAAGAGAGGAATCGAAGTTGTGGTAGGTGATGTGAAAGTGAAAGATGTGATCGCAGCGCACGAACGCGGAGAACTGAAAGAGGTTTGGGGCGTAGGTACCGCAGTTGTGACCAGTGTTTTCGAAGCTATCGGTTACAAGGACAAAAAATATGATCTGCCTAAACTTTCTGCGGAAGAGAGCTATGCTCTGACATTGCAAAGAGATTTGGTCGCGATCCAAACCAATAATGCTGAAGATCCTTTCGGATGGAGGGTTTTGGTTGAGAAAAACATTCTGGAAACTGTATAAAATTACACGATATAAGCGAAATCTGCCGGGAATTGATCCCGGCTTTTATTTTTAAACTTTCGATAAAAATCAGTATTTTCGCAGAGGTTTTTATGAAGAAAATTTTTTGGTTTTTGCCGGTCATAATCTTCTCTTGCACCAAACAGCCAGTGCATCCGCCAGTTGGCAGTGTGCTGTCTCAGAAAGATTTGCAGGTATCCAAAGACCGGTCCCGTTCGCTGTACGAGCTGGAAAGAAAACAGATTACCGACTGGATTGCTCAGCAGAACAAAAAATATTATGTGAACGGTTTAGGATACTGGATCGACAAAGATCTTTCGCAAAACCTGAAAAGAAAGGATGGCGAGCGACTGTCTTACCAATATGAAATTTATGATTTCGACCGGGTGAAGATTTACGATGAACCGAAAACCGCAAAGGATGTTTATTTAGGTAAATTCGAAGATTTAAAAGCCGTGGATGATGCTTTGCGATATCTGAAACCGGGGGAAGAAGCGACGCTATTGGTGCCTTCTTTGTTGGCTTACGGAACTTATGGCGATAATGATAAAATCCCGAACGATATGCCTTTAATTATAAAACTTACCGTAACTCACTGAAAATATGACGTTAAAATCCAGATTATTTATCACGTTAGGGATGGCCTCCCTGATAAGTTGTACACCAATATATAAAAAAATGAACGTAGACAAAGAAATTTATGAAGGTCTGAATGACGGACTGTATGCAAATCTGCAAACCTCGAAAGGGAATATGCTGGTAAAGCTGGAGGATAAAAAATCGCCGGTTACTGTAGCAAATTTCGTTGGCCTTGCAGAAGGTAAAATAGACAATAAAGCGAAAGGAAAAGGTGTTCCGTATTATGACGGCACGATTTTCCACAGGGTGATCGAGAATTTTATGATTCAGGGTGGTGATCCGCAGGGTACAGGAATGGGCGATCCGGGTTACAAATTCGAAGATGAAAAAAATGATCTGAAGCACACCGGGAAAGGAATTCTTTCCATGGCCAATTCAGGACCAAACACCAACGGTTCACAGTTCTTCATCACACAGGTGGCTACACCTTGGTTAGACGGAAAACACACCATTTTCGGAAAAGTGGTAAGTGGTGAAAACATCATTGATGAAATTGCCAAAGTAGAAAAAAACGCTCAGGACAAACCAAAAACTGATGTGGTTTTAGAGAAAGTTTCAATCTTCAGTAAAGGCGATGAGTACAAGAGTTATGATGCTGCTAAAACCTTTAATGATGGAAAAGCCAAAATTCAGGAAAACAATAAAAATTTCGCTGCAAAACAGGAAGAAGCCGCTAAAAAAGAACTGGATGTACTGAAAGCGGGAATGGAAACCACACCGTCAGGATTAATGTATAAAATTAACAAGAAAGGAACGGGTAAAAAAGCAGAGAGAGGAAATACCGTTTCTGTACATTATGCAGGAAGACTGACTAACGGAAACGAATTCGACAATTCGTTCAAAAGAGGTGAGCCTATTGAATTTCCTGTGGGTGCCGGAATGGTGATCAGAGGTTGGGATGAAGGTTTACTGATGCTGAATGAAGGCGATGAAGCCAGATTCCTTATTCCACCAGATTTGGGTTACGGAGCGAGAGGTGCCGGAGGTGTTATTCCGCCAAACGCATGGTTGATCTTCGACGTGCAGCTTGTAAAAGTAAAGTAATAATATAGATAAAAACTGAAGAAAGACACATCACCTCAATGTGTCTTTTTTTATTCAATATAAATTTTTACCAATTTTTATCAATCATATAAACCAATTGGGTTAACACTATGGCGCCCATTAAAAGCTCACGCCGGTTGACTTTATCCAGTGTATCCTCATGAGTGTGGTGAATATCAAAATACCTTTGCGGATCAGGGAAAAGTCCCGCAAGAGGAACGCCAATCTGTTTTAGCGGTCCTATATCTACACCGCTGTGCCTTTTCTCAAAATCATAAATGCCGTACGGCAAAAACAGGTTCGACCATGCTTTGATCTGATTGATTTTATCCTGAGGCATATCCATCGCAATGCCTCTTGGTGAAAATCCGCCGGCATCACTTTCTATGGCAAAAAGGTGTTTTTCACCCGATTTCTTTACTTCTTCCAGGTATTTGTAGCCGCCCTTCACGCCGTTTTCTTCGTTCGCATAGCAAATGACGCGGATGGTATGATTGTTCTGAATTCCCAACCTTTTGAAAGTTCGCAAAACCTCTATACTTTGCACAATTCCAGAACCGTCATCGTGAGCGCCTTCGCCCACATCCCAGGAATCCAGATGTCCGGCAGCGATGATTACTGAGTTGTCTTTTTTACCGGTAAGTTCGCCGATTACAGAGTAGGAAAGCTTGTCTGCCTTCATTCCGCAGTTAGAGTTCAGTTTTGCGGTAACTTTTTGTGATTTTAAAAGTTTCGCCAACTCATCAGCAGAATGATTGCCGATAGCTGCTGCCGGAACTTTGACAACATTATCTTCGTATCTTAGTGATCCGGTGTGCGGCTCATCATCAAACGCTGAAGAAAGCGAACGGATAATGGCTGCTTTGCCGCTTTTCTTAGCAACTTCTGAAGCCGCATTGCGCCTGTAGATTCCGGCTTCGCCATAAGCCTTAAAAGGTTCTACATAATCGTGGCGCCATTCGAAATTGAAAAATACAATCTTTCCTTTAACCTGATTTTCGCTTAATTTTTTAAACTCATCGAAGGTATTTACCATCAGTATTTCCCCGGTTAAATCTTTTCCACCTGTTCCTTCAGAATTTCCCAGAGACAGCATTTTGACAGATTTCCAGCCGCCGTTGCCGGTCTTTATATGCAGAGATTCTTTGCCGCGTACCCAAACCGGAACCATCACTTCCTGGAGCCATACTTTGTCTGCCCCCGCTTCCCTTAGTTTGGCCTCGGCCCATTTTACTGCTTTATCATAGTTTGCAGAACCGCTCAGCCGGTTGCCGACGCCTTTTGTAAGTTCAGTAAGATCTCTGTAAGCTTCGCCTTTAACCAAAATGTGATCCGATATTTTTTTAAACTGAAGCGAATCGGCCTGGCTCTGAGCAAATAAAAATCCGCCCAAAAAGAGCGGAAGTATCAGTAATTTCTTCATAGTCTTTTTTATAAACACTAAATTAGAAAATTTATTTCATATCATACATCACCAGCGCCGTAACTAATTTTGGCTCGATGTAGGTACACTTGGGCGGCATACTGATTTTGTTGTCAGAAATTTTGATCATTTCATTGAAGCTTACCGGAAAAATTCCGAAGCCGGCCGCGAATTTTCCGCTGTCTACAACTTCTTTGATTTTCTTGATTCCTTCAACGGACGAATTGCCTTTCACATAATCAATTCTGTCCGAGCTGTCGGTATCTTCAATGTTCAAAATATCGTTAAAAACCAAACTGTCCAATAAATGGTGATCAATGTGATTCATCGAAACAGTCGCAGAACGAAGTTCGTGTTTTACGTGAAGCGAATAAAATTTACCCTCCAGATACATCGAAATATGAAATTTCTGAGAAGGGTAGTAGGGTGTTTCATTCTTTTCGTGAATATTGAAGGATTTTTCCAGAGATTTTAAAAATTTCTGAGGCGAAAGCCCGTTCAGATCACGAACAACACGGTTGTAGTCATGAATTTTTATCGACTGGTTCGAAACGATAAAGCTGAACACGAAATTATAAGGCTCAGTTCCCGTATGTTTTTTGTTTTTCTCTTTCTGATGCTTGGCATTAAGCGCAGTGGAGCCAATTCTGTGGTGTCCGTCAGCGATGTAGAAAGCTTCCACATTGTCCAGGACCTCTTTCAGCTGCTGCATTTTCAGGCGGTTATCAATGCGCCAGATTTTATGTTTAATACCTTTGCTGTCTTCATAATTCAGTATGGGAACATTTTTTTCCTCATGGCTCATTAAAAGTTCCACTTTGGAATTTGCGGGGTAGGTCAGCAACACAGGTTCCGCCTGCAGATTCACTTTTTCAAGATAATAAGCTAGTTTTTCCTTCTTTTGGGGGATGGTGCTTTCGTGCCGTTTTATTTTGCCGTTCCAGAAATCCTCAACGGAAGTTAGGCCTAACAGCCCTCTGAAAACAGACTTGTTAGGATAAATTTGTTCGTAAAGATAATAGGCAGAAGAATCCTGAACCAGCTTTTTTTCTTCTAAAAGTTCCTCAAAATTGGTTCTTATTTTCCGCAGGTTCCGGTCAAGGTCTTTGGATTTGCTTACTACGTAAGGCTTGATCATTTGGATATATGAAGAATCCTCCTGAGCTTTCTTAGCGATTTCTTCCTGCGAAAAATTATCTATAGGGTGTGTGGGAAAGCGATCAACATAATCATCGCTTGGCCTTATACCTCTAAAAGGTTTAAATATAGGCATAGATCAATCTAGTTTCTTTTTCAGTTCAATAATTTGGGCTGCGAGCTCGGTTCCTATTTTCTCCTGTGCATCCAGCGTATTTCCACCAAGGTGTGGGGAAAGTGAAAGCTGAGGGTTCATCAGGAGCGTCAACTCAGGATTGGGTTCATTTTCAAACACATCCAGTGCAGCACCTTTTACTATTCCTTGCTCAATGGCACTGATCAGGGCAACTTCGTTGATGACGCCGCCTCTTGCGGTATTTACGATAAAAATACCCTCTTTCATCATTTCAAATTGCGGCGAATCGATGATGTATTCGTCAGTTTTGGGGGTGTTTATGCTTAAAAAATCAAGGTCTTTCAAAAAGGCTTCCGTATCGTTTGTGGAAGTAACCTCGAAATTTATATTTTGGCCGTCAAAAAAATGAATAGAGATGGTTTCAGTTTTTGGCTTTCTGGTTAAAACTTTAATTTTCATTCCCAGAGAAATTCCAATCTTCACAACTTCTTTCCCAATGCCGCCAAAACCAATGACTCCTAAGGTTTTGCCTTCCAGCTCCACAGCTTTTGAGTAGGATTTCTTCAGTGAATCAAACTTTGTATCGCCCTCCAGCGGCATCATTCGGTTCGATTCGTGAAGAAACCGGGCCAACGAAAAGAAATGTGCAAAAACCATTTCTGCCACAGAACGCGATGAAGCTGAAGGTGTATTGATTACGTAAATTCCCTTGTTACGGGCATATTCCACATCGATATTATCCATCCCAACGCCACCTCTGCCGATTATTTTTAGTGAGGGACAGGCATCAATTAATGGCTGTCTGACTTTCGTGGCGCTCCGTACCAAAAGAACATCTACCTGATTTTCATTAATGAAATTCTCAAGATGCTCCTGGGCAACTTTATGTTCCAGAAGCTCGATGCCAGCTTCTTTCAGTGCAATTTCACCAGCTTTTGAAATACCGTCGTTTGCTAAAACTTTCATTTGGTTTTTTTGACTTATATTACGAAATCGATTTCATTACATCCACCAGGACCTGCACGCTTTCAATATTTAAAGCGTTGTAAAGGCTGGCTCTGTAACCGCCCAGGCTTCTGTGTCCGTTCAGTCCGCTGATGCCGGCAGCTTTCCATGCATTATCAAACGCTTCCTTTTTATTTTCATCCAGTATTTTGAAAGAAACATTCATAAAGGAACGGTCCTCTTTTTTGGCAAATCCCACGAACAGTGGGTTTCTGTCAATTTCATCATAGATCAGTTTGGCTTTCGCAATATTCCTTTGTTCAGCAGCTTCAATTCCACCATTGTTTTCCAGATGCTGCAGGGTCAGCAACGTTGCGTACACCGGGAATACTGGCGGTGTGTTGTACATCGATTCTTTTTCAATATGTTTCTGATAATCTAACATTGAAAAGATATCGCGGCCGGTTTTTCCTAAAATTTCCTTTTTCACCACAACTACGGTAACACCTGCAGGCCCCATGTTTTTCTGTGCACCGGCGTACATTAAGTCAAATTTAGAATAATCCCTGGCGTTGCTGAAAATATCTGAAGACATATCGCAAACCATAACTGTATCCACTTCAGGAAACTCATGCATTTGAGTTCCGTAGATGGTATTGTTGGATGTACAGTGGAAATAATCGTAATCTGATCCCACTTTATAATCTTTCGGAATATAAGAGTATTGATCTTCCTTGGAAGAACTCACAATATCTACAGTTCCCAGTTTTTTAGCTTCTTTGATCGCTCCCGCAGCCCACGTTCCGGTGTCAAGATATGCCGCTTTACCGTTTTCCGATTTCATAAGATTCAGTGGAACCATAGCAAACTGAAGACTGGCACCACCGCCAAGAAAGAGAACTTCATATTCGTCGCCCAGTTTCATCAGCCTTTTTACGATTGCTCTTGCTTCGTCCATCACAGGGACAAAATCTTTGCTGCGGTGAGAAATTTCGAGCAGTGAAAGTCCGATGCCGTTAAAATCCAGAATGGCTTCTGCAGATTTCTGAAAAACTTCCTGCGGAAGAATACACGGCCCGGCGCTGAAATTATGTTTTTTCATATTTAAGTTTTTTGTTAGGATTTTCCTGTTTTTTTTAAGTGATTAAAGGCCTGAACTGGTGAAAAAAATGCCTCACAAAAGAGGCATTGAATTTTTTATTCATTGTGAAGAAAGGCTTTTTTAGCCAGCAAACTTTCTTCCGATTCTACATGGTCTTCATCCGGCACGCAGCAGTCTACAGGACAAACTGCGGCACACTGCGGTTCCTCATGGAAGCCTTTACATTCGGTACATTTATCAGTAACAATGAAATACACATCATCGCTCACGGGTTCCTGTGGCGCGTCAGCATCCACGGTCAGTCCGGATTTCAGCGTTACCATTCCTTTCAGAGCGGTTCCGTCAGAAGCTTTCCAGTCCACAGCACCTTCATAGATTGCGTTGTTTGGACACTCGGGCTCGCAAGCTCCGCAATTGATACATTCATCTGTTATTTTAATCGCCATTGCTGATTTTTATTTGTTTAAATTTGCGCAAATTTAGTGAAAATCTCCCAATATTGAACATACATGAATACGGAAAAACAGATTTCAGGACTTGTAAAACTGGCTGAATACATTACGAATTTTTTGAATAAAAACCCGGAGGATTTTAATAGAGATGAAGAGGGTTTCAATGCATTGCTGAAAAAATCTCAAGTCGAAAATTCATGGTTCACACAGGACAGCCTTCGGTTTGCGCTGAATCAGTGGGCGGAGTTGCTTACTGAAAACGGTATCAAGAGCTGGCTTTCTGAATACGAGATATCAAAAACTCCAAAGAAAGTTGGTTTAATCCTGGCCGGCAATATCCCGATGGTCGGCTTTCACGATGTCATCTCTGTGGTTCTGAGCGGGAATATTCCGATGATAAAACTTTCTTCCAAAGACAAAAGAATTCTGCCTTTTTTACTTCAGAAATGGCAAGAATTTTCAGGTCAAAATATCAGCTATGAACTGGTAGAAAAATTGGAAAATTTCGATGCAGTGATCGCTACAGGTTCCAATAATACTGCCCGCTATCTGGAATATTATTTCAGAAATCATCTCAGCATCATCCGTAAAAACAGAACGTCAGTTGCAGTTTTAAAGGGTGATGAAACTGATGAGGAACTTAAACTTTTGGCAGAAGATATCTTCCGCTATTTTGGGTTGGGATGCCGGAACGTGACACGGCTTTTCATTCCGGAAGATTTCAAACTCGACCGACTGTTTGAAAATTTCATTGAGTTTGGCGACATCATCAACCATAATTCCTATGCCAATAATTACGATTACAACAAGGCAATCTACCTGCTGAACCAGGAAAACTTCTGGGACAATAATTTTGTAATGCTGAAGGAAGATGACAAGCTTTTCAGTCCGCTTTCGGTGATTAATTTTTCCCGCTATAAGGATATTGCGGAAATAAAATCATATCTCGCCGAAAACGAAAAAGATATCCAGTGCGTGGTTGCAAAGCCGGAAGTAGGTTTAGATAGTGAAAACTTTGGCGAAGCCCAAAATCCAGGCCTGGACACTTATGCTGACAATGTCGATACGATGAAGTTTTTGGAAGTTATCTAAAATCTGCTTTTCAGCGGATTCAGAAACGTGCTGAAAATCATCACCGAATCTGCGAATTTTGCTTCGATTCTCTCTGTAATATTCACCAGTTCGTTTTCCAGAAACTGGCTGCGCATTTCCTCGTCATTGAATACCAGGAGGAGATTGGTGTTCTTGCCTTCGGTGATCATATCGGTATGCACCTCAGAAAGGATATATTTCTCAACATCCATCAGATTTTCTATCAGCAGCTGCAGTTCATTCTGTGTATAATTTTCCCATTCTTTCAGGGCGCTTTCTGTTGTATGAAAAGTAAGGCTAAGTATGCTCATTTTTATCGGAAATTATGTTGATTGTGGATAAATAACACCGCAAAAATCGGTATTTTTTTCGTAAATTAGCACGTTATTATTATTAGAACGAAAAGAAAAGAATGAAGGGTTTTCAAACCCTTGAAAATCATTTTATTAGTGTAGTATATGAATACAGAAGGAGAAAAGTTAATTCCTATCAACATAGTTGATGAAATGAAATCCTCTTACATCGATTATTCGATGTCGGTTATTGTTTCCAGAGCGTTACCCGATGTAAGAGACGGCCTGAAGCCGGTGCACAGAAGAGTTTTGTACGGCATGTACGGCCTGAACGTTTTTTCAAACAGAAAACACCTTAAATCTGCCAGAATCGTCGGTGATGTTCTTGGTAAGTATCACCCGCACGGCGACAGTTCGGTTTATGATGCAATGGTGCGTATGGCGCAGCCGTGGAGTTTGCGTTATCCGCAGGTTGACGGGCAGGGTAACTTTGGTTCCATGGACGGTGACCCGCCTGCAGCAATGCGTTATACAGAAGCAAGGCTTAAGAAAATTTCTGACGAAATTCTGGCTGACCTTGATAAAGAGACAGTGGATTTCCAGAATAACTTTGATGATTCACTGACAGAACCCTCCATTTTACCTACAAAAATTCCTAATCTTCTTGTAAACGGGGCATCTGGTATTGCAGTTGGTATGGCAACCAATATGGCGCCGCATAACCTTTCAGAAGCGGTGGACGGGATCTGTGCCTACATCGACAACCGCGAAATAACCGTCGATGAGCTGATGAAACACATCATTGCGCCGGATTTCCCGACTGGTGGTATTATTTACGGTTATGAAGGCGTTCGCGATGCATTCCATACTGGAAGGGGTAGAATTATCCTTCGTGCCAAAGTAAATTTCGAAGAAATTGGAAACCGAAACGCAATTATTGTTACCGAAGTTCCTTACCAGGTTAATAAAGCAGAAATGATTGCCAGAACTGCGGAACTGGTAAAAGAAGAAAAACTGACAGGAATCCACGAAATCCGTGATGAATCGGACAGACGGGGTATGCGTATCGTTTACGAACTTAAAAATGATGCCATTCCAAATGTTGTTTTAAATTTACTTTATAAATATACCTCGCTACAGACTTCATTCAGTGTAAATAATATCGCACTTGTTCACGGCAGGCCGGAACAGCTGAACCTTAAGGATATTATCGTCCATTTTGTGGATCACCGTCATGAGGTTGTGGTGAGAAGAACCGAGTTTGAACTAAAAAAAGCCAAAGAGAGAGCGCATATTCTTGAAGGTTTTATGAAAGTGATCGGCTCGCAGGAATCGCTGGATAAAGCCATTGCAATCATCCGCCACAGTGCTACGCCACAGGAAGCGAAAGAAGGTTTGATGAGTGAATTCGAGCTTTCTGATATTCAGGCACAGGCAATTCTCGACCTTAGGCTTGCACGTCTTACCGGAATGGAGCTCGATAAGATCCGTGCGGAATATGAAGAGATTATGGCATTAATTAAAGATTTGGAAGACATTCTTGCCAACGAAGGAAGAAGGTTTGAAATCATTAAAAACGAAATGCTCGAAATCAAAGAAAAATACGGCGACGAGAGAAGAACTGAAATTGATTATGCGGGCGGCGATATGTCGATTGAAGATTTTATTCCGAACGAAAGTGTGGTAGTGACGATTTCTCATGCAGGATACATCAAGCGTACTTCACTTTCAGAATACAGAATTCAGAGCCGGGGCGGAGTTGGAAACAAAGCTGCTACTACCAGAGACGAAGATTTCCTTGAATATATTGTAAATGCGACCAACCACCAGTACATGCTTTTCTTTACCGAAAAAGGAAAATGTTACTGGCTGCGGGTTTTTGAAATACCGGAAGGTTCGCGTACTGCAAAAGGAAGAGCAATTCAGAATTTAATTAATATTGAAGCGGATGATAAGGTGAAAGCTTACATCAGAACCAATGACCTGAAAGACAGTGATTATATTAACCAGATGAACGTGGTAATGATTACCAAAAACGGAACGGTGAAGAAAACATCTCTTGAAGCTTACTCAAGACCGCGGACGAATGGTATCAATGCAATAGAAATCCGTGATAACGACCAGCTTTTAGGAGCGAGATTGACGGACGGAAACTCTGAAATCATGATTGCAACCAAAAACGGAAAATGCATCCGCTTCCCTGAAGAAAAAGCAAGGGCAGTAGGTCGTGGATCGATCGGAGTACGCGGTATCACGCTTGAGGATAATGATGAAGTTATTGGTATGATTGTTGTGAATGACGTGGCGAATGAAAGCGTTTTGGTAGTATCTGAAAAAGGCTATGGAAAACGTTCCGCAGTAGAGGATTACCGTGTAACCAACCGTGGCGGAAAAGGTGTAATTACCTTAAACGTTACGGAGAAAACCGGTAATCTGATTGCTATTCAAAATGTTGTTGACGGTGACGGTTTGATGATCATCAATAAATCCGGAGTGGCAATCAGAATGAGTGTAGATGAACTTCGTGTGATGGGCAGAAATACCCAGGGCGTGAAAGTTATTAATCTTAAAAATAATGATGAAATTGCCGCCATCGCGAAAGTAGAAATGGACAGTGATGTGGAAGATGATGCAGATGAAGTAAGTACAGAAGCATTACCAGGTGCCGTAAACAGCGATAACATCGAGTTTTCTGAGGCTCCGCAAACTGGCGACAACGCCATCAGCAATATGGGCGATGAATCTTACCTGAAGAAGATAGAAAAAGAAGAGGAAAAAGAGAACCGAAAAATTGAGAAAGAGAAAAATCAGTCTGATGAAGATCAGGACGATCATGACTCTTAGATTTAACATTTTTATTTAAATTTAATCCAAAATATTAAAGTATAAAAACAATGAAAAAAATAATGTTAAGCCTGGCAATGGTTTCAGTAACTTTTGCTTTTGCTCAGAAAAAAGAAATCAACGCCGCGTTTAAAGCTATTGAAGCTGGTGATGTAGCTGCAGCGAAAACTCAGGTCTCAGCTGCGGAGGCTGTAATCGGCGCTAACACGTCGTCCGTAGATCCGGCTTTATTGGAAAAACTTTATTATGCGAAAGGCATTGCCCTGTTAAAATCAGGTAACATCGGCGAAGGAGCAAGTACTCTAGCTAAAATCAACGGGTTAAAGACCAGTAAGTTCACCCCAACATTGGCTGGTAAAATTGGTGGTACAATTAGCCCAATCGTACAGGCATCAAACAAAGCTGCGATGGATGCTTATAACGCAAAAAATTATGCAGTTGCCGGTCCAAAGTTCCGTGAAGTTTACGATCTCTTGAGGGCTGCTGGGCAGGATAACAAGCAGTACCTTTATTATTCTGCAATCACTTATGCTTTGGCAGAAGATAAAGCAAACGCGATTAATGCTTACAACGATTTGATCAATTCCGGGTACACTGGTGTTGAGACAAAATATTTTGCAAAAAATAAAAAATCCGGCGCAGTAGAGGAGTTGGATAAAACATCGTGGGATCTGATGAAAAAAACCGCAAACGGCGATTACACAGATTTTAAAACTGAGACCAGCAAAAGCGTTGAGGAAGAATTGTATGAAACCAATGCCAGTTTGATGCTCGACACAGGTAAATACGATGATGCTATTGCCCTTGCAGCAAAAGGTCTTCAGAAATTCCCAAAAAACATCAAATTAGGTGAAGTTCAGGGCTTGGCTTATTACAAATCCGGAAAAAACGGATCAGTTTCTTGCCAGCTTAAAAGCTCAGGTTGAGAAAAATCCACAGGACAAAGTAAGCTGGTACAATTTAGGTGTACTTGCGAGCAAGGATCCGTCGAAAACTGAAGAAGCTTTGCGTTATTTCACCAAAACTGTTGAATTGGATCCAAACTACGGCCCGGCTTATCAGAATATGACTTATTTGCTGATGGATCTGGATAACGACAGCAAGTATATAGATCAGTACAATGCCCTAAGAAAAGCTCAGAAATCTGCTGAAGCAAACAAGATTATGGAAGCGAGAAGAGCAAGATTTGCAAAAGCTTTGCCTTACGCTGAAAAATGGTATGCAGCTGAACCAAACAATATCGATGCGGTTTCGCTGTTGAAAGGCCTGTATCAAACAACGCGTAACGAAGCCAAATTCCAGGAGTTTAAAGCTAAGGAAGCGGCAATGCAGAAGAAATAAACTTCTGGATTGTAAAATATTGAAACCGGGAAATTTCCCGGTTTTTTTATGCTTTTTCCACAAGCAGTTTTTCACAGACCAAATTGCTGAAAATTTCCTGCTTCCCGCTGTAACTCACCGTTATGCTCTTATCAAAAGGTTCTATAAAAATAATTTCGATCGCCGTTTTTAAGGAGAGTTTTTTTTGGTTAAGGTAATTAAGCAGGTCATTCGGCGATTCCGAAAGCGCTTTGAAAATAACGGTTTGCCCAGGTTTGCATTCGCTCAGTTTCCGGTAGTTTAATTTGATGATATTTCCGTTTTTATCCGGAATGGGCGAGCCGTGCGGATCCGTCTTGGGATAATCCAGCAGTTCATCAATCTTTTCAAAAAAAAGTTCAGATTTTATATGTTCGATCTGTTCCGCAATTTCGTGGACCTGTTCCCAGCCGAAACCCATTTTGTCGACTAAAAACATTTCCGTCAAACGGTGTTTCCTTACGACCAATGCGGCGCGTTTTCTGCCTTCAGGAGTAATCTGCAGCGGCTTGTAGGTTTCATAAATTACCCAATTTTTCTCTGCAAACTTTTTCATCATGCTGTTTACGCTCGGCATTTTGATTTTTAGGTATTTGCTTAGTTCATTCACCGAAACCGTTTGATTTTTTTCGGTTAAATGATAAATGGCTTTCAGGTAATTTTCTTCAGTCAAGGTCGTCATACGCCAAAGATACAAAGTTAGGGTCATGTATTTTTATTTCTAACAATTTAATTTAAAGTTTTAAAGTATTAAATTTGTCATTATACCTTCAACATGGCCATAGATCTTATTTTAAAATATTTCCCTGAAATCTCCGAAGCGCAGAAACTCCAGTTTGAAAAATTGGAAGAACTTTATACAGAATGGAATGCAAAAATCAACGTGATTTCCCGAAAAGATATGGAGTCGCTCTATGAAAAACACATTTTGCACTCTCTGGGAATTGCAAAAATTATGGAATTTGCACCGGGGACCAAAGTTCTGGATATCGGTACTGGCGGTGGATTTCCCGGAATTCCGCTGGCAATTTTGTTTCCTGAAGTACAGTTTACGCTCACTGATTCCATAGGCAAAAAAATTACGGTTGTGAATGCAGTAGCTGAGGGTATCGGACTAAAAAATGTAACCGGAATTCATGGCAGAGCCGAGAAACTAAAAGAAAAATTTCATTTTGTAGTAAGCCGCGCAGTAACGCAGATGCCGGAGTTTCTGCGTTGGCTGAAAGGTAAATTTGAAAAGGAACAGTTCAATCCGAAACATAACGGTGTTTTATATTTGAAGGGCGGAGATCTCGCGGAAGAACTTGCCGGCATAAAATGTGAAATTTTTAACCTGAAAAATTATTTTGAAGAAGAATTTTTCGATACCAAAAAAGTGGTTTATCTCTCGAAAGGAAATTTTAATTCATAAAAAAAACTGAAACCTTGCAGAACTCATTTCTCAACAGAATTATCACCGAATTGCTTTTCCAAAACAAGGATTTGTCACAGTTTACAATCGTTCTTCCTGGTAAAAGGCCGGTGGTTTTCATCAAAAGAATTTTGGCAGAAAAAGAATATTCCGGTTTGCTGCCCGATTTTCTCACCATCGAAGAACTGATTCAAAAAATTGCCGGTCAGCAACAGATTCAGGGGATTGCGCTATGGCTTTTTGCTTTTGAAGTGTACCGGAATATTTACGAAGAAGATTTTTCAAACTTTCTGAAGTGGTTTCAGACATTGTTGAAGGACTGGGATGATATTTTGAAATTTGCCGATGATGAAAGGGAAGTGCTGGATTACATGTTTGCTGAGGAACGCATTAAAAACTGGGGCGAAAATCTGGGCGAACACACCGAGACCAGAAAACGCAACCTCGATTTCTGGAGAAAAATGAATGTATTTCTTCCTGAGTTAAAGAAAAAACTCCATGAAAAAGGATGGGCGACTTCGGGAATGATACACAAAATTGCCAGAGAAAATATTGAAAATTTCACACAAAATACACAGGATAAACTGGTGTTTTGCGGCTTCAATGCTTTTACGCCCGTTGAAGAATCGTTGGTGAGAAACCTTTTGCAGTGGGACAAAGCACAGTGTTTTTTTCAGGCAGACCAATATTATATTCAGGACGAAAGGCAGGAAGCCGGAAAATTTCTCCGCAAGCACCGAAACTGGAAAGAATTCAATGAAAATCGGGATTTTAAATGGATTGATGCCGAATTCAGCCATCCTAAAAACATAAAAGTTTTTGAAGTTTCCGGAAACATCACGCAGACGAAAGTTCTGCCGGAAATTTTCAAAGAAATACATTCTGAAAATCTTAGTGATACCGCAGTCGTTTTGTTGGATGAAAACCTGTTGCCTGCAAGTTTAGACGCTTTGAATTCTGTCGAAAACCTGAATATTACGATGGGTTTCCCGCTGAAAAATCTGGCCTTCAGCAACGCGGTGAAGCATATTTTTTATATTCAGAAGCAACTTGAAAAAAACACCGGTTCTTATTATTATAACGACATTCTCGCCGTTCTGGAAGCGCTGCCGAATGATAAGGGAGATGCTGAGATCATCTCCAAATTCAATGCCGAGATAACAGAGCGAAATATGGTTTATCTATCTGCAAGCCGTTTGCAGGAGATGCTTGGCAATCTATCATTTTTTGAATTATTTCAGAAAGCTGAAAATGCCCCGCAATATCTTGATTTACTGGTTAAGTTCTGTCTGAAGTTGAAATTCAAAAATTTGGATGATATTCAGTTTGAGAACATTTCACACTTCGAGAAATCTTTCAGGATTATCAAAAATCAGATTTCGACTTATACTTTTCCAATAAAAATGGAAACGCTGGAAGTTCTGATCAACAATCTTGTGAATACGGAAACCATTGATTTTAAGGGAGAGCCGCTTCAAGGACTGCAGATTATGGGGCTTTTGGAAACCCGTTTGCTGAACTTCAAAAACGTGATCATGCTTTCGGTGAACGAAGGTAAATTACCGCTCGGAAATTCGCAAAACACCTATCTGCCGTTTGATGTGAGGGAAAAACACAAGCTTCACACCTTCCTCGAGAATGACAGTATATATGCTTATCATTTTTACAGACTGATTCAGGAATCTGAAAATGTTTATCTGATGTACAACGCCCTCACTTCGGGCGTAAACACCGGTGAAAAGAGCAGATTTATCACCCAGCTCGAAATGGAAAATCCGCACAGGATTGAAGAAATTATTATCGAAAATACTTCCGAACCGGTAGATGCTCAACCTATAAAAATCATAAAAACTTCTTCTGTTTTGGAAAGGCTGGAGGAATGGAAGGAGAGCGTTTCTGCGTCGCACCTTACAGGTTATCTTTATGATCCGGTTCAGTTTTATCTGAATTATGTATTAAAAACCCGTGAATCCGATGAAATTGAAGAAGAATTATCCCAGCGAAATTATGGAAATCTGGTACATTTTTCACTTCAAGTGCTTTATGAACGTATTAAAGGTAAAGTATTAACGGAAAAGGATTTACATGATTTAATTACTCAAATAGATGAAGCTTTAAACATTTCTATTGAAAAACTGAAACATCAGCCGGAATTTTATCAGCGGGGAATGAATTTTGTTCATAAATCCATCGCCAAACGTGTGGTGGAAAACATCATTCAGCAGGATTTAAAACTGGTAAAAGAAGGAAACAGACTTGAAATTATCGAGCTGGAAAAAGAATTTGAAAACCTTGAATTTTTCCTGGATGATGATAAGGCAGATTCTGTTAAGTTCCGGGGTTTTATTGACCGGATTGACCGGCTTAACGGAACGCTGAGAGTCATCGACTACAAAACCGGAAAGGCAAAAAATTTAAATTTGACATTTGTTGCCAGGGGTAATAACAAAACCGAAACACTGCTTATGGACGATAAATTCAAACAGGCACTGCAACTCTGTATTTATCTTTATTACATTCAAAATCAGCCGGATTTGCACGTTTCACAGGTTGAGGCCGGAATTTGGTCTTTTGCTGAAGTTAACAGTGGCGTCCAGGTTCTAAACTTTAATGACGGCGATTTGGACTCCGCAATGATTTCAATTAAAAACCTGATCCTTGACATTCTGAACCCTGAAAAAGCTTTCGAAGAAAAGCTGAAAGCAGATTTTGAGTTCTAACTATTGGCTTTTTCCACTGATTCGCGAATATTTTAAAAATTTATTCAAACAAAAAGCACAGAATTTTTGATGTAATAATAGCATCATAAACTCTGTGCTGTTTTTTTTGTCTTTTTTATGCCTTCTCAGGAAAAAGCGTTGATTCCTGTAATATCCATGCCTGTGATCAACAAATGAATGTCGTGGGTACCTTCGTAAGTGATTACGGATTCCAGGTTTGCAGCGTGGCGCATCATTGGGAACTCGCCCATAATACCCATTCCGCCAAGCATTTGCCGTGATTCTCTGGCGATATCAATTGACATTTTCACGTTATTTCTTTTTGCCATCGAGATTTGTGCAGGAGAGGCTTTATGTTCGTTTTTAAGGTTTCCGAGCTGCCAACAAAGAAGCTGCGCTTTGGTGATTTCGGTTAAAAATTCCGCCAGTTTTTTCTGCTGCAACTGGAAAGAGGCAATGGGTTTACCGAACTGTTTTCTTTCTTTGGAATATTGAACAGCTGTGCAATAGCAGTCGATTGCCGCACCAATAACGCCCCAGGAAATTCCGTAACGTGCTGAATTCAAGCAGGACAGTGGCCCTTTCAACCCTGAAACATTTGGCAACAAATTCTCTTTCGGAACTTTTACATTGTCGAAAACCAATTCACCCGTTTTGGATGCGCGGAGCGACCATTTATTGTGAGTTTCTGGAGTTGTGAAGCCTTCCATTCCTCGTTCTATCACAAGTCCGTGCACTTTTCCTTCCTCATTTTTTGCCCAAACCACAGCGATGTCGCAAAGCGGGGCATTGGTGATCCACATTTTGGCACCGTTGAGCAAATAATGATCACCGTTGTCTGTAAAATGAGTTTCCATAGAACCCGGATCCGAGCCGTGATTTGGCTCTGTAAGCCCGAAAGCGCCGATCATTTCACCTGCTGCCAGTTTTGGTAAATATTTTCTTTTTTGATCTTCAGAACCGTATTCGAAAATCGGGAACATAACGAGAGAACTCTGTACTGATGCTGCGGAACGTACGGCAGAATCGCCTCTTTCAAGCTCCTGCATGATGAGTCCGTAGGAAATTTGATCCAGTCCTGCACCACCGTATTCTTCCGGAATATAAGGGCCGAGAGCGCCAATATTTCCAAGTTCTTTCATCAGATTTGGCAAATCGGTGTGGTCTTGTGCGGCTTGGTCGATTTTAGGCATTACAAAACTTTCCACCCAATCGCGAACTGACTGGCGTATAAGTTGGTGTTCTTCAGTAAGTAAAGTGTCTAAGAAATAGTAATCCGGGATAGAATTTAAAGGATAATAGGACATTTGAAATAAATTTTCCCTAATTTAAGATTTTATCCTTAATCCGAAAAATTGATTTCACTTTCTTTGAATTTATAAAGATAAGGTGCCTTGTTTGGTGAACCGTCGAAGAATTTTTCAAGCCTTTCCAATGTTCCCAGACTCAACATTTTGCGCTGGAAATTATTTCGGCGGAATTTTTCGCCCAAAACTGTCTCATAGAGCTTCTGCAGATCATTCATTGTGAATTTTTCAGGCAAAAGGTTATAGGCAACAAGCTGTGTGTCAAGATTTTTCCGGATGTGCTGCAAACCTTCACTGATGATTCTTTCGTGATCAAAAGCCATTTGCGGAAGCTTATCCACATCAAACCATTCAATCGATTCGTTGAAGGCATCCGGAAAAGTCTCGGACAAAGTATAATCGATCAAACTGCAGTAACCCACCGTGATGAAACGGTTATAAATCCAATGGTTCTCAGGTACTTCGATACCTTTATTTTTTAGCAGAATTTGATGAACATTGTTTTCGGTTCTGTTTCTGCGTCCGAACGTATGAAACTGACTGAGGAACAGTCCACTCAAATGGGTTCTTTCATATAAAACCCTTTCCGCAGCTTCGCGAAGATCTTCATCATTAAAAATAAAGCCACCGGGAATGGACCATAAGTCCAGATCATGGTATTTTAAAAGCAGAACTTTGAGTTTATCTTCATGAAAGCCAAATATCGCACAGTCGACGGAGAGATTTTCAACAAAGTCTTTAGTATTGATTAAGTCAAGAAGGAATTGCCTGTTTTTTGAATCATCAATTTTCTTCATCAGATCAACCTTTAATACAAAGTTATCATTAATTTATTCTTATGAGATAATAGGAGTTTCTCACACCGTTGATAAAAGGAAAGAGCATCCGTTGGGTTGCTCTTTCTGATTTTATTTCTTTTTGATTTCTGTTGTTTTCGATTCGGATTTTTTGGGTTCAGATTTTTTTGCCGCGGTTTTCTCAGCCGGTTTGCTTTCTGTTTTTACCTCCTTTTTTTCTTCCGGTTTTGGAGCGGTTTTCGTTTCTTCTTTCGCGTCAGGTTTTGTATCAGCAACCGGGACAGGCTCAGCCGGCGCAGAATTTAAGTTAGATGAAACTGTGACTTCTGGAAATTTATTGGCAATCGTTTTACAGTCTACCGCATCCAGAACATGGCCGTCGCCAAATTTTATGTTTTTATAATTGGCGTATTTTTCACCCGTTTTATCAAAAGGGCCAATGCCTTCCAGCAGTTTGCCGTCTTTTTTCAGGAACCAGATTTCTCTGGTGGAAAGTGAGCCTTCGGACTGAAAGGTGTAATCAACTTTTATAGTATCACCAACTGAACTTCCGAGTAAATCGCCGAATGAGCTGTCTTTCTGGTGATTTTTATAATGAAGTTTGCCGGTAACCGTACCGAGATTGTCATCAATCTGAGCAAAAAGCGTATCGTTACCAGTCACCTGCATATAACATCCTGTGGTTGCTGCAAGTGTGGAATCGGCCACGCTTTCTTCATCCGTAAAAACACCCGAGGAATCAGCGGAATTCACATTTGAAGTTTCAGTTTTCTTGTTGCAGCTTACTGCAGCCACGGCAATCATCGAACAAATCAGTATTTTTTTCATTTTTTATATTTAAAAACTGTCGCTTTCAAAATTAGGAAATTAAATGAAGTTATGACAAGTAATGGCGTATTTTTCGGTACCTGTTTAGTTAAGTACATGGAGTTATAAAGAGGATTCACAAACTTTTTAAAATTTGTGAGACAAACTTCGCCTAAAGACCGAATCTTAGGTTTCAACAAAATTTTAATTGAGCCTTGAGCATTTAGACCCGGAAAAACTTAGAGTGCTTTGAGAAAAACACTTCGTATGCTTCGTGTTAAAAAAAACCAGATTACAACTGCAGCGCACAGAAGTACTTTCAATCCAAAAAAACCTATCTTTGCAGAAATTTTTATATCAATGAGCCGGGATAATAACTCAGACAGATCAAGACGACCAAGAATTTCGAGAGCGACATCATCAGATGCCGGAAAATCCCGTGTTCCAAGATCCGAAAAACCGAGAGAAAAAAGGGAGCCGAAGGATCCGGGAACTCCGCATGACGCAAAACTTTTTACCAAAGGTGAAGCTAAATCTTTCGAAAGAAGCTATGCACCAAAGCGTGGCGGGAAAAACTTTGACACCCGGGATAAATACGAAAAAGGTAATCTGAAATACGGTAAAAAACCTTTCAAGAAGTTTGATGGTAAAGACGAAGACAAAAATAAACGTTTCGTTCACCAACGCCGCCTGCAAAAGATTGAAAAGGATATCCATAAGGACACCATCCGTCTCAATAAATATATCGCCAATTCCGGAATATGCAGCAGGAGAGAAGCGGATGAGCTGATCACACAGGGGCTTGTAGAAGTTAACGGAAAAGTGGTTACAGAAATGGGATACCAGGTGCAGAAAACCGACCGTGTCGTTTTTGACGGGCAAAGCATCACCCCTGAAAAACCGGTTTATGTGGTACTCAATAAGCCTAAAGGCTACATTTCAACCACCAAAGACGAAAAAGCCAGAAAAACTGTAATGGATCTTGTGGCTAACGCATCGCCATACCGTCTTTTTCCGGTGGGAAGGCTGGACCGTACTACGACCGGCCTAATCCTTTTAACCAATGACGGGCATTTAACAAAAAAACTTACTCATCCATCCTTTAATGTAAGAAAGATCTATCACGTCACACTCGACAGAAAACTTTCTGTAGAAGATTTACGGGCTATTGCCGAGGGAATCAGGCTGGAGGAAGGTGTTGCCGAAGTTGACAGCATTTCATTCATCGAAGGCAAACCCAAAAATGAAGTCGGCATTGAAATCCACATCGGCTGGAACCGTGTAATCCGCCGTATTTTCCAGAGACTGGGCTACGAAGTTGAATCGCTTGACAGAGTAATGTTTGCCGGCCTTACCAAGAAGAACATCAAACGCGGACACTGGAGAATTTTAACTGAACTTGAAGTGAACAATTTGAAAATGCTTTAATCTTTAAATGGGATACAAAGAGGATTTTGAATTTTATTTTCAGGAGTCCCGAGGCAATTTGGAAGAATATTTAAGGCCATGCGTAAATCAGATCCACGACCGGGGTGTAGAATTGGGGATTGAATTCGACGGTTATTATACCACCAACAGACAAAATGTGAAGGATATGAATTTCAGCGTTGAGGAAGATTATTTCGTAAACGAGGACCGACGCACTTTGTATATTCTATCAGCCGCGCTTTGCAATGATGAGATCATGGGCATGCTTGAGGAAGCACTGAAGCGTACACCTTATTATCCCATTTGTAGAATGAATATTTGTAGCAGAATAAATTATTTGGGGAGTGTAGGTGTCACGTTCCTTCCGGCCGGGAGCTTATGAAAACAAAATGTCCCAGAACCAAAGATTTAGGCGGAGAATCGTTTAACAAAACCTCTCACCACCATGAGATGGATAAAAATCTCAAAAAAAAGCCGTTTCACTAATCGCGAGACGGCTTACTTTCTTTTAACCTAAAACGGTGACGCCGCTTTCAAGCATCTGGTAGATTGCATCGCGCCCGTTCTCCGGCTTTACATTTACTGCCTTTGTCCCGTTAAAGTGCAGACAGGTTATGAATCCTGCATTCACCGCGTCAATACAGGTATATTTAACGCAATAATCCAGAGCTAAACCTACGATTTCGACGAGCTGAATGTCATGATATTTCAGGAAATCTTCCAGACCGGTTTTCATAAAGTGGTTGTTATCCTGGAAGCCGCTGTAGCTGTCAAATTCAGTGTTTTTCCCTTTTTGGATGATGTGTGTGGCTTTGGAAACGTTTAAATCCCTGTGAAATTCAGCACCGAAAGTTCCCTGCACACAATGGTCTGGCCACATAAACTGCGGAATTCCGTTTAGGTTGATGGTCTCGCCGACATTTTTACCGTTTGTAGATGCAAAACTTTTATGATCTTTCGGATGCCAGTCCTGCGTGAAAACGATTTGGTCATATTCATTTTCATCCATCAAAAGGTTGATATATGGAATTACGCTGTTAGCTGCCGGAACTGCAAGTGCGCCGCCTTCACAAAAATCATTCTGTACATCTACGACTATTAGGGCTTTTTTCATTTTAAAGTATAATTAAATTTTTCAGTGGTATAATGAGAAAACTCTTCAATACTGTAAATTTACGCAAATAATCCGCCAAAATATTTTAACAGACAAAACGGCAAATTTTCATTAAATTTGATAAAGTAAATAACCCTTTCATTGAAAAGAAAAACACTCCTGCACCCGTCGGATCTGCTTGAAATAAAACAAAGATTATCACAACTCACAGAATGTTCTGAAAAAAAATGGGGCAAAATGAAACCCGCACAGATGCTGCGACATTGTGACAGAATTATACAGATTTCCACCGGGAAAATTATTTTGCCAAAAATCAATTTGCTGTTTAGGACTGTCGGCATTATCACAAAACTTGAAATGAGGCTGCTGAATAATGGGATTCCACCTAATATGCCGACTTTCAAATGTGTTGTTATCACAGAAAATTGTAATTTTGATAAAACCAGAGAAGAACTTTTAGCTACGCTCGAAGATTTTTTGCAAAAAGCAGCAGAAAATAACCTGCTCTCGGAACATGCGCTTTTTGGAACAATGAATGTCAAAGATTGGGGATTTATGCACTACAAGCACCTTAACCATCATTTAAAACAGTTTGGATTATGAGTTTTTTTGATAAAATATTCGGAAAAAACGAACCCGAAAACCACCAGCAGACTTTTTGGAAAAATATGTGTCATGAGAATGATCTTAAAGATGCTGTCGAAAAATCACATCGTAACAAAGTGGTTATTTTCAAGCATTCCACAAGATGTTTCATCAGCAGTACGGTTTTGAAAAACTTTGAAAACGAAGTTCAGAATTCTGACAAGAATATTGACTATTACTACCTAGATTTGCTGGCCTGCAGAAGCCTTTCAAATAAAATTGCTGAGCAGTTCGGTGTGGAACATCAAAGCCCGCAAATCATCGTTTTGGAAAATGGTATAGCAGTTGGAAACGCCTCACATCAGGCTATTTCTTTAAATTTGGTTTAAGGATTTCTATGGAAAATATCGATTACTATCTTTCCGAAGTCCTGGAAATACCGAAGGAAGCAACAGCAAACTGCGGTGCCTACTACACTATGAAACCTGTGAAGAAGGGTGAGTTCCTTTTGCAGGAAGGAGAGGTGTGTCAAAGCAATTATTTTGTGGAAAAAGGTTTGCTGCGAATGTATTCCCTTGATAAAAACGGGAAGGAACACATTATTCAGTTTGCGCCGGAAAATTGGATAATGAGCGACCGCAGTTCACTTTATTTCAACGAAAAATCCAAATACTACATCGAAGCCGTGGAAGATTCGGAAATTCTTTTTCTTACCCCGGATTTTTTTGCCAATTTAAAGATGCAGTTTCCCGAAAGTATTGCCAATAATGATCTATTGCTGCAAAAGCATATCCGTGGACTTCAGGACCGCGTAAATTCCCTGCTGGCCGAAACCGCAGAAGAGCGATACCTGAAATTTATCCGGATGTACCCCGATCTGCTTCAGCGGGTTCCGCAGTGGATGGTAGCTTCTTACCTCGGAATTACACCCGAAAGTTTGAGCCGCGTCCGTAAAGAACTGGTGAAGGCGAAAGGTTGATTCTATTTCTTAAATACCAGCAAAGGAACTTGGATCTCAAAAGAAACCTTTTCAGTTTTACTCGGATTAAGAAGTTTTTGCCAGAACGTTTGTTCCGTTCTTTGTTTCTGGGTAAACATCACTGCCAATGAGGGTTTGTTTTCATTGATGTAATGCTGGATATTTTCAGCCAGCGTATTACTTACATGATGTGGAAAAAACTTCAGGCTGAAACCGTATTCATAATCTTTCGCATAAAGTTCCTGTCGCAAAATTTCATCAGCCGCGTCTTCATTTGGCCAGTAGAAATTTAAGACATCAATCGGCGCTTTCCACGGTGTTGCGATCGAAATTACTTTGTTTATTTCATCGTGATATTTTGTGAGATCTGAGACATACAGAACTTTTTCAAACTTGGAGACATCGTAGTTGCTTGGCACTGCGATGACGGGTATTTCAGATTTAACAATCAGGTTACCCGTATTGGTTCCAAGAAATTTCTTTAATCCACCCGCACCTCTTGTACTGATACAGATGAATCGGATTTCAGGATTTTGGTTGCAGTACTCTATAATTGTATTGTCTGCTGTAATCCCAGTGATGACGGTATAAGTTGAATTTGCAGGCGCAGGATTTTCGTTACTGAAAGCGGACTGTACAAAATTTTTAAGTTTTTCCTCATAAATCATCGTTTCATGTTTGATGAATTTATTAAAGTCGCTCTCATCCCATTCTCTTGCCCTTTCGGGTTGCATAACGTAAACAAACTCAAGCCAGAGGTTCTGCTTTTCTGCCCACTTCTTTGCAAAATGTATCGCAGATGCTGAATTGTCAGAAAAATCGGTGGTAACTAAAATTCTTTCCATAAAGCTGTATTTCTTCCTTAAATTTACGGATATTAAATCAAAATAAAAAATTTACCGGCGTTATTTATAAAAGCAAAATCCCCCACCTAAGGTGAGGGAAAGTTAATTTTTTATCCGTTAAAAGTTATTTACCAAGATAAGATTTCAGTATCTTGCTTCTGGTATTGTGTTTCAGTCTTTTGATGGCTTTTTCTTTAATCTGGCGCACTCTTTCTCTCGTAAGGTCAAAAGTTTCACCTATTTCCTCCAAAGTCATCGGGTGTTTCCCGTTCAGTCCGAAATACAGTCTTACCAAATCAGCTTCTCTTGGCGTAAGCGTTTGTAATGCTCTTTCAATCTCAATTTGCAGAGATTCCAGCATCAGGTCTTTATCAGGGCTTGGCGATTCACCGGAGCGCAAAACGTCGTAGAGGTTGCTGTCTTCTCCTTCCACAAGCGGTGCATCCATTGAAAGGTGGCGGCCGCTGTTTTTCATGGATTCCTTAATGTCGTCTTCGCTCATGTCCAGTACTTCAGCCAGTTCTTCCGGGGAAGGCGGTCTTTCATTTTCCTGTTCAAGGTGAGCGTAAGCTTTGTTAATCTTGTTGATGGAACCAATTTTGTTGAGCGGAAGCCTTACAATTCTCGACTGTTCTGCCAGTGCCTGCAAAATCGACTGACGAATCCACCAAACAGCGTATGAAATAAATTTGAAACCTCTGGTTTCATCGTATCTTTTAGCGGCTTTCATCAGTCCCAGATTTCCTTCATTGATCAAATCCGGTAGTGAAAGTCCCTGATTTTGGTACTGTTTGGATACTGAAACGACGAAACGAAGGTTGGCCTTGATGAGTTTTTCCAGTGCGGCTCTGTCGCCGGCGCGGATTCTTTGTGCCAGTTCTACTTCCTCGTCTGCGGTGATCAGTTCCACTTTCCCGATTTCCTGTAGGTACTTGTCTAGCGATGCGGTTTCCCTGTTGGTAACCTGTTTAGTAATTTTTAGCTGTCTCATTTAAACTAATACAACCATTTTTCTGGGCTGCAATTATATATACGATACAAAAGAAGAAAAGGTTACAGTATAATCACTTCTTAATATAAAATTATGCTTTAGGATGTCAATCCGGCTTTCTTTGTGCATTTATTGGTGGTCTGGTGAACGGGAATTATACGGATTTCCAAAAGGCCAGCAATTGCATTTAAACCTAAATCACATCATTTTTTTTCTACCTATTTTACGTATTTTTGTAGATTCCGTGAAAGGGAATTTTACGGGATAAAATCAATTCGAATAATGCACTCAGAAAAAGAATATATAGAAATTTACGGGGCCCGTGAGCACAACCTTAAAAATATTGATGTCAGGATTCCGCGCAACGAACTTGTTGTAATTACCGGACTTTCCGGTTCAGGGAAATCTTCGCTGGCTTTTGATACCATTTTCGCTGAAGGTCAAAGACGTTACATCGAAACTTTTTCCGCCTACGCGAGGCAATTTCTTGGGGGACTGGAGAGACCTGATGTCGACAAGATTGAAGGCCTTTCTCCCGTAATCGCCATCGAACAGAAAACCACAAATAAAAATCCGCGGTCTACGGTAGGAACGGTGACAGAACTTTACGATTTCCTGCGCCTGCTCTTTGCGAGGGTTTCCGATGCTTACTCACTTTCCTCAGGCAGAAAACTGGTCAGCTATACCGAAGACCAGATTCTGGATGCCATCAAGGAAAATTACAAAGGGGAAAAAATTATGCTTTTAGCACCGGTGGTGCGCTCCAGAAAAGGACATTACCACGAACTTTTCGTGCAGATGGCGAAGAAAGGATACGGGCAGGCGAGAATTGACGGCGAACTTCAGGACATCGAATACGATCTGAAACTCGACCGGTACAAAACCCACGATATCGATATCGTTATCGACCGCTGGATTATCGGCGAAAGCGCCACAGAAAACCGCATGGAGAAATCACTCCGTACAGCGATGGAAATGGGTGAGGGAATTATAGGAATTCAAAAACTGGGCAGTACGGATATTGAATATTTTTCAAAAAACCTGATGGACGATGAAACCGGCCATTCTTTGGCCATGCCGGAACCGAACACATTCTCTTTCAATTCACCAAAAGGCAGCTGTCCGAACTGCAAAGGACTCGGAACCATCAAAAAAGTGAATGCCGATTATTTTGTAGAAAATCCGAAGCTGTCGATCAACCAGGGCGCTCTTTTGCCGTTGGAAGACATAAAATCTAACAAATGGATTTTAGGACAAATCAAAAATATTCTCGAAGTTTTCGATAAGGATCTTTCAACGCCGTTTAAGGAAATTCCGAAGGAAGCGCTGGAACTGATGTATTACGGCGCTCACAAAGACGTCAGCAAAGAACTGAAGCACGCCGGAATTACCAAAAAAATCAAAGTGAATTTTGAAGGTCTGGTTCCCACGATCGAAGAAATGATCGAGGATAAGGAAAGTTACGACGCAGTTTTGCTGGAAAGGCATTTTACCACCGAAGAAACCTGCCCTGAATGTAAGGGAACCCGCCTGCAACCCACAAGTTTATCCTTTAAAATTGACGGAAAAAATATTGCGGAAGTCAATGCGCTGAGTTTGGCCGATTTAAAAGAATGGCTTCATCAGGTCAGGCCGAAATTTTCTGAAAAAAATAAAATTATTGCCGATGAGATCTTGAAAGAAATCGAAACACGGCTTCAGTTTCTGCTTGATGTGGGTTTGGATTATCTAAGTTTGAGCCGCAGTTCCAGAACGCTTTCCGGTGGTGAGTCTCAAAGGATCCGGCTTGCGACGCAAATCGGTTCGCAGTTGGTAAATGTGCTTTATATTCTGGATGAACCTTCAATCGGCCTTCACCAGAGAGACAATGAAAGACTGATCAATTCTTTGAAGAATTTGCGTGACATTGGAAATTCCGTCCTTGTTGTTGAGCACGACAAAGACATGATTATGGAAGCCGACGAAATTCTGGATATCGGTCCGCGTGCGGGAAAATTTGGGGGCGAAATTCTTTGGCAGGGAAAGCCTGAAGATCTAAAAAAAGCAAAAACCATTACCGCAGATTATATTTCCGGAAAACGGAAAATTGAAATTCCTGAACAAAGAAGGGTAGGAAACGGAAAGTCCATCGTTTTAAAAGGTGCTTCCGGAAACAATTTAAAAAATGTAAATCTCACAATTCCGCTGGGTAAACTTGTTGTGGTGACAGGAATTTCAGGAAGCGGAAAATCTTCGCTCATCAACGGAACGCTTTACCCGGTTCTGAACCGGCATTTTTACCGCGCTGTACAGGAACCTTTGCCTTATAAAAGCATTGAAGGCCTTGATAATATCGATAAAATTGTGGATGTGGATCAAACGCCGATCGGCAGAACGCCGCGTTCCAATCCGGCAACTTATACCGGAATGTTCACCGATATCCGAAATCTCTTTGCCGAACTTCCCGAATCCAAAATCCGTGGCTATAAAGCGGGGAGATTTTCCTTTAACGTAAAAGGCGGACGCTGCGAAACTTGCCAGGGCGGGGGTTTGAAGGTCATTGAAATGAATTTTCTCCCTGATGTTTACGTGCACTGTGAAACCTGCAACGGAAAGCGCTTCAACCGCGAAACTTTGGAGGTACGTTACAAAGGAAAATCCATTTCCGATGTTCTGGAAATGACGATCGATGAAGCAGTGGAATTTTTTGCACCGATTCCCAAAATTTTTAATAAAGTAAAAACTTTGCAGGACGTTGGTTTGGGCTATATCACTTTAGGCCAGCAATCCACAACTTTGAGTGGTGGCGAAGCGCAGCGCATCAAACTGGCGACCGAACTTTCCAAACGCCAAACTGGGAATACGCTTTACATTCTGGATGAACCTACAACAGGACTGCATTTCGAAGACGTGAAAATTTTGATGGACGCGATCAACAAACTGGTAGATTTAGGCAATTCTTTCATCATTATTGAACACAATATGGATGTGATTAAATTGGCCGATTATATCATTGATGTTGGTCCTGAAGGCGGAAAACACGGTGGAACCATCGTTGCAGAAGGTACACCGGAACAGATCATTAAATCCAAAAAATCTTTGACGGGTAAGTTTTTAAAGAAGGAAATGTAGCATGAAATATCTAGAACAAAATTTCAAAAGGGATAAAAGATCATTCCAAATTACAGAGAAAGGAGTTCTTGTAAAATTGAATTCTAAAAATGAAATTCAACAATATGAAGTTCCATTTGAAGAAATCGGTACACAGACTCTTATTTATAGAAACTCACCAGATACAGCGGTTATTTTACTTTTATTTTCTTCATTGTTCAATATTATATTTTTGTTGGCTTTGCTTGATGACAGTTTTGGTTTAACAATTACAGGTGGCAAAATTGTACTCTTTATTTTTATAGTAATTTTTACCGTTTTGGTTGCCATTTTTGGAAAATCACTTAAATCGGAAAATATAAAAAAACTTGATGGTATCAAGCCTCTTTTATTCTTTTACGACCATAAATCCGAAAAAGAGGTTGATGGTTTTATTGCTGAAATTTTAAATTCAAAAAGAGATTTTTTCATAAAAGAATATTATAAAATTGATAATTTACTTCCTATTGAAGTTCAAAAAAACAGAATACATTGGCTTTATGAAAGTAAATATATTAATGAGGATGACGCGAAATTCATTTTGGAAGAATTAGATAGAAAAAGAATAATCGAAGGGCTGTAATATTACTGGGATTATGAATGAACTTTTAGATGTCACACTCCGATCGCTCGCCGTCTACCTTTTTATGGTTTTTGCGATCAGGCTTTTTGGTAAAAATCAACTCTCGCAGCTGAATGCAGGTGATGTAATTTTACTTTTGTTGATTTCCAATGCGGTACAAAATGCCATGGTTGGGCAAAACACCTCTTTGGAAGGCGGTTTGGTTGCGGCGCTGGTGCTTTTTGTGGCGAATTTCATTTTAAAGAAGTTCATGTTTAAAAATCAATACATCAGACATCTCATTCAGGACGAGCCTGAAATACTTATTAAAGACGGCATTGTTGACCTGCAGAAAATGAAACAGCAGGAAATCTCAGTGGAAGAACTGGAAGAAGCCATCCGCGAACACGGTGTGGAAAAAGCCGAAGACGTAAAACTCGCCATTCTGGAGGTGGACGGCAATATCAGCGTGATTTCAATGGATAAAAACAACGGTCATTCCACAAATTTCTCACGCCATAAAAGGAAATATCCAATAAAACCTCACAGGATTTAAATGAACTAAATTAATAAGACTTTCTTTAAATCAGCAAATTAAACACTAACAGAACTCCATCAGACAAAATGAATTACGAAATAAGAGAAATGCTTCCTACGGACGGAAAAAGGGTTTTAGAAATCTTCCAACAGGGCATTGACGGCGGTAATGCGACTTTTGACCGCGACGCGCCAACCTGGGAAAGCTGGGACATGAATTTCTTCCGTACCTGCCGCTGGATTCTTGAAGATGAAAACGAAAATACAGTGGGTTGGGCCGCTTTGAAGCCCGTAAGCTACCGCGACTGCTACAGCGGTGTAGCCGAAGTAAGCATTTATGTTGACAACGCCCATCAGGGCAAAGGTCTTGGAACTGTCCTTATGAAGAAACTTATTCTCGACAGCGAGGAGCACGGTTTCTGGACACTGCAGTCGGGTATCTTTCCTGAAAACTCAGCTTCGATTGCTGTTCATCAAAAATTAGGTTTCCGGACTGTAGGTACTCGTGAAAGAATTGCGAAAATGGACGGCAGATGGCGCGACATCCTTTTGATGGAGCGACGAAGTAATGTTGTAAAGTAATTTGTGTATTGTATAAATTTTCACGATTTGGCATGACAATTGAAAATTGTATTGCGAACATTGAATTTACTTAAAATGAAAGCAATATTTAAAATATTTTTAGTTGTCGGGCTGGGACTGGCACTGACATCATGTGGATCATCCGGTCCATACTACGGAAACCAATATCCGGACCGTTACCCTACGGGCTCCTATCCGGGCGGTGGCGTTTACAGAACTCCTGAAGGAACAGTTTACAGGCAGGGAGATATATACAGAGACGCCAATGGTAATGTTTACCAAAACGGTAGAGTAATACGTAGAGACGGGGTTTACGGCCGTCCGGGAATTCTTAGCAGAGGCGGTAATGTTTACGGAAACAATAAGCAGTTACCTCCGGGACAGGCCAAGAAAATCTACGGCGGAAGAGCTAAGGATTACGCACCTGGCCAAATGAAAAAGAGACAGGGCGGATATTATGAAAACGACAGAAGATGGAGAGACTATGATGATGATTATGGCAAAAATAAAGGTCGCCACAAAAATTACAAGAAGAAAAAATAGTCTATCGTAACAGGCACTAATGATAAAGCGGGAATTTTTTCCCGCTTTATTTTTTTTAACTATTCCTTATCGATGCTTCCCAAAACTTTTTGTGCAAACACGTTGAGTGCATCTTTTTCGGTCATACCGTTTTGCACGTTGGAGTGAACTTCCAGGGCACCGCAAATGTTGGTAATAAGCTCGCCGGCAACGTCCAAATCCTCTTGCGTCACACCTCTGAACTCGCTGAAGCTCTCTAAGACTTCTAGAGTTTTTTCAAGGTTTTCAGGATTCTGGCTTTGATAAAATTGTCTTATAATTGGAATTTTCATCTTATTTTAATTTAAAAAGCCTTCCATTTCTGAAAGGCTTTGGTTGTTATTTCAATTCGTTGAATAAATTATTTAAACCTTCAGCCTGGTTGGTCTGAACCTGATTTACCAGCTCACCGTTTTTAAAGATGGCAAATGTGGGCAAATTGTCAACTTTTGCTAATTTACGGCTCTCAGGCAGTTTCTCGGCGTCCACATAATAGAATGGGATATCCTCATTCTCGGAGGCCAGCTTTTTGAATTTTGGCTTCATGATTCTGCAGTTTCCGCACCATGATGCGCCGTATTGCACGACTACTTTTTCGTTCTGTGCAACAACATCCTGCAAAGTATCTTCTGTTAATTCGTTGTACATATTAATGATATTTTGTTTAATGTTTCACGTTCCCAAATCTGTAATTTCAAAATTTGAAAACTGATTTTTTGATTAGTGTTTTGAAAGATATTCAGCTGTAGAATTTCTGTCAGCGGTCATCGCTTCTTTACCTTCTTCCCAGTTTGCAGGGCATACTTCGCCATGCTTTTGAACGTGAGTGTAAGCGTCGATCAGTCTTAAAAATTCCTTTACGTTACGGCCAAGCGGCATATCGTTTACAGCTTCGTGGAAGATTTTTCCGGTTTCATCAATCAGGTAAGTTGCTCTGTAAGTTACGTTTGATCCTGTAAAAGTTTCGTTGCCTTCTTCATCGTATTCGAAATCCTGATCTACGATTCCAAGAGTGTTGGCCAACTGTCTGTGCATATCAGCAAGGATCGGGTAGGTTACACCTTCTATTCCGCCGTTGTCTTTGGGAGTGTTCAGCCATGCGAAGTGAACTTCGTTGGTGTCGCAGGATGCGCCGATAACTTTTGTGTTTCTGCTTTCGAATTCGCCTAAAGCTTCCTGGAATGCGTGTAACTCAGTCGGGCAAACAAAAGTGAAATCTTTTGGATACCAGAACAAAAGAATCTTCTGTTGGTTTTTTGTAGCTTCTTCAAAAATGTTAATCTTCAAGTCGTCACCCATTTCTGAAATTGCATCTACTGTGATGTTTGGGAATTTTCTACCTACTAATGACATAATATTTTGTTTTTAAAAGTTATTTCTACTGCAAATATAATAAGAAAATGTCTATTAAAAAATTTATTTTAATAAATAAAAACTATCATAGTTATTCTACGAGATTTCAACATGATTCAGGCAGTGTTGGATTCTTCTCATCGCCTCTGTCAAATCTTTTTCCGAAGCTGCATACGAAAAACGGATGCATTCGGGGCTGCCGAACGATACGCCGCCAACTGACCCTACATGGGCATGATCGAGCAGGAACATTGCGAAATCATCAGAATCTTTAATTTCTGTTCCGTTCAGTTTTTTACCGGTATAAAAGGAAATATCCGGATAGAAATAAAAGGCTGATTTAGGTAAAAGCACCTTAAACCCGGGAATTTCTTTCATTAAATCATAAACCAAATCCCTCCTTTTCTTAAACTCATCGATCATATATTTATACTCGGACGGATCAGTTTTTAGCGCCGTAATCGCAGCTCTTTGCGCGATGGTATTTGCACCACTCGTCATTTGTCCCTGAATTTTGTCGCAGGCTTTTGCGAGCCATTCCGGGCACGCCGAATAGCCGATTCTCCAGCCGGTCATCGCGTAACCTTTGGACATACCGTTGATCACCGCAACCTGCTCATAAATTTCAGGAAATGACGCGATGGATCTGTGCTTGGTTTCGTAATTGATAAATTCATAAATTTCGTCCGAAATCACCGTAACGTGCGGATTTTTCGCAATGACTTCCGCCAGGGCTTTCAGTTCATCATAAGTGTAATAACTTCCGGAAGGGTTGCACGGCGAACTGTACAGAAGCACTTTGGTTTTCGGTGTGATGGCTTCCTGCAGCTGCTCCGCCGTAATTTTGAAATCATTGACATAACTTGTTTTAATAAAAACCGAAGTCCCACCCATCATTTTCACCATTTCATCATAACTTACCCAATACGGAACCGGGAGGATCACTTCGTCGCCGTCATTAATCAAAGCTGCTAAAACATTGATGATTGCCTGCTTTGCACCATTGGAAACACAAATCTGTGATGGTTTATAGTCCAGGTTATTATCCCTTTTCAGTTTATGCGAAACTGCCTCACGAAGTTCAGGGAAACCGGGAACAGGAGAGTAGTGGCTGTAGTTCTCGTTGATTGCCTGGTGGGCTGCCTCTTTTATATTTTCCGGCACATCGAAATCGGGCTCGCCCAAGGTAAGGCTGATGACATCTATTCCGTTTGCCCTCATTTCACGGGCTTTATTACTCATCACAAAAGTCTGCGAATAACTGAGGCGATTCAGGCGGTCTGATAATTTTTCCATTAAAATTCTTGTCTGCTCCTAGCAAAGATAAGGACAAAAACCTGTTTAAAAAAGTAAAGTAAATGCTAAATTTACTCACTGAAAACTTTTACAACAACACAAAAACAATGAAATACTCATTCAAGAACGATTATTCCGAAGGCTGCCATCCGAGGATTTTAGAACGCTTAATTGAAACCAATCTCGCGCAACAAAACGGCTATGGGCTCGATGAATATTGTCTGGAAGCTGAAAAGCTTATCCAGCAAAAAATCAATAATCCAAAAGCGAAAGTTCATTTCATTTCAGGTGGAACCCAGGCGAATCTGATCGTTATTTCATCTGTTTTACGGCCCCACGAAAGCGTGGTTTCTGCCTTTACGGGGCATATCTTTACCAATGAAAGCGGTGCAATAGAAGCGACCGGACATAAAGTTCACGGCGTAGAAACAGCTGATGGTAAGCTTCGTCCTCAGGATATTCAGGAGGTCTTGGATGTACACACCAACATACCGCATCAGGTGCGGCAAAAGGTGGTTTATATTTCAAATTCCACGGAAATAGGAACAGTGTACAGCAAAAAGGAACTTCAGGAGTTATCTGACTTTTGTAAAGGAAAGAACCTTTATTTGTTTATGGACGGCGCGAGGCTGGGACACGCTTTAACTGCCGAAACCAATGACTTGACGCTGGAAGAAGTGGCCCAACTTGTTGACGTTTTCTACTTGGGAGGAACAAAAAATGGAGCTCTGATCGGCGAGGCCATCGTCATCGTCAATGAAAAACTGCAGGAAGAATTTGGCTTCCACATCAAACAGAGAGGCGCAATGCTGGCGAAGGGAAGATTGTTAGGAATTCAGTTTCTGGAACTGTTGAAAGATGATCTGTATTTTAAGCTTGCCGCTCATGCCAATCAGCAGGCGATGAAACTCAAAGCCGCGTTTATGGAGATCGGTTGCGGATTCCTTACAGAAACGTTCAGCAATCAGATTTTTCCCGTTTTAAAAAATGATCAGATCGAAAAACTTTACCAAAATTATGATTTTTATGTCTGGAAGAAGATCGATGCTGAAAAGTCGGCAATTCGCTTGATCACGTCCTGGGCTACACAGGATGAAATTATCGAAAGATATATACAGGAAATTAAAAAACTTTGAATAAGGGCTGGGCGCTCATTTATCTTGCCCGAGCTGGGCTACATTCCTGCTCTGTACCACTTTCCTAAAATCTCAGATGATTGTATAAAAAAAAGGAAACCAAGTCTGAGTTGGTTTCCTTCTTTTGAAATATAAAAAACTATAGATTAGTTGGTTGCCTTATCTATTTCGTTTTTTGCATCACTCGCGGCATCTTTGGTTGCATCCCAAGCATCGTCAGCTGCGTCTTTGGTGTTATCCCAGGCGTTTTCTGCCCAGTCTTTGGTTTCTTCCCAAGCATTTGATACCGCATCTTTAGTGTCTTCCCACGCATCTGAAACATTTTCTTTTGCACGGTCCATCCAGCCTTCTGCAGTTGGCTCAAGATTCTTTTCGCGCTGTTCGCGGATATAGTCCTTAGCTCTGTCTGCATAATCGTTTACTGTCCATTTTGCTTTTTCAACCGCATTTTCTGCTTTGTTGTAATCTTGGTTGTCCATAATTTTGTGATTTAAAAAATTAATATTTTATTGATTTATTGTTATGTAAAACTATACAATTTTAAGGCTCAAAAGAGTTAAGGTTATGTTAAACCACTTTAAAATGGAAATTATGTAAATTTAAATTTAAAATACTGAAAATGGAAAAAATAAGGTGCGGCTGGTGCGAAAAGGACGATTTGTATAGGGATTACCATGATCATATCTGGGGAAAACCGGTGTATGACGATGAGACTATTTTTGAGTTTATGACCCTTGAAAGTTTTCAGGCGGGACTGAGCTGGTACACCGTACTTTCGAAACGGGAGAACTTTAAAAAAGCATTTGATGATTTCGATTATAAAAAGATTGCTGCCTATGACGAAGCAAAAGTGGAAGAGCTGATGAAGAATACGGGAATCATCAGAAACCGCATGAAAATAACGGCCACGATCAATAATGCGCGAAGGTTTATGGAGGTGCAGAAGCAGTTCGGGACCTTCTCAAAATACATCTGGAGTTTTGTGAATGGCCAGCCCATCATCAATCACCCCAAAACACTAGAAGATGTGCCGGCGACATCGGAAATTTCGGATGCCTTGGCAAAGGATTTAAAAACGCGCGGATTCAAGTTCATGGGTTCCACAGTCGTTTACGCACACATGCAGGCGACAGGCATGATCTGTGATCACTTGGTGGATTGCCATTGTAAGTGAAAATGCCGTGCAGTTTAAAAAGTAAGGTGCCTTTGAGCATTAGAATATATATTCAACGTAAACTTTAGTAATACTGTGTTTAACTAAAAGCGATCCAAAAAAAGAGACTCTTCCGAAGCCTCGCCACTCGCTTTGAATTTTTCCGTCGATTAAGCACGTAAAACTCAAAAAAAACTCCCGAAGCTTCCGTTCAAAAGTATCTTCATGCTGTAAACTTTTACAACATAAAATTTTTCTCACGTTTGCTGCAATTGCAGTTTGGGTTGCATGGAGAATCCAAATTTTCGCGGTCCCCGTTGGTTTTTGGGGGATCTTACACGTCATTAAAAATAATTTGGCTTGTTCAAAATGATCCGGTAAAAAAAGAGGCAGAATATAACTGCCTCTTTAGCTGATTAACATATCAGTAGTAATATCCGATGTCATCCAAATAGATGTCGTTTGGTTCTCCTTGAGCGTGATTAAATGTTAAATTCATTGTTGCAGGAGCAGATGCAAGTCCAAATTCGGACCATGGAATTTCAATATACTTATAATCTGTTTCTGAACTAATCGTTGGAGTGGCAGCCCAGCTATAGTTTAATATGAGTTTGATTCCGTTACTGATTGGAGCTGCGGATTTTATGTAGAATCTAATCCCTTTAGACGCAGAAGGTATATTAGGGCTGTTATCAATCTGGAAAGCAGACCATGCCTTCGCGTTCCACTGAATTGCTTTTTCTCCCTGTTTGATGTTCGCCGGGTTATCGCTGTATGCAATATTATAAGTGTCTCCAGCCCATGTTGAGTTCGAAATACTGCCATAAAACATATCGTCGTAAATTGAAGTTCCAACCTGAGATGTATAGGCAGAAGTTCCGGATAATGTTGTTACAGAAACTTTTTTACCCTGTGATCCGTTGGGTAAAGTAAATTCTCAAGAGCTAATGGAGCTCAAATTTCAAGTGAATTAGCTATATGCTACAATAACGCTCTTGGATTTGCTTTATTTAAAATAAAAAAACCGTCTCAATCATTCTTTTTGAGGCGGTTTATTATGGTTTTTACTGCTTTACTTTAAGTTATTTTGCCGTTTTTGCTAAATTGTGAAGAGGTTATTTCCGGCTGCACATCAGCAGGGAGATTTTTTGCCTTTTCCTTTTTATACACTTCCGAACGGAGCAGCGTGCTGGAAAACCGATGGTGCCTTTTGTTATAATAAAGCGTGATTCCATTTTCTTCACAGAAACTTCTTCCAGTAAAATTCTTGTCTTTGTATTCATCCCCCAGAATCCGGATGTCTATCTGATACAGTTTCAGAATATCTTCCAGATCTCTTTCCGTGGTGTAGGGAATAATTTCATCTACATATTGGCAGCCCTTCAGCTGTGTGTACCGCTCTACAACGGTCTGCACCGGTTTGTTTTTTTCCGGCCGGTCAATAGTAGGGTCGGTTTGAAGGCCTACAATGAGATAGTCGCACTGGGATTTGGCTTCAGCCAGCATTCTTATATGCCCGGCGTGCAGCAGATCAAAGCAACTGAAAGTGATGCCGGTTTTTATTTTTCGTGATTTCATAATCTTCTTTTTTTAAGTTGAAAAGATGAGGGTGTTGGTTCAAAATTGAGATTTCTTTTTGGAGACAAGCAATAGATTCCTGATGAGGAATTCTGTTTCCCTGGATGTCCAAATCATAGAGGCCACATTGGCTGTAAGCGGAAAGATCATCCCAGTCCGGCCTGTCAGTTACGGGATAAATGCAAATGCCCTGAAAATCGATCCCGTTTTTCAGAACAATACGGCATTGCTCGCTAATTTCTTCCAGCCAAGGTACTCTTCCTTCTCCAAAGTGGCCCGTTTCGGAGAGAAAAATCGGTTTCTTATAACGCTCATAGGCTGCTGTAAGGAGATCACTCAATGGGATACGCTCGTTATTGTTATCGGGCCAGAAGAGACTGTTGGCATTCCCGCGCCACTGACAGTTCCAGTAATAATTGAAGCCGAGTATTTCCAGAAAACTTTCATCGCCTCCCAGTTCAGGGCACATGCGTCCGCCGATGATGTCCATCGCTTCAAACTGATATTCGTTTTTTCGGAAAAGGTCTTCGTCTGCTTCGCCGTCGCTGTGAATTTTGATCAGGGGTTCTACCAGTACAATCTTGCAGTCGGGAAGTTCTTCTTTCATCGCTTTAATTCCCTGTATTGCTGCCTTGCATAGGTGATATTTCATGTCCCAGCCGCTGTTCACAGCAAAAGGCACGGTTCCCCGGTCATCTCCCGAAAACCAGGAAAGAAAACTTATCTCATTCACAGGAACAACAAACAAAGGACCGGCACTGTTTTCAAGATAAAACTTTGTGAAAGCACGGCACAGGTTTTCAAAACGGTCTGCAAAATGAGGATGAGTAGGGTAGAGTGCGTCCGGATATCCAAAATGGATCAGATCCCAGATTTGCTGAACTCCGTGTTTCTGCGCTGCATTCATTCTTTTCCCAACTTCAGAAAAATCATAAACTCCGGGATACTGTTCCACTTCACTCCAGCAAATTCCTTCTCGTACAGTGAGGATTCCAAGATTCTTAAGCAGAATATAATCTTCTTCCGCACGAATGTCATGCTGGGTTTCTTTCAGGAGATTGACACGCTGCCCCGTTCGGTTGATGTGGTCGGCACATTCAAATCCTCCCATAAAATAACTTTTAAACAAAGGATTTGTCATGCGGTTTCAGATTTGATGCTTCTAAACTGTTAAACAGGTCGAGGGCATTTCTGAATGCCTGATCCATATTAAAATACTTATAGTTAGCCAGCCTTCCTACGAAATATACATTCTGTAACAGATCGGCTTTCTCCTTGTATTTCTCGTAAATCTGCTGATTTCTTTCGTTCGGAACCGGATAGTAAGGTTCGCCAGTGTCTACAGTATACTCTTTTACAATACTGGTTTTGGGAGACTGCTGATTCCCGAAATGTTTGTATTCTATAATTCTGGTATAATCCACTTCTTGGCCTGGATAATTCACTACAGAATTTTCCTGAAAAAACTCCTGATCCAAATGTTCGGTAACAAAATTAATGGATCGATATTCGAGCTTTTCCATCATCTCATCCTGAAATTCAAAAAAACGGTCAATCGGCCCGGTATAAAACAACTTTTCGAAACCCTCAAACTGATCCTTTACATCGAAATAATCCGTATTCAGCATCACGGTAATGTTAGGATGGTTCAGCATATTTTCAAAAACTTTTGTATATCCGCCTTTAGGTAATGCCTGGTACGTGTCGGAGAAATAACGCCCGTCGTGGTTGTAACGCACCGGTATTCTTTCCAGCACTGAAGCATTGAGTTCTTCCGGATATTTGTCCCATTGTTTTTTCGTGTAATGTTTAAACATTTTCTCATACAGCACAGGCCCCACTCGGTTCATAACGGCTTCTTCTCCATTTTTAGGTTTATCAAAAGGAATCCGGTTTTTATCCAGCCAGGCTTTCATTTCGTCTTCCGTACTGATGTTTTCGCCAAATAAGATGTTTACCGTATCGATATTGACCGGAATTGGAACGGTTTTATTATCTACTCTTGCAATGACTTTGTGCTCCCACGGATACCACTCTGCAAAACGCTGTACGTATTCCCATACACCGGCATCATTGGTGTGAAACAAGTGAGCTCCATACTTTGAAACCAAAATTCCATTCTCATCATATTCATCGTAGCAGTTGCCTGCGATATGGCCTCTTTTTTCAAGAACCACAACTTTTTTTCCGATAGAAGCGTACCGTTCTGCCAAGGTAGCACCTGAAATTCCGGCACCTATAATTAATATGTCTTCCTTCATTATATCAATATTTTTTCTAGGATGGAACTCATTTTCGCAGCGGTTGTATCCCAGGACGTTTTTTCCAGAATTTCATGGTATCTTTTCTGAAACTGAGAGTGCGGATTCTGAACTGCATGATGGAACTCTTCAGCATTTTCAACCAACATAATGCAGTCGCTGTAATCTCTAACCACATCCTTTATCTTGGTTGAAATGATCGGCTTGGAAGCCGCCATGTATTCTAACGTTTTTGTCGGGCTGATGAATTTGGTAGCATCATTCAAAGCAAACGGCATCATGGCAATATCGAAATAACTCAGATAAGCCGGAAGTTCTTCATAAGATTTCATGCCGAGATAAAAAATATTATTTGTCCGGGGAAGATCGGCTTCGCTGATTTTGCAAAGCGGTCCTACCATCACGAAAGAAAATTCAGGGCTCATTATCGCAGTTTTATGAAGAAGATCAAGATCAATTCGTTCATCAATAACGCCGTAATAGCCAACGATCGGAGATGGGATGTTGCGCATGTCTTCAGGTTTTTCTAAGTCCGTATTGGAAAAATGATCCAAATCTACAGAGCTAGGGAAGCAAAACACATTGTGGTGCTTTTGCGATTTAGACTCATAAAGGGATTTTCCGCCGGTAAACACTGCATCGGCAGCCTGCAAGAGCTGATTTTCCTGGTCTATCAATTGTTTTGGTGCACCACGGAATAGTGAAAGTTCATCCATGCAGTCGTAAACTACGGTATCAAAATCCAGATGTTCCAAAACAGAAACGAAAGCTGGTGAATAGAACCAACCTATCTCAAAAGATTTAGAACTTAGCCTTTTGCGGAGATATGGCCCGATCTCTTCAATACTATTCACAGGCGGCTGAAAAACATGGATATTTGAACTAATCTTCCGGATCTCAAAGGAGCCTTTTCCATTGAGTTTTGTTTGAACAGGTTCCTCAACGACTAAGATTTTACGGTCTTTGGCAAGCCTTGAAATAAGGTGTTGTGGTCTTTGATAGACGAAATCCCAGCGGAGATGACAAAAGACGATCATATCATATTCCTCTCCGGAATAGGGTTGAACAGTAATTTCCATAATATTATTTTTAATGTTGGTTTGTAAAATGGGAGAATCAGGATCCTTGTGTATCTTTTATGCAACAACTGGCCCTGGTTACCGTCATCAAACTTGATACCATGATGCAGTAAAGTGATAAATGCGGAAATATAATTGATAAATATGTAACAACTTTTGTAATTAACGATAATATACGCTAAACGGATTGTTTTATTTTTTCAAAATAGATAAAAATTTTAGTACATTTTATTGTCATTTTGGTTGACATGTGATCATTGAGACAAAAATCATCATCACTTTGCAGATGTTGCGTGACTGTTGCGTCGGAGTCTTCATATTAAGAAATATATTGCCGGAATTGGTTACCGGCAATAAAATATTTTTTCACCCGGCCCACAAATAAATCCCGGAAAAGCATTCCGCATCGTTGCTAAATTTCCCTGTAAACCGGAGGAGCCCCCACAGTCAAAATCCAGTGCGCTGATTCCACACTTTCAATTTTCCATATTTGGAAATCAGTTTGGTGAACGCTTGTATGTTATACGAGCTTCTGTTTTACCCGTGCTCATCATCGATCAAAGTATATATCAAATAAATTTTAAATCTAAAATATCTCCAATAAATTAATAGAGATACATTGGACTTACTATGGACTTACTATGGAGAAATATAAAATAAGGCCACAAGGATATACGAAAGAAAAACAGGTAAAAAAATCAGCAGGAAGCAGGAACGCAGGCAAGCCCTCAGCATTCCGCCCTGGTTATATTAGCTGATTATTCTTTCCAAAACCCACTCGATCATTCTTTTTTCGGAGGTGTGGTGATCCGCCACAAATTCGCCGCGTCGGCGGTTCGCAACGACGTTGTTTACGGTTAGTGCTTTGTGGGCAAGAAGTTTCGACAGACCGTAAATTGCAGAAGTTTCCATCTCGAAATTGGAAACGCCAAGGTCGTTTAAAGTCTCAAGAAATTGATCATCCAAAGCTTTTAAACGCAGCTGTCTTCCCTGTGGCGCATAGAATCCTGGGAAGGTCGCTGTATTGCCGTGGTATTGCGCCTCTTTGTAATAGCCGGAAATATCTTCTGCCCAATCCGAAAAATAGAGCATTCCTTTAATCTTCTCATATGGGAACTTATCAAGGAAATTTCTTGAGAAATCGTTCTCAAACTCATAATCCGGATAAAAATGAAGAAGTCCGTCAAGTCCCACCACATTTTCAGTAACCAACATGCTGTCAACCTCTATGTCGGCGTTTACAGAACCGCAGGTTCCCAGGCGGAAAAGCTCAAGTGCAGTATGTTCTGTTTTGAATTCCTTGTTTTTAAGATCGATATTCACCAGTGCATCAAGCTCATTCATCACAATATCGATATTTTCGGTACCGATCCCTGAAGACATCACCGTGATTCTTTCGCCGCGCAGTGTTCCGGTATGGGTATAAAATTCCCTTTTATTTTTTCTGACTTCAATTTTGTCAAAATATTTTGAAACCTTTGGCACACGGTCGGGGTCCCCGACCAAAATAATTTTTTGGGCAATATCTTCAGGCAAAAGGTTCAGGTGGTAAACACTTCCGTCATCATTCAGCACCAGCTCGGAAGCTGCGAGTTTATTCAGCATATCTTTTTGTTTAAAATTATTCAATATAAGTTCAACTCAGAGTAATCACCCTCCGACACGTTTCGTTTTGTAACCCATATTTTTCAGGATTTCCATGATTTTATCACGGTTATCGCCCTGTATGATGATGGTGCCGTCTTTTTCGGAGCCGCCGATTCCGAGGGTGGTTTTTATCTTTTTTGAAATTTTCTTCAGCTCTTCATCACTCCCTTCAAAACCTTCGATCAGCGTTACGGGTTTACCGTTGCGGCCTTTTTTCTCGTATTTGCAAACCAGAGGTTCTCTTTGCACAAATTTCTCTTCGGGCATCTCAAAATCCTGTTCTTGGTGGTCAGGGAAAAGGTTTTTTAGTTGGTCTCTTAAATCCATAATGTAAATTTAATATTAAAATTCCAATACGCCTTCCTATTATAGTTTTTTTGAAGGTTAATAGCGTTTAATCTTTCGGCAATTAGCCTTTAACATGCTTTTAATCCGAAAACTTTTGTTAAATTTGTCAAATGAGCACGGGGTGCTGTGAAAAGCTGAGATGATACCCGGAAAACCTGATTGGGATAATACCTGCGGAGGGATGCTGAGATTCTTTTTTATGGATATTTCTGTTCCATAACTGTATCCGTTTATGCATTTTCTTGATCAGGTTTTGAAAGATAATTTATTTTAAAACTTAAAATTTTGGAACTACAAAACACAGGCAAGGGCGTGCTGATTCCCGAGCAGTTTAAAAGCTGGCAAAACCGCCCGGAATGGTTTTTCAACAGGGAACACACCGACACTTATGAACTTTGGTACGAAGGCCGCTACAAGAGAGCCGAAATATGGCAGAAAAAAGTAATGGAGCAACTCGTTACCGAAGACGGACGCATCAACAAACTGCTCGAGTTTGGCTGCGGTACCGGACGTTTTACCAGATGGTGGCACAACATCGGGATCGAAGCTTATGGTGCAGATATTTCTCCGCTGATGCTTTCGCAGGCGATCCGTCTGTTTCCGGGTGATTTGGTGATGGCTGATTCGCACCATATGCCGTTTCGCGACCATACTTTTGATGCACTGGCTTTCATCACCACTTTTGAATATTATAAAGACCCGGTAAAAGTGATCCGCGAAGCTGCGAGAGTAGCCAAATACGGCATCGCAATGGGCATGATGAACCGGAACTCACCAAAAGTCCTCAGAAGGAGAGTGCAGCAGATGTTCGGGAAAAATCCGTTTTACGTAACGGCAACGTTTTACACGCCGGCCAAGCTTCAAAAAATTATTCATGAAGCTTTGGAAGGCAGAAAATACATCATAAGGTGGTCCGCCACAGGTTTGCCCAAATGGTTCCCTGTGCAGCAGTGGAATGTCCCTTACGGTGATTTCTTCGGGCTGTATGTTCAGTTTTTAGATGTGGAATAATGGCAAAGGCAGGAAAAATAAACCTCGATTTCTTCAAGCAGAACATCTCTGAAAAGTGTGGTTTCCAAAGGCCGGAAATCCTGATGAAACCCAAATTCGGTGTGGATGTTTCTGTGATTGACCTGGGGTCAGGAAAAATCCTTATTTCTGCCAGTGACCCGATGTCTTTTATTCCGGGGTTGGGCGCTAAGGATTCCGCATGGCTTTCGGTAGTTCTTACTTCCAATGATATTGCCACTTCCGGTTATGCACCGCAGTTTGCACAGGTTGTTTTAAACCTTCCGGACACCATGAGCGCGGAAGAATTTAAAGATTACTGGGATTATACGCATCATTACTGTGATGAACTGCAGATCAGCATCGTGGGTGGCCATACCGGCTTTGTTCCCGGCCAAAATTCCACATTTGCGGGCGGAATCACCATGTTTGCAGTGGGAGATATCGGCAAATATTTTACCTCTGCCAACGCTAAGGACGGCGACTTGATTATAATGACCAAATCCGCCGCAATGATGTCAACGGCCATTCTTTCGAAGTCTTTTCCTGAAACGGTGAAAGAACATTTTGGTGAAGATTTTTGGCTGAAAACAAGCGGTAAATTCGAGCAGACTTCGGTTTTGAAAGAAGCATTGATTGCAGCGAATTCTGACGGCGTCACTGCGATGCACGATGTCACTGAAGGCGGGATTTTTGGTGCGGTGTACGAAATGATGCACGCTTCAGATAAAGGTTTTGAAATTGATGAGTCCAAAATCATTATTGATGAGGAAACCGGGAAAATGTCTGCACTGTTTGGTTATGATGCCTTCCAGAGTGTAGGTGCTGGATCTCTGATCATAACGGTAAAACCTCATGGTGCAGAAAACCTTTTAACAAAATTAAATTCAGAAAATATCAGCTGTGCGGTCATCGGAACTGTAAAGGAGAAAAATTCGGGGTACAGGATTATTTCTGAACATGAAATTAAGGAGTACAAACATCCGGAAACCGATTCGTACTGGGCTGCTTTTTATAATGCACTTCAAAAAAACTGGAAATGAAATCTGTTTATCTCATTGCCGACATATCTCAGAACCCGGACCATTTACAGGAATCGTTGAAATCGGTTTTACCGTACAGCGAAATTTTTGCGGTACAGCTTTGGGGAAATCTCTATGACAAAAAGTTTATTGAAGAAATAAGTGATCTCTGCCGTCATCACAAAGTGCCGGTGCTGATCAATCAAAACTGGCGACTTGCGGAAGAACTGAATCTTTCGGGAGTGCATTTCGATGAGCAGCCAGTGGATTTCGGGGAATTCCGTTCCGTGAGAAGCCAGATGATGCTTGGTTTTACCACCGGTAATGACCTTGAAAAAATCCGTCAGGCCGAAGAATTGGGTGCAGATTATATTTCATTCTGTTCGTTGTTCCCTTCGGTAACGGCAAACAGCTGCGAGTTTGTAAATTTTGAAACCATCACAGAAAGCCGGCAAATGTTTTCAGGACAGATATTTTTGGCAGGCGGCATCAATCCGGCAAATATTTCAAAACTCAAAGAAGTGCCGTACGACGGCATTGCAGTGGCCTCGGGAATTTTAGGTGCGCAACACCCGGAAGAAGCTTTAAAACAATATTTAACATTATTAAATTCATAAAATGAAAATTTCAACTGTGGAGATGCTTTGCTGCCCGTTCGACAAGCAGGATTTAATGCTCCACATCATCACACAAAACGAAGATAAAATCACCGAAGGCTACTTTGTCTGTACCGAATGCCAGAGAATTTATCCGATCATAAAAGGCGTTCCAATTATGAATCCGGATGAGTACAGGGAATTTAGCTTAGAACAACCATTACTTGAAAAATGGGGCTTAAAATCTTCCCCGCAGTTCCGTTTGCCCCATGATACAAAACAGGGCGATAATAATCTTTCTTTTGATTCGAATTGATTAATTTTGCAGTAATCTAATATCGAAAAAAATGTCTAAAAAAGCTTTATTGGCAATCCTCGACGGTTGGGGCTTGGGAACCGATCCGAAAGTCTCTGCCATCGACCAGGCAAATACGCCGTTTATGGATTCCTGTTACGAAAAATTTCCGCATACCACCCTGGAAGCGAGCGGCCTTGGTGTAGGTTTGCCTTTCGGACAAATGGGAAATTCTGAAGTGGGGCACATGAATCTTGGCGCCGGCCGTGTCGTTTACCAAAATCTGGTAAAACTGAATATGGCGGTTGAAAACGCGACTTTAGGAAAAGAAAATAAGATTACGGCAGCATTCGATTATGCCAAAGAACATAATAAGAACATCCATTTTATCGGTTTAGCATCGGATGGGGGTGTACATTCACACATCAACCACCTGAAAGGTTTACTTACTGCTGCCCACGAAAACGCAGTATCAGAAAGGGTTTACGTTCATGCTTTTACAGACGGCCGCGACTGCGATCCACATTCGGGGAAAGGATTTATAAGCGACCTTCTTTCACACATGCAGAATGTCGGTGGGAAACTGGCATCAGTGATCGGAAGGTACTATGCGATGGACCGCGATAAGAGATGGGAGCGTGTAAAGCTGGCGTACGATGCGATGGTTAACGGCATCGGTATTCAGACTCATGACGTGTTGGGTGCCATTCAGGCTTCATATGATGCAGGAATTTCGGACGAATTCCTGAAGCCGGTGATCCATCTGAAAGAAAGCAATCTTCCTGCAGCAACAATTGAAAGTGGCGATGTTGTTTTCTGTTTCAATTTCAGGACAGACAGAGGTCGTGAGATTACCGAGGTACTGTCACAAAAAGATTATCCCGAATTTGGGATGCATAAGCTGGATTTGTATTATATCACGATGACCAATTATGACAAGGATTTCAGCAACGTAAAAGTGGTTTTTGATGAAGAAGTACTTACCGGGACTTTGGGCGAAATCCTGGAACAGAACGGCAAAACCCAAATCCGTGTTGCAGAAACCGAAAAGTATCCGCACGTGACATTTTTCTTTTCCGGCGGCAGGGAAGAGGCTTTCAACGGTGAAAGAAGAATCCTTTGCCCAAGCCCGAAAGATGTTCCTACATACGACTTCAAACCGGAAATGTCGGCTTATGACATTACCGAAAATATTTTGCCTGAAATAGAAGGTGAAACGGCAGATTTTATTTGTTTAAATTTTGCAAATACCGACATGGTAGGGCATACCGGCGTTTTTGAAGCTGCGGTGAAAGCTGCCGAAACTGTAGATAAATGTATCGCCAAGGTAGCCACCGCGGCTTATGAGCACGGCTATACCGTTTTCATTCTTGCTGACCACGGAAACAGCGATCTGATGATCAATCCGGACGGTTCGCCAAACACCCAGCATTCGACTAATTTGGTTCCTTTAATCGTGATGGATAAAGACAGAACCTGGAATCTGAAACCCGGAAAACTTGGTGATATAGCGCCGTCAATTCTAACAGCGATGGGAATTCAGGTTCCGGAAATCATGACTGGAGAAATCCTGATTAAATAAAATTACATCTTTAATATTTTTGAAATCAGCGTTTTAAGGCGCTGATTTTTTTTATGTTTAAAATAAACTGCAAAATTATGCCATAAATAATATTTAAAAATTACCTTTGTGAAATAATAAAAAAAGAGCATGTACAACAAACTCGTGAGGCTTGAAGTGATGAAAACTTTGAGCAGGGAAGTAAATTTATTTATAGATAATTACCTTACACCGGTAGAAAAAATATGGCAACCGTCTGATTTTCTTCCGGATGCTGCGTCTGATGATTTCAAACATGAGCTCCAGGAACTTCAGCATTTCGCGCAGGATATGGATTATGATCTGTTCGTAACCTTAATCGGCGACTGCATTACCGAAGAAGCTTTGCCCAGCTACGAAAGCTGGATTATGGGGATCGACGGTGTGGAGCAGGAAGAAGGCGGCAACTGGAGCAAATGGGTACGTTGCTGGACTGCCGAAGAAAACCGGCATGGCGATTTGCTTAACAAATACCTCTATCTCTGCGGGCGGGTGAATATGCGCGAAGTGGAGATTACCACACAGTATCTTATTCAGGATGGGTTTGATCTCGGAACATCGATGGATCCCTACCGTAATTTCGTGTACACCAGTTTTCAGGAGACGGCAACCAATATTTCTCACCGTCGGGTAGGAACTTTTGCCAAACAGCACGGTGATAAAAAACTGGCAAAAATGTGCGCTGTAATTGCCGCCGATGAGGCCCGCCACGCAAAAGCCTATAAACATTTCATCACCCGGATTTTTGAACTCGATCCGTCTGAAATGATGCTGGCTTTTGAAGATATGATGAAGAAAAAAATCGTAATGCCCGCGCATATGCTGCGCGAAAGCGGACAAAAGGCAGGAGAACTGTGGTCTCACTTTTCGGATGCTGCCCAAAGATGTATGGTGTACACCGCCCAGGATTATATCGATATTTTAAAGGAACTGCTGGCAGACTGGAACATCGAACACATTTCCGGTCTTACTGAAACTGCGCAGAGAGCTCAGGAATACCTGATGAAACTGCCGGCAAGGCTGCAGCGGCTCACCGACAGAATTGCGACGCCAGATCAGGAATATCAGTTCAAATGGATAAAAAGCTAAATTTTAAGGATTACTATTAAGGGAGTCGTATCGGCAATGGTACGGCTCTTTTTTTTATCTTTGCAAATCGCAAAATTTTAAAAATTATGATGAAGAGCAATAAAAAACTGGCAATAGATTTCGACGGAACCATCGTAGATGATGCATATCCCGGGATCGGTAAAGCCAAAACATTTGCGTTTGAAACCCTTAAAAAACTTCAGAGCGAAGGATACAGGCTGATTCTATGGACATATCGACACGGACAGTCCCTTCAGGAAGCCGTGGAATTCTGCAGGAAAAACGGGGTGGAATTTTATGCGGTAAATTCCAGTTTTGAAGGCGAAATTTTTGATTCAGAAGGTGCTTCAAGAAAGATTGATGCAGATTTGTTTATCGATGACAGAAATCTCGGCGGGTTTCCGGGCTGGGGCGAAATCTACAATATCATCAACGAAAAAATAGAATTCCGTGTAGAAGGCGGCGAAGTTTTAGCCTATTCAAAACTAAAGAAAGAAAAGAAAAAAGGCCTTTTCTGGTAAAACTAAAATGATACACTTAAAATCTCTTGACGAACTCCGTCTGATGAAACAAAGCGCACAGCTGGTTTCCAAAACCTTAGGCCTTGTTGCCAAAGAAATCAAACCGGGAGTAACAACCAACCATATCGATAAAATAGCCGCTGAATTCATTCGTGATAACGGTGGCGAGCCTGCATTTCTCGGAATGTACGGTTTTCCCAAAAATTTGTGTATTTCGCCCAACGCGGAAGTAGTGCACGGCATTCCCAATGATAAACCGTTGGTGGAAGGTGACATACTTTCTGTGGACTGCGGCGTTTATATGAACGGCTTCTACGGCGACCACGCGTATTCATTTGAAGTGGGTGAAGTGGCTCCGGAAGTAAAAAAGCTTTTAAAAGTTACCAAAGAATCTCTTTATAAAGGTATCGAACAGTGCGTTCGCGGCAAAAGGGTTGGAGACATCTCGAATGCCATTCAGACTTACTGCGAAGCTCACGGCTATGGGGTTGTGCGCGAACTGGTAGGTCATGGGCTTGGTAGAAAAATGCACGAAGACCCACAAGTTCCAAACTACGGCAAAAAAGGCAGCGGGAAAGTCCTGAAAGACGGCATAGCCCTCGCCATTGAACCGATGATCAACCTT